>DASXTE010000177.1:0-4256 GCA_036505595.1 Pyrinomonadaceae bacterium
GACTCCGGCCATCGGCGCAAACGACGCGCCGCCGTTCGTGCGGCCGGAAACTTCTGGCGGTAGTTCACTGACCGTGATGCGGCCATCGTTGGCCAGCAACACCGCACGCTCCAAACAATTGCGAAGCTGACGGACATTGCCCGGCCAGGTGTACGCGCGCAGCTTTTCCATGACTTCAGGACCAACGTCCGGCGCGCTCGCTCCGGCAAGTTCCCTTAAAATGTGTTCCGTCAGCGGCTCGATATCTTCGGGGCGATCGCGCAGCGGCGTGAGATGAATCTGAAAACTGTTTATGCGATAGAGAAGGTCGGCGCGAAACGATCCGTTGTTGACGACTGAATCCAAATTGCGGTTCGTGGCCGCGACGATGCGGACGTTGACTTCGACCTTGCGCACGCCGCCAACGCGGAAAAATGTTCGCGTCTCAATCGCGCGTAAGAGTTTCGCTTGCAGCGCCGCCGGCAATTCCGTCACTTCATCGAGAAACAACGTACCACCGTCGGCCAATTCAATCAGTCCGAGCTTTCGCGCTTTTGCGCCGGAAAACGCGCCGGCTTCGTAGCCAAACAACTCAGATTCAAGCAAAGTCTCCTGAAACGCCGCGCAGTTCAAATCAATAAACGACCCTCCGGCACGGTTCGACAAACGATGAATCGCATGCGCGATCAATTCTTTACCGGTGCCCGACTCGCCGCTGATTAGCACCGATGCTTCGGACGGGGCCACGCGCTCAACCAGGCGAATGGCTTCAGCCATGGCTCGTGATTCGCCAATGATCTCCGGAACAGCAGACTTGCGCTCGATTTGCGCGCGCAATCTTTGGTTATCAACACGCAGGCTGCGCTTTTCCGCAGCCTGCCGCACGCGCACGTCAAGCTCGCTGATGCTGTAGGGCTTGGTCAAGTAATCGTAAGCGCCAATCCTCATCGCTTCGACCGCGGTTTCGATTGTCCCCTGGCCCGTCAACATGATCACTTCGGGCGGGTTGGGACGCTCGTGAACGCGGCGCAGCAACTCCATGCCGTCCATGCGCGGCATGTTGATGTCGCACAGCACGACATCAACGTTGCTCTCTTCCAGCTTGCGCAGGGCCGCTTCGCCGTCAGGCGCCACATGCACACGATAGCCAAGCCGCTGCAACTCTTTCTGGAGCACCAGGCGCAGGTTTGCCTCGTCTTCGGCTATCAGTAATCTTGCGTCGCGTTGTTCGTTCACTGTTCCGACTCCCGCACTGAATCGACGGCTGGCGCCGTTAGTTTGAAACACTCGCCTTGGGTAGCGAGATGGTGAAGGTGGTGCCGACACCCACGATTGACCTTACATCGAGGCGGCCACCGTGCTCAGATACAATACCATAACAGACCGCGAGGCCGAGGCCCGTTCCGCGACCGACATCTTTGGTCGTGAAGAAAGGATCGAAAATCTTGGTGAGGTTTTCCGGTGAAATGCCGACGCCTGTGTCTTTGATTTGCACGATGACGTTCGGCCCGGAAACAGCTGCGCGCAAAGTCAGCGTGCCGCCGTCGGGCATCCCATCGATCGCGTTCGTCGCCAAAGCCACGACCGCCTGCTGCAATTGACCCTCGTCGCCAAGCACGGTTGGCAGATCGTTCACCGTTTCAATTTCGATTTGAATATTGTCGCCGCGTCGCTGATGAGTGACGAGCCGCGCCGTCATCTTAATCGTGTCGGCCAGGTTTAGCGGCACGCGATTGCCGGCACGCAACCGACTGAAATCGAGCAAGCCATTCGTGATTTGCTTGCAGCGGAAAGCTTCGTCGCGAATCAACCCGAGATATTCCTTCAAATCTCGGACGTCCGACGATTCTGCGAAAGCGCCTTCGGCGATTCGTTTTTCGAGCGACTCGGCACATGCCGCGATCGTCGCCAGCGGATTGTTGATTTCGTGCACCACGCCCGCGGCCAATCGACCGACCGCGGCCAGCTTTTCCGCGCGCGCCACGGCACGTTCGGACTTCACGCGCGGTGTAATGTTCTCGCCGACCGTGATGACGTGCGAGACTTCGTTCGTTTCGGCGGCGCGCATGGGAATCTTGCTGATGAGCCAATGGTTAGTGTCGCCGCTGTTGGTGACGGTTTCCTGTTCGATGCGCTGAATTTCACCGGTTGCAAAGACCTTGCTGAATTCACTCTCCAGCAATTCGCGCTTCTGTTTTGTCAGCACGTCGTAGATGTTTCTTCCGAGCACTTGTCCGCGCGGCACACCCAACTCGCCCAGCTCGCGATTGCGGTTCCAGGCGACAATCCGATGGTCGCGGTCGATGGCGTAGAGCGAAACGGGCAGCGTGTCGATGATTGCTTCGGTGAAGCGCTGATGCATTTCCGCTTCGCCGGCGCGACGATCGACTTCTTCGGCAAGGGTCGCGGCGGATTCGCGCGCTGCCAGATACAAGAGCGAGATATGCGCCGCGAGGGCGGCCTGTTGCGCGGCCGCGTCGATCAGCCGGCATTCGTTTGACGCGTCAACGTCGCTGCGATCAAACGCGACAACTAACGCACCGAGAATTTTGCCGCCGAATCTAATCGGGCTAACGTACTCAGTGGTCCGCCGATCGTCAGCCAACACGAACTCTCTTTCGTTAGTCAACAGCACCGGGGCGGACGAGCGCGAAGAACCGAGCCACGCCTCCAGTCGCGGCAGATCAACCAGAGACGCTCCTTCGGCGTTTCCTTCGCGATCGAAAGCGCACACGGCGAAACCATGACCGTTATTGCTTACGACGCAGGCGCACAGCGCGGCATTGAGGCCTTCGAAGGTTGCGCCGGCAACGCGACGCGCGACTTGCTCAGGCTCGAGAGTTTGCAACAAGCCGCGACCGAGATCGGCGAGGAAGCGAAGCTCGCGATTCGCATCCGTCAGGTGCGATTCGCGCTGCGCCATGCCGAGGTGAGAATTGACGCGCGAGATCAATTCGCCGGGCGTTGAAGGTTTGACGATGTAATCGTCGGCGCCGGCACTGAACGCTTCGACCTTGCGTTGTTCGTTGTCGGTCGCCGAGAAAACCAGCACCGGCAACTGTCGTAAAGAAGGTTGTGCGCGCAGCAAACGACAGAGCGAGACCCCATCAATTTCCGGCAGCTCGACATCGAGCATTACCAGATCGCAGCGCTCCTTTTTCAGAAAACGTAATGCGGCGGGCGCATCATGTACGGCGATTGTGCGATGGCCGGCGCTCTCAAAGATGCTGCGCAGACCCTCGCGCGCCGACGAATCATCGTCGATCACGAGCAAGGTGGCAGGTTGCGTTTCTAACGCAGAGGAAACAGGCATTAATGTCATCAGAGAGGATCCAGCAGGACCGTATCGTAAGTGGATTCCAGAGGACGAGCGGGGCGGGCGTGAAAAGAGTGCCCAGGCATTTTCTCGGACGCCACCATCAGAAGAATCGCGCCCGGCGGACATATCAGTCCGCAGCCTGTTTCCAGATTGAGAGATCAAGGCCGGAATTGTCAAGAATATTCGGGACTAGGTACTTGTTGAAAGGCCGAGAATGTTAATAGGGCGATCCGCCAAAATCGGGGAATGTTTACCGTTTGGGCTTCTTCTTAGGCTTCGGCTTGAGAAGCTCGCGGAGCGCGGCTTGAGGGTCGCCGGTGATAATCAAGCGTTCCTCTTTTCGCCCGCGCTTGGCTTGCTTCTTTTTGGGTTTTGCCATCGTTGCCATGATAAACTATACACGTCTCGTTTGGGGTTAAAGAAAGTGCCCCGGACGGGAATCGAACCCGTAAGGCTGGATTCAGCCAGCCGATTGCAAGTCGGCTCTGTTTACCAATTCCAGCACCGGGGCACAAGTGCCGAGTACGGAGGCGAGGGGCTGTCTAGACCGCGTTCTCGCCTCCGCTTGGTTCGGGCATCCCAGCAATACCCTCAGTCCCTCCTCATCGTAGTACCCTCCACGCTTTCAAAATTACCAGAACAAAGACCGTTGTCCGTTCTGGGATTTTGGTATAATGGCAGACACGGTTCGACCCTATTGCCCGCGTCGGTGATTCGGTTCGAAAAGACGAAACGGCCAGCGCACGCGATCCCTAAGTCACTCGCTGGCCGTTTTCGTTTTCGCTGCCGGAGTCTCATCCGTTTCTACCGTTTCTGGCGCGACCGTTTCAGTGCCGTTTTGCTTCGCGGCTTTCTTCGGCATCTTCACGTTCGGATACCACTTCAGCAGTCCCCACGTGTCATTCGGCAGGCGGTGAAAGATGGACGAATTCTTGCCCATCGAAATGCCGAGATTCTT
>DASXTE010000178.1:0-3118 GCA_036505595.1 Pyrinomonadaceae bacterium
TGCTGCTATTCGGTCCGAGAATCCGCCCGTTCCGATTCGTGTCGATCCTTCGCAACTTCTTTCGCCGAACGATCATTACAGCGTCGATTTCCGCGAGGTTCGCGGACAGCAAGCGGCGAAGCGCGCGTTGGAAGTTGCGACTGCCGGTGGCCACAACATTCTTTTGATTGGGCCGCCCGGTTCGGGGAAAACCATGCTGGCGAAGCGCCTGCCGACGATACTGCCACCGCTGGAATTCGAAGCGGCGCTGGAACTTACTAAAATCCATTCGGTTGCCGGCCTGACAGGAAGCGCGGGTTTGGTAAGCGAGCGGCCGTTTCGTTCGCCGCACCACACGATCAGCGATGCCGGCCTGATTGGCGGCGGCGCCGTGCCGCGACCGGGCGAAGTCTCGCTGGCGCATCAGGGGGTGCTGTTTCTGGACGAGCTGCCGGAATTCGATCGCAGCGTGCTTGAGGTCCTGCGCCAGCCTCTCGAAGATCAGAAGGTGACGATTAGCCGTGCCGCGATGTCGCTCACGTTTCCATCATCGTTCATGCTTGCTGCCGCGATGAATCCTTGCCCCTGCGGGTTTTGGAACGATCCGACGCGCGAGTGCCGCTGCACGCCTTTGCAGATTCAGCGCTATGTCGGGCGCATTTCCGGGCCGTTGCTCGACCGCATAGACATTCACATCGACGTGCCGGCAGTAAAGTTTCGCGAACTGGCGGGCGACACACCGCCCGAAGCTGAGGACTCCGCAGCCATTCGCCAGCGCGTGATTCGCGCGCGTGAACGCCAACGAGACAGGCTGGCTGCCGATGGAATCTTTTCGAATGCAGCAATGTCGCCGCGCCTGATCCGCAAATACTGCCGCATTGATTCAGAAAGCGAGACAATGCTGGAGCGCGCGATGGCCCGCCTGGGATTGTCAGCGCGAGCTTACGACCGCATCTTGAAAGTCAGTCGCACGATTGCCGACCTTGACGACACCGACGCGATCACTTCGGCGCACGTTTCCGAGGCCGTTCACTATCGCTCGCTCGATCGTACTTACTGGACATAACGTCCATCTGCTTTGGCGGAAAGGAGCCATGCCATGCAACTGAAGCGCTACAAGATAGTTCCGGGAACGGAGTACGGCACCCCTAAGGAAGTCTGGGGCTTTCGTACGAGGCCGCGCCGAACACCGCCCGCGGTTATCGCAGAACAATTCATCGCGGCGAATTCCAAACTTCTGGGATCCAAAGGCATTAGTTTGCGCCAGGTCCGCCAGATCGAAAGCCTGGGTGCGCATCACGTGATCTTTCAGCAGAGACTGAGAAGGCTGCCGATTCAGCGGGCGTACATCACTGTTCATCTCGGAAAAGAGGGGAGCATTTACCTGGTAAAGAACCGCGCCGTCCCGCGCGACTTTCTCGATCCCACCGCGGATTTCGTGATCAGCGAATCAGCGGCGCGGAAAAAAGCGCTCCTCAGCGTAGCTTCCAGATCGAAATCAATTCGCGTGGTTAAGACCGAACAGATGTGGTTTCCGGTGAAATCGGTCTTGCGTCCCGCGTATCGAGTGCGCATTCAAAAACGCAGGCCGAGCGCGGACTGGGTGATATTTGTTGACGGCGCGACCGGGCGCGTTCTGCGCAAATACGACAATCTTTCGGAAGCGGTTTTCGCACTCGTTTTTGACCCTAATCCGGTGATTGCGCTTCGTTCGGCGCGCCGGCTCGTACATAAAGGCAAACCTCACTTGCCGCCAGAGGCAGCGTACGTCCGCGTCCGGCTGCAAGCTCTGACATCGCGGCAACGGATCGACGGTCGGCGTGTCAACACCAGCTTGACTCGCTACCGTGTAAAGTTGAAAGGTATCGAACACTCGGTCCCGGGCAACCATCTCGAACTCAAGTTCCCTAGCAGTCACCGTTCGTTCGAAGAGGTGATGGCTTATTTTCACATTGATCGCGCCATGGGCTATTTGGAATCGCTTGGCTATCGCGGCCGGCGGCTGGGCATCTTTCACGATCCGCTGGTGATTAACGCCAACGGCACCAAGGACGACAACTCCTGGTACAGTCCTCATGACCGCAGCATTACTTTCGGTACCGGCGGCGTTGACGATGCGGAAGATGCCGAGATCATTCTTCACGAATTCGGTCACGCAATTCAGGACGCGATCTGCCCGGGTTTTGGACAATCGCTTGAGGCGGCCGCGATGGGCGAAGGGTTTGGCGACTATTTTGCCGCCAGCTTTTTCGCGGACAAAAAACCGAAGCGGTATCAAACATCAATTGGGACCTGGGATGGCGTGACTGATACCGAGCACAATCCGCCGTGCGTGCGCCGAGTTGATGAGCGGCTCACCTTCGAGTCTTTCGACCGCAGCGACGGTGCCGAACACGAGAACGGGCAGATTTGGTCAGCGGCGCTCTGGGAGATTCGCACAGCCCTCGGTCGGGACATCGCGGATCGCATAATCCTCGAAAGCCACTTCCAACTCGACGGGTTCACGACCTTTGCACGCGGAGCGCGCGCCATCATCGACGCCGACCGAAACCTCTATCGCGGCCGGAACGCAGATACTCTGCGCGGCGTTTTCCGTCGCCGAGGGATTGGACCCGTTGAGTAATCCGCGTTGAAATCTCCGTATGGTTGAACGCATGTGCTAGTTCAAGCTTGTGGTAGTAGTGGCCTAATTTCAGTGTTTCCTCTGAGTCCCTCGGCGAAAACCTCCGCGCTCCTCTGCGGTTAAGAGACGTCTGAAAGCTTAACCGCAAAGGAAAGGCCGAGGTAGGCGCAGAGACCGCCGAGGATGAGTTGAGAGGTTCAAATTCCGGCACTACCCTTTTAGTCGGGCCGCTTGTCACCTTCGCACTAAGATCGGATACTAAAACCTGCGCCCTCAAACAATCGTTCTGACGGAGAGACTGATGAGTCGGACGATGGTTCGAACTGAAAATAGTGTGCGCACGCGCGAACCAGTGGCTGGTATCGAAACCGAGACACCGCGAACGCCGGATTACGAGCTGACAAAAAAGGCCGCTGAAGGCGACATGAAAGCCTTCGAGGAGCTTTACCAGCGGCACAACCGGCGCGTCTACTCGCTGTGTTTGCGCATGACCGGCAATGTGGTCGAGGCCGAAGA
>DASXTE010000179.1:0-11519 GCA_036505595.1 Pyrinomonadaceae bacterium
GCGATTGCATAGAGTGTCGAGTAAAACTCTTCGCCGGTGACGTCGCGCGTGATTGGCTCGCCGCTCACGCCCTGGCAACATTCCGGATGCGCGGTTAAGTCGGGAGAGATCTTTTCCCACGTCACGCCTTTGTCGCGCGTGCGATGCAGGTATTGCGAGCCGTAGTAAAGCACGTCCGGATCGTGCGGCGAGGTCGCCATCGGCGAGACGCGTTGAAAGCGCAGGATCAGATCGCTGGCGGGATTTCCGTAGAGCGACTGCGCGCCGACCCAATAACTTTTCTCCTGTCCTACCTTCAAATTCATCACGCCGTATTGGCCTTTGCACGAGCCATAGACGATGTTTGGATCGCGCGGGTACGGCATGATCGGGCCGGTCTCGCAGCCGGGACCGGGACGCCAGTCATCGCGATTGTAAGGATCGGCCTGACTGGAAATGATGATCGTCGAATTGTCCTGCTGCGCGCCGTAAAGCTTGTAAGGAAATTGATTGTCAACCCAGACACCGTAAATTTCCGATGTCGGTTGGTTCATCTGGCTCGACCACGTGCGGCCGCCGTCGAACGAAATATTTGCGCCGCCATCGTTCGACTGAATCATCGTGTTGCCGTCTTTCGGATTGATCCAGATGTCATGATTATCGCCGTGCGGCGTGCGAAACGATGCGAACGTCTTGCCGCCGTCCGTCGATTTCCAAAAGCCTTCAGCGCCCGCGTAAACCACATCAGCGTTCGTCGGATCGGCGCCGAGCGCGACGTAATAAAATGGACGCTGAATCATTTGCGCGGCAATATTCGCGGGTTGCGGGTTCATCGCGGTCCAGCTTTGGCCCGCGTCATCAGATCGATAAAGGCCGCCGCCGGGCTTGGCTTCAACCAGCGCGTAGATTCGATTCGGCTTTGCGGCTGTGACCGCCAGATTCGCTTTGCCGATCAATTCGGTTGGAAGTCCATTCGTAATCTTCGTAAAGTGCTCGCCGCCGTCCGTCGATTTGTAGAAACCACCTTCGCGTCCGCCGCTGATAATCGTCCAGGGTTTGCGCTCGAGATGCGACATCCAGGCATAGACGACATTCGGATTGCCGGGTTGCAACTCAACGTCCATCGCTCCAACACCATCCGAAACAAACAAAACTTTCCGCCACGTTTGTCCGCCGTCAGTTGTCTTGAACACGCCGCGTTCGTTATTCGACTTGAAAGCGTTGCCCTGCGCCGCCACCCACACGATGTTAGGATTCGTCGGATGAATGCGGACTGCGCCAATCTGGCCGGCGTCGTACAGACCGACGAATTTCCAAGTGACTCCGCCATCCGTGGTTTTGTACATCCCGCGACCAGTCGAGACGTTGCTGCGCACATCGTCCGATCCCGTGCCGAGATAAATTGCGTTCGGATCGGAATCGGCAACCGCGACTGAGCCAGTCGATCCCAGCGGCACCTTGCCATCGGTGATCGAAACCCACGAATTGCCGCCATCGATCGTGCGAAACAAGCCGCCACTGGCCACGCCCATGTAAAAAGTTTTCGGCTGTGAAGGAACACCCGTCACCGTCGTCACGCGGCCGCCACGCGATGGGCCAACCAGGCGGTAGTGCAATCCCTGGAAGAATGAAGGGTCCACGGTGGCCATCGTCGACGAGCCGCCAGAACGGTCCTGTGCGTAGCCATTCACAAAAACAAAGAGCCCAAACGCCGCGAGCAGCGAAACAACGATTCGAGTCATGGTTGTCCTCCGCAAAGTCGCAAGAGAATATCACTTTCTCTGGCCGGGCTGCTTACGAAAACGCTCCTGCGAAACAAATCCTTCTGCGTTTAGCACGGCTTGTGATAAACCTAAGCCATGAGACGAAACCTGGTTGGATTATTCATCGCTAATATACTTCTCGCTTCCTCGTTCATCACTTCAAACTCGACCGTCGCGCAGCGCACACGCCGGCCCCCAGCTAACAAATCGGAAACGGCAGCTCGAGGCGGTCGCGATGAAGCGCTGTGGCAAAAGGCGCTCGCAATCCATCGCCGCGCGATTGTCATAGATACTCACAACGACGTAACGACGCCGATGACGAACGATGACTTCGATCTCAGCGGCACGCCGCCGGCGCCTTACCGCACAAGCATCGAGCGCATGAAGAAGGGCGGGCTCACGGCAGAGTTCTTTTCTCTCTACATCAAACCGTGGTACGTGACGCACGGTGGCGCGGCGCGGCGGACGCTCGACATGATCGATTCGGTTTATCGCGCGGTCGAGCGGCACCCGAAGGACCTGATGTTTGCGACCAGCGCCGCCGACATCCGACGCGCTAAGGCCCAGAACAAGATCGCCTGTTTGATGGGCATCGAAGGCGGGCACGCGATCGAGAATTCGCTGCCAACGCTGCGCGAGTTCCACCGGCTGGGCGTGCGGTACATGACGCTGACCTGGAACAACGCGAACGACTGGGCTGACTCAAACCGCGAAAGCAAACACAACGGGCTGACCGGTTTTGGCAAGGAGGTCGTGCGCGAAATGAACCGTCTCGGGATGCTGGTCGATGTCTCGCACGTGGGCGACAAAACCATGAGCGATGTGCTGGACGTCTCGCGCGCGCCCATCATCGCTTCACATTCATCGGCCCGCGCCCTGAGCAACGTGCCGCGTAACATTCCTGACGACTTGCTGAAACGGATCGCGAAAAACGGAGGCGTCGTGCAGGTGAATTTCTACAGCATGTTTGTTGATGCCACGACGGTCGCACCGCAAAACGCCGCGCGCAACGAACGCTTGCGGGCCCAACAAGCCGAGCTGAACGAAAAGTACAAAGACGATCCGGAGCGACTGTCGGAAGAAAGCGACAAGCTGGAAGCCGCAAATCCGCTGCCGCCCCTGCCAATCTCGAAACTGATCGATCACATCGACCACATCGTCAAAGTTGCGGGCATCGATCACGTGGGCATCGGAGCCGACTTTGACGGCGCGAACGACATGCCCGAAGGGGCGCGCGACGTTTCAATGTTGCCAAATATCACTTACGAGTTATTGAAGCGCGGATATTCCGAACAGGATATTCGGAAGATTCTCGGCGAGAACTTTCTGCGCGTGTTCGCGCAAGCCGAACGCGTGGCGCACCGAATGGGCCGGTCGATCAGCGGCGACGGAAGCACAAAGCGGATTAGTAAATAATTTGGAGTGCGGCGGCTTGACGCCGCTTTGAATTTCGACTTTAGGCTTCGCGTCGTTTATTTGACGAAACACCGACGCCAGCAAACCAAAGCGCCGTCAAGCCGGCGCACTCCAAATAAGCAGCAAGGCTCACGAATGACATTCCGTTCAAAACATCACGCGTGAGCCCCGGGTGTGGACAGCGCCACTGTTAGCGTCTCGTCTCGTTGTCCTTATTTTCTTTTTCGTAACGACCGCCGTCGCCGCCGCGTGCCGGATCGAAGTCTGAGCGGCGACCGGGTTGCTGGTGTTGAATGCCGCGGGCTTGGTCGTTCCGCTGACCGGCTGAACGATCGTCCTGCGGATTACGGCCCGGCGCATGTTGCCCGGTGCCTTCACCGGTACCCTGTTTCATTCCCTGATTCCTTGCTCTGTCGTCAGCCATATCAGTCCTCCCTCTTGTCTTGTAAGTTGAGATGTCGGGCAAGTTTGCAAATTAGATCCAAGCTCTTATTCATCAACCTTCATGCCAATGCCCGACCGGCGAAGAACAGTGGAATTCCGTCGAGCTGATACGGCAGGGCAAGCATTCAAACGGTACACTGAGCATAAAACCAGAACAGAACCAGGAGGCAGGACGCAGTAGCCAGGAACAACGGCATGCGTCGCTTGAATGGTTCGGCTTAATCTGCGTAAGCTGTGCACGGAAATGTCTCGCGCGGGAATTTACATTCACATTCCTTTCTGCCGATCCCGTTGTTCGTACTGCGACTTTGCGACGGGAATGTTCGAGAGCAACGCTGCCGACCGATATGTACAAGCGCTGAAGAAAGAGATCGCACGGTGGTCAGAAATCCCCACGCCCGCTGAAGTCGATACAGTCTTTTTCGGTGGCGGCACGCCTTCGTTGTTGAGCGCGGCCCAGATCGAAAGCGTTTTGAAAACAATCAGTGATCGGTTTGAGCTGGTTGATACGGCCGAAGTGACTCTGGAGATCAATCCGGGAGATGGCGGCCCAAGCGCCGTATCTCGACGCGAAACCATGCTGGAGTGGCGACGGCTCGGCATCAATCGCGCAAGCTTTGGCGCGCAGACTTTTGACGATCGCGAATTGAAGATGCTCGGGCGCACACATGATTCAGGCGACATCGACCGAACGTTTGGCCAATTGCGCGACGCGGGATTTGAAAACATCAACTTTGATTTGATTGCCGGACTGCCGGGCCAGACACTCGATGGTTGGAAACGGAATCTTCGTCGCGCGCTGCAACTGCATCCCGAACATTTGTCGCTCTATTTGCTAGACGTGCACGAAGGCACGCCCCTTCACGACCAAATTGAGCGCGGCATGCGACCGAAGCCGAACGATGATCTGGCCGCGGAAATGTATGCGCTCATGATCGAAGAAGTTTGTGGCGCCGGTTATCAGCATTATGAGATTTCGAACTTCTGCTTGCCAGGTTTCGAAGCGAGACACAATACGAAGTACTGGACAGGCGCGCCCTATTTCGGCTTTGGCTGCTCGGCGCATTCGTACGATGGCGTGCGGCGGCGTTGGGCGAATGAACGCGACGCGTCAAAGTATGTTGAGATGATTGAGCGCAATGATCCGCCAATTAATGCGCGCACTGAATTGAGCGAAGCAGATGTGCGATCCGAAGCTATCTTTCTGGGGCTGCGTTTAATGCGGGGGATTGATTTACGAAGCTATCGTGCCCGGTTCGGAAGAGACTTACGCGAGCAATACAACGGCGACCTCGATCGATTGGCAGAAGCGGGGCTAATCAAAATCAACGAGGCGTCGTTGCAGCTAACAACGCGCGGTGCGCTGCTGTCGAACGAAGTTTTTGCGGCCCTGGCGTGAGTGGGAGCGCCGACATCCTGTCGGCGGTTCGCGGGCATCTTGCCCACATTAATAGCACCGGCACGGATGCCGGTGAACCGCAGGCAAGGATGCCTGCGCTCCTCTAAATCTCGTGAATCAATAATCCATCCCTTAACTTCGGCTCGAACCAGGTCGATTTCGGCGGCATGATTTCGCCCGCGCCGGAAACGCGCAGCAAATCTTCAATCGTCGTCGGGTAGAGCGAAAACGCCACCGCGGCCTTTCCTTCCTTAACCAACTTCTCGAGTTCCTGAGTGCCGCGAATGCCGCCGACAAAATCGATGCGTTTGTCAGTCCTTACGTCTTTGATTCCCAAAATCGGATCGAGCAGACGATCCTGCAAGATGCTGACGTCGAGTGATTCAACTACACCTGCGGGCCGCGGCGCACCAGGCGGCAGAGAAAGCCCAAACCAACGGCCATCGAGGTACATGCTCCATTCGCCGCGATGACTCGGGGATGGTGATCCATTTTCGCTGACGGAAAAACTTCCACGCACGCGCGCCAGGAAATCTTCCGGCGTCAGGCCGTTCAAGTCACGCACGACGCGATTGTAAGGAAGGATCTGTAACTGATTGTCCGGAAAAATCACACAAAGGAAAAAGTTGTATTCCTCAGTGCCGATAAAGCTGAAACCGTGCTCTTTCAATTCGGCGCGTGCGCGGCTGGCACTTGCCGCCCGATGATGGCCGTCAGCGATGTAAAGATAAGGCACCCGCGCGAAAGTCTCGACCAGCGCATTAGAATTCGGCACGCGCCATATTGTGTGGCGAATATCATCATTCGCAATAAAATCGTAAAGCGGTTCGTTCTGCTCTAACGCATCCGTAACGAGCGCGTCGATTTCTGGTTCTGCTCGATAGGTCAGAAACACCGGACCGGTCTGCGCGCGCAGCACGAGGATGTGTCGGGTTCGATCGTCTTCTTTATCGCGGCGCGTCCGCTCGTGTTTGCGAATTACGTCGCGGTCGTATTCGTCGACTGAGCAACAAGCGACAACGCCAATCTGCTGATGACTGCCCATGATTAGGCGATACAGATACAAGCTCGGCGAAGATTCGTGCTCCAGTGGACACTCTTTTTTCAGCGTCTCAAAATTCCTAACAGCTCGCGTATACACTTCGTCGCTGTAGATCGGCGTGCCGTCCGGCAAATCGATCTCCGGCCGCGACACGTGCAAAAAACTCGACGGGTTCCCCGACGCCAGAGAGCGCGCTTCTTCGGTATTGACGACGTCGTACGGCACTGCGGCGACTTGCGGCGCGCGAGCAGCCTCTGGCCGAAGCGCACTAAAAGGACGAATAACTGCCATCCGTTTCCCTCACTTTGTGTCTGGAATTTCTGAACCCTTTGCGCTAAGACTAACCGGCAGTTAGAACTTTGCCAAGCGAAACGGAGAAATGAAATGACTGAGATTGAGCGAATTCTGGATCAACTGAAGCGCGCGTACGAAGCCGGCGCGTGGCACGGGCCATCGGTGCGCGAAGTTCTCGAAGGCGTTACCGCCCAACAGGCGCACGCGCGGCCGCTTCCGAACGGGCATACTATTTACGAATTAGTACGGCACATCGCCGTTTGGGAAGACGCCGGCCGCCGCCGTTTGAAAGGGGATCCCGCGGACATCGCGATCTCTTCTCCGGAAGACTGGCCGCCGCCAAACGACACGAGCGAAGCAGCGTGGGAGCAGGCGAAGGCCGCGCTTGACCGCGGGCATCAGGCGCTGGTCGAAGCAATCACGCGCGTTTCTGAGTCGCGTCTGGATGAGCCGATCGTCGCGGGCAAGTCGAGTGTTTACGTGACGCTGCACGGCGTGATTCAGCACGATCTGTATCACGCGGGCCAGATGGCGATTTTGAAGAAGGGAACGTAGGAGCGCACGCATCCTGCGTGCGGTACACCGGCATCCTTGCCGGTTTCTGACACTGCGCGCAGGATGCGCGCGAACCGCAGGCAAGGATGCCTGCGCTCCTCACACCGGCACGCGCCCAAACTCTCTCAACAATGGCTTGAGATTCTCAATCACCATTTCGTGAGCCACGCCGTTTGTCGCCACCACTCCATTACGATTGTCGATGCGCACGGCGTTGTAACGCAGTGGTTGGCCGAACAGGTCCGTCAATACTCCGCCGGCTTCAGTCAAGACAATCTCCGGCGCGCACGTGTCCCATTGTTTCGTGCTGGGCGAAAGATGCAGATAGAGATCAGCTTGCTGCTCCGCAATCAAACCGATTTTCACGCCGACGGAGCCGCGGCGCGTTTCGTCTTTGAAACCGAACGACTCAACCACGCGCTCCATCCGCGGGCTGCGATGCGAGCGACTTGACGCGAGCACCATCTGGTTCGGGTTTGTACGCTTGGAAACCATCATGCGCGTTGCTTTTCCGCCTCTTTCGTCTCGCCAAGCGCCAGCGCCGAGCACCGCGCGATACAACACATCACGGACTGGTTGGTACACAACACCGATAACTGGTTCGCCGGCGACGGCCAGACCGATTTGCACCGCAAAATCGCCATCGCGTTGGACAAAATTTTTCGTGCCGTCCATTGGATCGATCAGCCACACGCGCGCTTTCGTCAGCCGGTCTTCAGTGTCAACGGATTCCTCAGCCAGAATCCCGTCGTCCGGGAACTCAGCCGCGAGTCGCCGCACGATCAGATCGTTGGCTTCGCGATCGGCGGCCGTGACTTCTTCCATTTCCTGAAGCGCGTTGACCTTGTGTTCGACCAGAAACGGACTGTTGTAGTGCGCCAGCAGGATCGCGCCTGCAGCCCGCGCGAGTTCGTCCGCCACCGCCATTTCCGTTTTGTATGAGTCACTCACAATGTTTCGCCGGTGGATACACGCTAACACAACGCCATGGTTGATCGAAGTCAGGTACGCTTCTATAGTTCATCAACCAAAACCTTGGCCCAAGGTATATGACGATCAACGGCTGCGCGACTTCTGAGGGGACCGCAGGTTATCGCGAACGCTTTAGAAGTGTCGCGGCCGAAAATCATTTTCGGCAGGCGCAGCATCTGTGGCTTTCGTCGATCGGCACGGGAACGTACCTCGGCAATCCGGATGAAGAAACAGATCGACGCTACACGGAAGCTGTTGTGCGCGTGGTCGAGCTGGGCGGAAACGTTATCGACACCGCCGCAAACTATCGTTTTCAAAGAAGCGAACGTTCAATCGGCGCCGCCCTGGTCGAGCTGGAAGCGCGCGGATTCTCGCGTGACGAAGTTGTCGTATGCACAAAGGGCGGTTACCTGCCTTTCGACGGCGCACCGCCGCGCGACGTGCGTCAATACGTCGAGGACAATTTCATCAAACTGGGAATTGCAAGCTGGGGCGACATCGCCGGCGGCTCGCATTGCATGACGCCGCGATACCTCGAAAACCAGTTGGAGCAATCGCTCCGCAACATGAACCTGTCCTGCGTTGACGTTTATTACTTACACAATCCTGAATCGCAGTTGGCAGCAGTTTCTCGCGACGAATTCCGGCGGCGCTTGCGCGCAGCCTTCGAATTCCTCGAGCGCAGTGTGACCGACAAGAGAATTCAGAACTACGGCGTCGCGACGTGGAATGGCTTTCGCTCCGAGCCGGATGGGCCGAACTATCACTCTTTGGAATCGATGGTCGAACTCGCGTGCGAGATCGCCGGTGAGCAGCATCACTTACGTTTCATTCAATTACCTGTAAACTTGGCGATGCCCGAAGCTCTGTTGTTTGAGAACCAAAAAGTGAGTGGCGAATATGTGACTGTGTTGGAAGCGGCGCGGCGGCTCAGCATCACGGTCGTCGCCAGTGCTTCCATTCTGCAAGGGCAGGTCGCGCGCGGCTTGCCCGAAGCCATCCGCGAGGCGCTTGGCTCGCTTGCCACAGACGCGCAGGCAGGTATTCAATTTGTCCGCTCGGCGCCAGGAATCACCACCGCCCTCGTCGGCATGAGTCGCGCGGCTCATGTCGAAGAGAATTTCCAGCTTGTGGGAATTGAACCAGGGCCGGCTGCGGACGTTATGGGTTTGTTCGAGGCATCGGAATGATTTTGGAGTGCGGCGGCTTGACGCCGCTTTTCAGCGATGCCAAAGGGCCTGGCAAACAAAGCGCCGTCAAGCCGGCGCAGTCCAAATAGCAGCATGAAAATTCTAATCGCCGATAAATTTGAAGAGTCAGGCCGCATCGGTTTGCGCACCATCGGTTGCGAGATCTCTTTTCAGCCCGATCTAAAAGACGACGCGTTGGTCGAAGCGATCGGCACAGAGCAGCCGGACGTGCTGATCGTGCGTGGCACAAAAGTTACCGAACCGATGCTCGCGGCAGGTCCTTTGAAATTAGTTGTGCGCGCGGGCGCGGGTTACAACACGATCGACGTCGCGGCCGCGTCACGCCGCGGCATTTACGTGGCAAATTGTCCGGGCAAGAATTCGATCGCGGTGGCCGAATTGGCGTTCGCTTTGATTCTCGCGCTCGATCGACGCGTCGCCGATAACGTTATTGCACTGCGCGCGGGTCAGTGGAACAAGAAAGAATTCTCCAAAGCCCGCGGTCTATTCGGTCGCACGCTCGGCCTGGTTGGCGTCGGGAAAATTGGCCAGGAGATGATTCCGCGCGCCGAGGCCTTCGGTATGCCGGTAGTTGCGTGGAGCCGAAGTCTAACACCTGAAAAGGCTGAACAATTGGGAGTCGAAAGAAAAGATTCGCCGATCGAGGTCGCGCGCGGGGCCGACATTGTGAGTGTGCATCTCGCGTTAAAGCCGGACACGACGATGCTCGTCAATGCCGAGTTCTTTAACGCGATGAAGGAAGGCGCTTACTTCATCAACACTTCACGTGGTGAAATAGTGGATCAAGCCGCGCTGGTCGAAGCGATTCACTCGAAAGGAATTCGCGCGGGCCTCGATGTGTTTGCTGCTGAACCGACATCAGCGACCGGCGAATTCACCGACGCGATCGCGCACGAGGCAAACGTTTACGGCACGCATCACATCGGCGCCTCAACTGATCAGGCACAGGAAGCGATCGCCGCGGAAACGGTGCGCATCGTGAAGACGTTCAAAGAAACCGGCCAGGTGCCCAACGTCGTAAATCTCGCCGCGCACACGCCCGCGACACATCGCCTGGTGGTGCGTCATCGCGACCGGCCGGGCGTCCTGGCGCAGGTGCTCGACGCAATCAAAGCCGAACAGATCAACGTGCAGGAGATGGAGAACATCGTCTTCGAAGGCGCCGAAGCCGCGGTCGCACGAATCAATCTGGACAAGGCGCCGCCAAACGGCGTGCTCGATCAATTGCGTGCGAGCAACGAAGACATCATCGAGCTTGATTTGCTGACGCTGCAATGAACACAACTCTCATCACGGGCGCGTCATCGGGAATCGGCGAAGCGTTCGCGCGAGCGCTCGCGGCCCGCGGTCACAACCTGCTGCTCGTGGCGCGATCCGAAGACAAGCTCATCACCCTGTGCAGCGAGTTGGGCCGCATACGCAGCATACACGCGCAACACTTTGCGCTCGACTTGTCCAACCCTGAAACGCCGGCGCGGCTCTTTGAGGAGACGCAAAAGCGTGGACTCGAAATCGATTTGCTAATCAACAACGCAGGCTTTGGGTCAATGGGGGATTTTGCGACGCTCGACCGGGATCGCGAACTCAACATGATCGACTTGAATGTGCGTTCGCTGGTTGAGCTGACTCATCGGTTTCTGCGGCCGATGCGCGAAAGAAAAACTGGCGCGATCGTCAACGTGGCTTCGACCGCCGGATTTCAGCCGGTGCCGTTCATGGCCGTCTACGCGGCCACGAAAGCTTTCGTGCTGTCGTTTTCTGAATCGCTTTGGGAAGAGAATCGGGCGTACGGAATCGAAGTGATGGCGCTGTGTCCGGGCGTGACTGAGACAGGTTTCTTCGAAGCCTCGAAGATGCAGAAGCCGCCCGCGCGCACCTCGCAAACGCCCGAAGAAGTGGTCGAAACGGCTCTGCGCGGATTGAAGCGCCGCCAGAGTTCGATCATTTCCGGCTGGCCGAATCGATTCGGAGTCGCAATGGGGCGCTTTACGCCACGGTCGTTACTTCTGCGCGCGATAGGTTCGGTGATGCGTAACACCGGCCGCGCGCCACAGTGACTGAAGCCCCGACACATTTATGAATCTTGTAGGAAAACCCGTTCCTCGCAAGGAGGGCCGCAAGAAAGTCACGGGCGCGGCGCTGTACGTCGACGATCTGAAGTTCGACGGGATGCTGCACGGCGTAACGGTGCGCAGTTCGATTCCGCGCGGACGAATTAAGAGTATTTCCTTCGATCAACCGCCCGCTACCGAAGGCGGTTCTGACCGTCACATTCCGTGGAATGAATTCACCATCGTCACCGCCAAAGACATTCCGGGCGAAAACTACGTCGCGCTGATTCTGAACGACCAGCCGTATCTCGCCGACGAAGTTGTAAATCATCCTGAAGAGCCGATCGTTTTGCTCGCTCATCCGGACAAGTACCTGCTCGAAGAAGCGCGACG
>DASXTE010000180.1:0-4335 GCA_036505595.1 Pyrinomonadaceae bacterium
GACAGTTCGTCCGGCGGCAACGAGACTTCGACTGTCGGAGCGCCGGCTGGATCAGGTTCACGGCGCGGCGGCGTCGTCAACTTGATCGTGAACACCGTCGACACTGGCGAGCGCAAAGAAATGTTTGGCTTCACCGCGCGACATCTCAAGCGAACGACGATGATGGAATCGTCGCCCGATGCTTGCCAGCAGCAGAAGATGAAGATCGAGACGGACGGTTGGTACATCAATCTCGAATACGGCTTGAGTTGTCCCGCTAATCGGCCGCCGCAAACCGGACGTACGTCAGCGCCGGCGGGTTGCCGCGATCGTTATGTCTACAAGACGGCCGGACCGGCCAATCTCGGCTATCCCTTAATCGAAACGACAACGATGTACGGTGCAGACGGCAGCAGCGCGACGTACACAATCACGAAAGAAGTCATCGACCTGTCCCGGCAGGCTCTTGATGCCGCGCTGTTCGACATTCCCGCCGGCTACGCCGAAGCCAAGAGCCAACAGGAAATGTACGCAGCGCCTTCGATGGCGGAAATGATGGCGATGTCGCGACAGCAGGGTCAACCGAACTCCGGCAACGAATCACAAATGCCGACGACAGGCAATGCGAACGCGGTGGAGAAGATTCGCATCGGCGTCGTCGATTTCAACAACAAGACGAAGACATCCGTGTCGACCGACTCGTTGCGGCAACAATTGATCGCGGCGCTCGCGTCGAACGGGATTGATGCGATTGCGCTCAACGCCAGCTCACCGAGTGAAGCCGTCGTAGAAGCTCAGGCAAAACAATGTGCGTACATCCTGTACACCGACATCGCGACATTGAAGGCCCCTTCGACCGGCAAGAAGATTGGCGGGTTGTTAGGGCGCGCTACGGGTGTTGGGTCAGGCGATTCGGGCAAGGCGGAAGCACGCCTCGATTTCCGTCTGGTTCCGACCGGCAGTTCGTCGCCCGTCGCTCAGTCATCAGCCTCAGCGAAAGAAGATACGCAGGACGCGACATTGAACCAAGCGATTCAGAGTGAAGCACAGGCGGTTGCTGACGCGATTCCACGAACGTAATCTTCTTGGGTTAGAAACGAAATGGTTCCGGCAAACTCAAACGCGGACGGCGGTTCAGCAGCGAAAGTTGCGGAAGCCGCCTCGCGTTCTTCTTCAATGCCCGTTGGTAATAGTATTGAGTCGCTCGAAAAAGAGAATCAAGAACTCCGTCGCACGAGCAAATATCGTTCGCTGTTTCTGTCGCGCCTGGCACACGAGCTGCGCACACCGCTGACGTCGATTCTTGGCTTTTCAGAAATAATGCTGAGTCAGGAGAAACTCACCGAAGCGCAGCGTAGCTTCTGTGAAAGAATTCAGAGTTCCGCGCAACAACTTCAGGCGAGCCTCAATCAGTTGTCAGATTTGGCGCGACTTGAATCGGGACAGACGCGGTTGGCGACCGAAAAGATTTCAATCGCTGAGGCGGTGCGCGACGTTTTGCCGGCGCTCGCGCGCGGAGCCGAAAAGAAGCGGCTCAAGCTGGTCTTTGATGCCAGTGAAGATTTGCCGGCGCTGGTTTCCGATGCCTCGCGCGTGCGGCAGGTGATTTACAACGTTGTTGCCCATGCGATCTACCGAAGTCCCGAGATCGCGACGATAACAGTCCGAGCCGATTCAGCATCCGATGGCATTGTGATTTCGGTCCGCGACAGTGGCGATCCGATTTCCGAGCCATCGCGCGTTGGAATTATCGACGCCGACGACAACTCCAGCACGGGCGAGCTTGGGCTTTCGATCGCGCGGCAGAATCTGGAGATTCTGGGCGGCTCAATCAGCGCGCAAAATCTCGAATCGGGAGGAGAACTTCTCATTCATCTTCCACTTCAACTCGAACAGTCAACCTCGCGCTAACCCCAAACCAGCCGTGATATGATGAGCGTTTCCGAACCATCTCGATGAGCAACTCTGCGGCTGCCGTGACTCAACCAGTAGAGATTCGCGAAGTCAGAACCATCGAAGAGTACAGCGCGTGTGTGCATCTGCAACGCGAGGTTTTTGGTTTGCCTGACCTGGAAATCTCGCCGCGGCGGCACTTGATTGTTTCGGCGCAGGCGGGTGGGTGGACGCTCGGCGCGTTCGTTGGAGAAAGGTTGGTTGGCTTCGTATTGCACCTGCCGGCGGTGCGCGGAAACGAAATCTTCGGCTATTCGCACATGATGGCGGTCGCGGCTGAGTACCAAAACAAAGGCGTGGGCGCACAGCTTAAGTGGGCACAGCGCGCGCGCGCTTTGTCCGAGGGCAGGGAATTCATCAAGTGGACTTTCGAGCCGGTACGCGCCCGCAACGCGCATTTCAATTTGAACCGATTGGGTGTCGTCGTGCGCACCTACGCCGTAAATTTTTACGGCACCGACTACGCGACGAATCCGTCTGAGCGCGCCGCAGGGCCGCTTGGGATGGACAGTGATCGTTTGTTTGCGTCTTGGGAGTTGCACTCGCCGCGAGTTGAAGCTTTGGCGGCGGCCCGCGCTTTTTCGGTCGGCACGCCTGATGAAGTGATCGAGATTCCAAACGATTTCAGTGCGCTGCTGAAATCCGATCCCCGAGCGGCAAAGGCTGAGGCATTGCGCATTCGCGAAGAGTTCTTGAAGGCCTTCGGCGCCGGACTTGTCTGCCGCGCTTTCGAACGTGACGAGCAGCGACCGAAGTATTTGTTGTATAGAGAAAATTTTTAGCCACTGAGACACCGAGGCACAGAGAACAATCTAAATGGTTTCAGTTTCTCCGTGTCTCGGTTTTTCAGTGGCCGATTAGTCTTACGTGGCAAAGCAAAAATCGATCGAAAAACAGATTCAAGCCCTCCGCGACGAAATTCGCCGCCACGAAGACCTTTACTACCTCGAAGACAGTCCGGAAATCTCCGACCAGGAATACGACACATTAATTGAGAAACTGCGGAAGCTGGAAGATCAGCATCCGGAACTAGTCACGTCAGACAGTCCGACGCAACGTGTTGGCGGCCGCCCAGCCGAAGGATTTCCCGAGTTCGTTCATCGCCGTCCGATGTTGTCGCTCGACAACAGCTACAACATTGATGAGTTGCGTGCGTTCGACGCGCGTTGTCAAAAACTCGCGGGCGACCGTCCGATCGAATACGTTGCTGAACTGAAGATCGACGGTTTGTCGCTTTCGATTCACTACGAGAATGGAGTTTTCGTGCGGGGAGTGACGCGCGGGGATGGATTTCGCGGCGAAGACGTCACATCAAACGTGCGCACCATTCGCAGCATTCCTTTGAAGCTGCGCGATGAAGCGAAAACAGTCGCGCGTGAAATCGAGGTGCGCGGTGAAGCGTATCTGTCGCGGAAGGTTTTCGAAAAGATCAATCGCGAGCGCGAAGACGCAGACGAGCCGCGCTTTGCAAATCCGCGCAACGCGGCGGCGGGAACGCTCCGGCAACTGGATCCATCAATCACCTCTCGCCGGCGGCTGGGCATGTTTGCGTACGACGTGCTCGCCGGTGAACGGAAGGCTTTTGACACGCATTGGGAAGCGCTCAAATGGCTGGAGACTGCGGGTCTCCGCGTGAATCCGCATCGGACGCTGTGCGATTCGATCGAAGGCGTGATCGACTTCTGCAACGAAATGGAAGCGAAGCGTGAAGAGCTTGATTACGAAATCGACGGCGTGGTCGTGAAGATCAATTCCACCGCAATGCAGGAAGATTTTGGCGCAACCGGTAAAGCGCCGCGGTGGGCGGTCGCTTACAAATACCCCGCGCGGCAGGCAACGACGCGCGTGAATGAGATTCTGGTTTCGGTGGGACGCACCGGCGCGCTAACTCCAGTTGCGATGCTTGAGCCGGTGCCGCTCGGAGGGGTCACGGTTTCGCGTTCGACGCTGCACAACGAAGACGAGATTCGGCGGCTCGGCCTGAAAATCGGCGACTGGGTTTTGATTGAACGCGGCGGCGACGTCATTCCGAAAGTCCTGAAGGTCATCGAATCTAAACGGACCGGCAAGGAAAAGCCGTTCAAGATGCCCACTGAGTGTCCCGTCTGCGGCGGGCGTGTTTCACGTCCTGAAGGCGAAGCGGTGTCGCGCTGCGTGGCGGCTGATTGTCCGGCGCAATTGATTGGAAGGATTCTGCATTTTGCTTCTCGGCGGGCGATGCGCATTGAAGGTCTCGGTTTCGCGCTGGCCGATCAGTTGATCGAGAAAAAGCTGGTGCGCGATGTTGCCGATCTCTACAGCCTAACGCTCGACGATCTCGTTTCGCTCGAGCGCATGGCGAAAAAGTCGGCGACGAACGTTTTGAATCAAATCGAAGCGAGCAAGTCGCGCGACCTCGCGAGT
>DASXTE010000181.1:0-32703 GCA_036505595.1 Pyrinomonadaceae bacterium
CTCATTAGCGTGATCTACGGTGAATGTCACCAGCACGAACTTGACCCCATTCGGGAGCTCGATGTACGCCGCGTCGTGACGTGTGGTGCTGGTCCAGCCGGCTTTCGACCAAAGCTTCGCTCCGGTCATTCCCTGCAACGCGATGCCAGTGAATCCGTGGCCCTGATCATCGTTGTCCTTTGAAGTCCCGGTGTAATCGCGCTTCAGCAGCTCCATCATCTGCCCGCTGCGCGCTGCGTTCACGGCGCGGCCGGTGACAATTTCGGACAGCAGGCGCGCGGTGGCATCGGTCGTCAGTTTGTTTCGGTTTTCGCCGTTCGGACCGCGCGAAACTTTTTCACGGCCGTAAGCATCTTCGCAGAACGTCTTCTGATTGACGTTGATGTTCGTGTAGCCGAGCGAGGCGTAGTACCGATTCACCGCGTTGCGTTTATTTTGCCACTTTTCCATTTCTTTCGAGGGCAACTCAAAACCGCCGGTGGTTTGTGTCAGCACATCGACAACGTACTGTGTCGCTTCATTCGATGAATCCACAATCATGTCGCGCACGGCGCGCTTCAACTCGGCAGTTTCCTGAATTTTCTTGTCTTCGAGCCAACGGTGGACGGCGCCGAGATAGAAAAGCTTGACGACGCTGGCCGGATAAATTCGTTCGTTGCCGCGGAAGCTTGCCGTCACCGGATGCTGCGGATCGCGAAGATCGATCAGCGTGATCGAGAGCTGATTCTCAGTCAGTTTCTTGTCGGCGAACTTCGCGAGGGCCGCATGCGCCGCCTGGTTCACGAGCTCTTGCAGACTCGCGGCGGCAACCGGCGACTTTGTGACTGTATCCGATGCCGTGAACCGCTGCTGCGCGTGGACCGAAGCGGCCAGCGCCAATGACAACACTAACGGCACAAATACGAATCTATGCTTCATTCATTCTCCTATCGCGCCGCGCCCAAATCAGATACACGGGCAGCCCGATCAAAATCAGTCCCAGGCCAATCGCCGATTGCTTTGGGTTGTCCCAAATCGTTCTGAAAATTAACCACGCGTCCACGACGATGAAAACGATTGGAACGATCGGATATCCCCACGTGCGATACGGCCGCGGCGCGTCGGGCATGCGGCGGCGAAAGATGAAGACTGAGCCGGCGACGAATGCGTAGAACAATGTCAACGCGAAGATTGCCGAATCAGTCAACTGATCGTAAGACCCCGATAACGCGATTACACACGACCACACTCCAAGCACGACGAGAGATCTAATCGGTACGTGCGTGCGTGGCGAAACTTTGGCCAGCCCCTGGAAGAACAGACGGTCGCGGGCCATCGCGTACGGCACGCGCGAGGTTGCGAGCATCGATGCGTGCAGCGCGCCGAATGACGATGTCATCATCGCAGCCGCCATCAGAGTGACGGCTACGGCACCCAGCAAGCGCCTCACAACTTCGGCGGCAACCGATGATGATGCGGCGACGTTGGCAATCTGCGTCGGTGTCAGCACGTGGTAGTAACTCACGTTCACCAGCAGGTATAGGCCCATCACCAGAAACATGCTGATGATCAGTCCGAGCGGCAGATTGCGTTCAGGGTTCTTTACTTCTCCGGCGAGAAACGTGATGTTGTTCCATCCGTCGTAGGCCCACAGCGCGCCCAACATTGCGGCCGCGAATCCCGCCGCACCTCCAGTCGTGATCGCAACTTTCTCGCACAGGCCACCAACATTTGCCTGTGACAGATGCGACCAATCGCCCCCGCTGTAAAAGAACGCGCCGAGACCGACGCCAATCAGAAGCAGAACTTTAATGGACGTCAGGAAGGTTGCGACGCCGCCACTAAATCGCACGGCGGCACAATTGATCAGCACCGTCACACCAATCGCCGCGAGCGCGACCAGTTGCAGTCTTTGAAAAGGAACGTCATAGCCACCGGGCAGATGAAGCGTGAAATACGTATGCTTCAATCTGCCACCAACCAGATCGTTCAGGAAGATCGCGAACCCAACCGCAAGTGCCGCGGCTGAAGCACTGCGCGCGATTGCGAACTGCGTCCAGCCGTAAATGAATCCCCACGGCCGGCCGTAAGCATCGCGCATGATGCCGTATTCGCCCGCAGCGCGCGGGAACATTGCGAGTAACTCTGCGTATGTCAGCGCGCCGGCAAGCGAGAGCAATCCGGCAACCAGCCAAACTGTCAAGGCCTTGCCTGGCGTGCCCACGTTGCAAGTCATTACGCGGGCTTTCAGGAAAACGCCCGTGCCGATCACGTTCGCGACGTTGACGGAGATCGCGGCGACAAGACCGAGGCCGCGGATCAGTTGGCCGTTAGTCAGCTTCGAGTCTGGAGTTTGGAGTTTCGCGTTCATAGAAGTGGCGTTCCCAGCGGACCGAAAAGATCGGCCCGCCATAGATTAATTACTCTTACTCGCAGCCTTACCCTTCGCGCGAATCTCTGCAAGCTCGTTCAGAAACTCCTCCCTTTCGCGAGCGGCCTGCGCTGCACGTCTTGTTCTCTCATTCACGTGCCGCTCGCCCTTGTAATCGGAATTCTGAAGTGTTCGCGACCATCCTTTTAATTGGCGCGAGCAGCTTTCCGCTTGCTTCTTTAATGCATTAATCTCTTTCGTCAAAATCCGAAACGCGGCGACTCGCTCGAGCAAACACAGCATCGATCGCACTTCCCCAGCCGATCCCCTGGAGATGTACAAAAATGCCAGCAATTCGTTGTTTGTACCGCGCTCGAAGCCTTCGGCAATATTATTCGAAACAGAAACAGCAGCGCGTTCTATTTGATCTTTCAGGCTCCGGCGGCGTCTAAACTGAACTGTATCTGTAAGATCGTAAACTTGAACAGCCAAGTCGATTGCGCTGTTCCAGACTGGCAAGTCTTCGAACCTTTTGTACGGCATACTCACTGCTCCTTGAGGATGGAAGTAAATAAAGCCGCGATGAAATCGAATTCCAAAGTCCACATTCAAAATTCAAGACGATCCGTAGACGCTGGCCTGCAACAGGAATCTGACGTCTGGAATCTGTAATCTTGAATTTGGAATCTTGAATTTTGAATCTAAAGGCGCGCTTGAGCACACTCTACCACACCTCATTCACAAGCAAGTCCTCGTAACTATCTCGCTTCCGAATCACTTCCGCCCGCCCGTCTTGTCGCACCATCACCCCCGCGGGCAGCGGCCGGCCGTTGTAAGTAAACATCTGCGAGAACGAGTACGCGCCGGCATTCAACAACGCGAGCACTTCGCCCGGTTTCACATCGCGCGGCAAACGCCGGTAATCGGGCAGCCGTCCATGCCGCTCGATATCAAAGTAAACGTCGCCCGAATCGCACAGCGGCCCGGCCACCTTGTATTGCGCGTCCGGCGCACTGGACGCGCGCGAAGCGGAAATCAGATGGTAGTACCACTTGTAATTGTTCATCGACAGCAGGAGGTTATAGCCGGCGTCGGTCAGCAACCAGACGTCGCCCGTCTCAGGACGGCGTTTGATGTTCTGAACTTTCGTCAGCACTACGCCGGCGTCAGCGATGATGCTGCGGCCGGGCTCCAGCAGAATGGTCACTTGATCGAGCAAGTGTTCAGCTTCCGCAGTGCGCGCTGCCTCGCGCGCGACACGCAGCGCCTCAGACAAAACGTCAGATGGTTCAAGCTCCGCCCCGAGCATGTCGCGCTCGTGCTCAGGCAATTCATCCGCTTGCGAACGGTCGCGCAAATAATTCACCGGAATGCCGCCGCCAAGATTGATGTGTTCGAGTGTCAATCCCGTCTCGCGATGAATCGTCATCAAGTGGTTCCACATGCTCTTGAACGCTTCGGCGAACGGCGCAACGTCCGGCGTTTGCGAGCCGACATGAATGTGAATACCGCAGACATGAACCAGATCCGGATTCTGCAAACCGCGGCGAAATGCATCGAGAACCTCGGATGACGAGATGCCAAACTTTGAAGTCAGCAGCGCCGTCTGCAATCCGAGATGCGAGCGCGTGCCAATCTCCGGCACCAAACGCAGGGCAATTCGCGCGGGCGGCAAGCCGGAATTCAATTCAGTCCGCGCACGGCGCACCGCGTCTTCGACCAGTTCAATTTCGTAAATCGAGTCGACATTGATTGCGTAGATGCCGGCACGCACGGCTTCATCCAGCTCTTCGTCGGTCTTGCTCGTGCCGTTGAAAATGATTTGATCGGGACGAAAGCCGGCGCGCAAAGCCTTGTACAACTCGCCACCGCTGTTGACTTCGATATCGATGCCGGCGTCACGTATGACGCCGAGCACCGCCATGTTCGAATTGGCTTTCGACGCGTAGCAAAACTTGATCGGCCGATCGACTTTTTTTGCCGCTGCCTGCAGACGCGCAACGTTCGCGCGGATACGGGCTTCAGAAAACACGAACAGCGGTGTGCCGTATTTGTATGAAAGCGCGGTCGCGTCGGCGCCGCTGATGAAGAGATGATTGTTTTCGCGCGCTTCCAGAAAACCTGGAATCGTCCAAGCGGGCGCGGTTGTTATCACTTGTGCCATGGATTATTAGTCTTACAATTGCGCGATCATTTCTCCCGGATTCCAGTACGCGCGCACAGTTTGAATCTTTCCATCTTCACTAACATCGAACACATCGATGCCTTCGAATCGCACTTCCTTGCCAGTCGTGCTGGTTCCCTTGCCCGTCCACTTCACGGCCGCTCCGTTACCGGCGACGAATACTTGATCTTCGGTCAGCGCGACGCTTTTGAAGTTCTTGCAGATTGAAGTTAAGAATTCGCGAATGCTGTCGCGGCCGGTTATTCCCGGTGATCCCACCGGATCATAGGTCGTGCCTTCTTCGGCGAATGTATTGGCAAAGGCGTCTGCATCCATCGCGCGAATTGCCAGGAAATATGCTCGCACCGCGCGCGAGATTCTGTCTGCTGATATTTGATCAGTCATGTTTGTCTAAGCCCTCTTTTTACAGTCGGGCTAATGCCCCGCTTCTCTAGCTTTCGCTCGTTCCTTCTCAACCAAAACGCGCCGCAGGATTTTACCTGAAAGAGATTTGGGAATCTGCTCGATAAACTCCAGCTCACGAATTTTTTTGTGAGGCGCCACGCGCTGCGCGACAAAACCCATTAACTCGTCGGCCGTGGCATCACCTTTGAGCACGACAAACGCTTTTGGCACTTCGCCGGCTTCGTCGTCGCGGCACGGGATGACCGCGGCATCGGCGACGGCCGGATGCGTCAACAGCACTGCTTCCAACTCAGCGGGCGCGACCTGAAATCCTTTGTACTTAATCAATTCCTTCACGCGATCGACGATGAAGAAGTGGCCATCTTCGTCAGCGTAACCAATGTCGCCAGTGTGCAACCAACCGTCCGCATCAATCGTCTGTGACGTTGCCTCAGCGTTGTTCAAATAGCCCTTCATGTTCTGCGGCCCACGCACGCAGACTTCGCCTTCTTCGTTTGGCCCAAGTTCTTCGCCGGTCGCCGGATCGACCAGCTTGCATTCAGTGTTTGGCGCCGGTGGTCCAACTGATCCGAGCTTAACCTTCGCCGGATCGGCCGGACTGCTGTGCGTAACCGGGCTGGTTTCCGTCATCCCGTAGCCCTGGCGAATGCCGCAGCCGATGCGCTGCATGCATTCGCGCGAGAGCTCAGGCCCAAGTGGTGCGGCGCCGGAAAAAATCATTTTCAAACTCGACAGATCGTAATTCTCAACGATTGGTTCTTTCGCGAGCTTCAGGACAATCGGCGGCACGATGTGGGAAAGCGTCACGCGATATTTCTCGATCATCGAGAGGAATTGCTCCAGATCAAACCGCGGCATCGTCACGATGGTCGCGCCGAGGTGCAGGCCCATATTCAACACTACGACCAGTCCATAAATGTGAAACAGCGGCAGCACGCAAAGCAGAACGTCATCCCGATGAAAATAATCCAGTCCATCCATCTGACGCATGTTAGCGATCAGATTGTAGTGCGTGAGCATCACGCCTTTTGGCAATCCAGTCGTGCCGCTTGAATAAGGCAGCGCCACCAAATCATTCTTTGGATCGATTTCGACATGCGGAACCTCTCCGTCGCTTTCGAGCAGCGATGCGAAGGGCGTCGCGCCTTCTGCCTCACCGAAAACAAACAGCGACTCGATGTTTGCTTCTGCCGCCGCGGCCCTCGCTTTGTCCATAAAGATTGGCGCGGTCACGAGAAATTTCGCCCCCGCGTCTTTCAACTGAAACGCGGCTTCTTCGGCCGTGTACAGAGGATTCAGCGTCGTGTTAACTCCGCCGAGGATGGCCACCGCATGAAAGATGATTCCGTATTCCGGACAGTTGGTGCTGAAGATTCCAAACACGTCGCCTTTTTTGAAGCCGCGTGTGGCTAGGCTCGCGGCGACACGCCGCACCGCATCTTCCAATTGTGCGTAAGTCAGAGCGCGACCACTCGGCCCATCAATGAGCGCCGTCTTTTTCTTGATCTGTTCGGGCGCGCTGAAGATGAAGTCGGTGAGCGAAACTTCAGGGATCGAGACGTCAGGGTATGGCCCGCGAAAGATCATCTGATACGGAACCGCTCGCGGTCGCGAGCGGGCGCGGGCACTATACACGATTCTGCTGACCGAACGGCAGCAAAGATGTATATTGGCGCAACTTGGTCATGGCTGAAATGCAGAAACCACCAAACATCATCTGCTTCGCCACGTTTTTCAAAGGCGGCGACTTCATGCGCCAGTGCAAAGCCGAAGAGTGCAACGTCACCCTCGTGACAAAAGAAAAGATGCTACAGGAAGAGTGGCCACGCGACGTTATTGATGAAATCTTCGCATTGCCGAATGACGCGCCGGTCGAGTTGTTTCTCGATCTGGTCGCGCACATTGCGAAGACACACAAACCCGATCGGATTGTGGCGCTGGAAGAGTTTGACGTCGTAGTGGCCGCGCTGGCACGCGAACATCTGTGTATGGCGGGAATGAGCAGCTCAACCGCGAAAACTTTTCGCGACAAGTATGCGATGGCGGTCCGAGCGCGCGATGCGGGACTGACGGTCCCCGATTTCGTACCGGCAATCAATAACGACGAAGTCGCCGAATATCTGACTCGTGTTTCCCCGCCTTGGGTAATGAAGCCGCGTTCGGATGTTTCGGCAATCGGCATTCGTAAACTGGAAACGGCCGAAGCAGTTTGGGCAGTCATTGATGAACTGAATAACCGAGAGGCTTTACGCGAGCGCGCTTCTTACCACGTGCTGGCGCGCTTCATTCCCGGCGAAGTCTTTCACGTCGATTCGCTTGTCCACAATGGTCGCGTGGTGCTGGCGGGTGTTAACAAGTATGGACGACCACCTTTGCAGGTCGCTCATGGCGGCGGCGCGTACATTTCGCAAACCGTTTCCTACGACACGGCCGATAGGAGAAAGCTGGTCGACGTCAATCGCCGCTTGATCAAAGCGATGCAGATCGTGACGGGCGCAACCCACGCTGAGTTCATCAAGAGCGATGCGGACGGCGACTTTTATTTCCTTGAAATCGCCTCGCGGGTCGGCGGTGCTTATATCGCAGATGTCTTGGAAGCCGCCTCAGGCATCAACTTGTGGCGCGAGTGGGCGAAGCTGGAGGTCTCGCCCGCTGGTGCGAAACCGAAATTGAAGCCCCGCAAGGAGCACGCCGGAATCATTCTTTCGCTCGCGCGGCAGGAATTTCCAGATACGTCCGCTTACGACGATCCGGAAGTTGTCTATCGCGTGAAGAAGACGCATCACGTCGGACTGATCGTGAGATCAAAAAGCCAGGAACGCGTGAGTGAATTGCTGAGTGACTACGCGCAACGCTTCGAAAACGACTTCATCGCCGTGCTGCCGCCACTGGAGAGACCTGAATGACGATTCCCCTGAACTGGTTCGAAGATTTTTTCCACGGCGCCACGCTCGATCTGTGGCGCAAAGCGATTCCGCCAGAGAAGACGAAGGCCGAAGCTGAATTCCTGATTACGGTTCTGAATTGTAAGCCTGACGCGTGTGTGCTCGATGTGCCGTGCGGGAATGGAAGGTTGTCATTCGAACTCGCGCGGCGTGGGTACCGTGTGACGGGCGTCGATATCTCGGAAGAGTTCATTGAAGAAGCGCGCTCACTACAGACTGATATTTTCGTCCCATCCGCTGACGCACATGGTACTGACCTCAGCACGCGCGTTGAATTCATTCTCGGCGATATGCGGAACATCGAAGGTGACGGTATCTACGACGGGGCTTTTTGTTTTGGAAACAGCTTCGGCTTCATGGAATACGCGGACATGGAGAAATTCTTGGGTGGCGTTGCGCGCGCGTTGAAGTCTGGTGCACGGTTCATCGTGAACACCGGAATGGCGGCCGAATCCGTGCTGCCGGATTTCGAAGAACAAAGCTGCCATGAAATCAGCGATATCGTCTTGACGATCAAAGAGCGATACAACGCGGAAGAAAGCTGCGTCGACAGCGAATACATCTTCGAGCGCAACGGCACGACAGAATCACGGAAGGCCAAACATTGGATTTACACGACAGCGGAAATTCGAAGAATGCTTGAGCGCGCGGGATTCAAAGTGCTTGATTGTTATGGGTCGCTGAAGTGTGAACCTTACAAGTTGGGATCGCGGGAGTTGTTTGTCGTGTCAGAAGCCCAACCGGGCATCGCGACCTCCACCTAAGAAGCCACAGATGAACGCAGATTTTCACAGATAAGAAAGAAAGGGGTTATTTCTTCTTATCTGTGTCTTCCGTGTCCATCTGTGGCTGATTCTTACTTCAAATGCTTGTCCAACCAATCGAGCACAGTGTTGTACCAGAAAGCCGAGTTGTCCGGCTTCTGCACCCAGTGACCTTCATCGGAAAAATCAACCAGCTTTGACTCCACGCCCATGCGCTGCACGGCGGTGAACATTTGCAAGCCCTCCGTCACCGGCACGCGAAAATCAAGATCGTTTGTGATCACGAGAATTGGCGTCTTGAAGTTCTGGACAAAATTGTGCGGCGACCATCTCTCGTACATCGCTTTGTTGGTCCAAGGCGTGCCCTTGAATTCCCATTCGGGAAACCAAAGCTCTTCTGTCCCGCCATACATCGCGGTCAGGTTGTAAACGCCGTCGTGCGACACGAGCACTTTATAATGAAAGCGCGGGTCGTTGTTGTGACCTTCGATCCAATCGATCATGTAACCGCCGTAGCTGGCGCCCGCAGCGCCAATGCGGGCCTTATCGACATACGGAAGATTCGCAGCCATCGCCACGCCGTTACTGATATCGACGAAGACTTTTCCGCCCCAGTCACCTGAAATCTCGCTCAAGAAGCGTTGGCCGTAGCCCGTCGAGCCGCGCGGGTTCGGCATGAAGACTACGTAGCCATTGTTGGCCCAGACTTGTGGATTCCAGCGATAGCCCCAGTTGTCGTTCCAGGCGCCTTGCGGTCCGCCATGAATCAAGACGACCAGCGGATATTTCCTGCGAGCGCTGAAGTTCGCGGGCTTGACGATCCAGCCTGCGACTTTCGCGCCGAGCGCGCCCGTCCACGTCACTTCTTCCGCTGGCTGAAGTTTGAAGGGAGAGATGAATGGTTCGTTCGTCATCGTCAGCGCCGTCGCGCCGGTGCCGTCGATGTTTGCGCGATAGATTTCGCTGGGCCTGGTCATGCTGCTCCGCGAGAAGACGAACGAGCGCCCGTCACGCGTGAGGGAAATCTCGCCGTTGAATCCTTCGGCAAGGACCTTCTTCACCGGTCCGCCGCTGACTGAGACTGAGTAGATCGGGTTGCGGCCGCGATCCTCCGCCGTCAAATAAATCGTTTGGCTGTCGGGACTGAACGTGTATTCATCAACCCATGAATCCAGGCTCCCTGTCAGAGATTGCGCGCGTCCAGTTTTGCGATCGTAGAGCATTAGGCGAAATCGATCGCTTTCGTACCCAGGCGTTACCTGCGATCGGTATGCAATGAATCGACCGTCGGATGAAAATCGCGGCGAGCCATCATAACCGTGATTCGCGGCGGTAATATTCTTCGCCGCGCCGCCGCGGACTGGAACGATCCAGATATCGCCGTTCGTGGAAGTTGCTTCGACTTTGTCATGATTGCTGGCAAATGCCAGCTCTTTTGAATCAGCCGAAAACGCGTAGTCAGTCATCCCGCCCAAGCTAAATGGCGGTGCATCGTAATCGCCCGGCGTCAGGTCGCGCGCTTCCCCGCCCTGCGCAGAAACCACAAAGATGTGGCTGCGCATGCCGTCCTTCCAAGATTTCCAGTGCCGAAAGAGCAGACGATCTGCGACGTGTGGCTTAACCTTGCTTTGGGCTCTTTCGTCGGCGCGCTTCTTGTTGCATACATCGTCTTTGCATTCCGGATAGACATCGGAAACAAATGCAATCCAATTTCCGTCCGGCGACCAGACCGGATCGCCCGCGCCGGTTGAGATCGAAGAAATTTTCTTGAGCGCGCCGCTCGAAACATCGATGGTCCAAATTTGATCTTCTCCATCGCGCGCCGAAACGAACGCCAGCTTCTCGCCGTCAGGCGACCAGCGCGGGGATGCCGACGAATGCTCGTCATTCGTCAACTGCCGCATCTCGCCGCCGCTGAGCGGCACAAGATAAATTTGTGTTGTGCCCCTGTTCGCGGCCCTGTCCATGTCGGTGATGGTGAACGCGACCAGATCGCCTTTGGGCGAAACCTGTGGATCGCCGACCCGCCGCACCTTCAGCAAATCGTCAACAGTGAAACGCCGCTCTTGCGCGATCAGTAAAGAAGCCAGCGTCAGCAAAATTACAAAAATGCCAGGGAAACGCTTCATAAAAACCTCTCCAGAAATCAGCTCGAATTGTTTGGGAAAGCGCCAACATTATGTCACTTTCGTGCGCGATTGGCGACACCGGCCGGCGCTTTGGTGAGTATCCAAATCGACGCGGTTCAACTAGAATCGCTGCCGATGACGGATGCCGGCCACTCGATCAGTTTGCGTCGTGTTACTCAGGAAGACGCGCCCTTTCTCTTGACGCTCTACAAGAGCAGCCGCGGCGAGGACCTGCGCGGGCTCGGATGGGAAGAATTGCGCGTCAGCGAGTTTCTCGACCTGCAATACGAAGCGCAGCAGCGCTTTCATGCGAACGAATACAAGAAACCGGTCGATCAGTTGATATTGCGAAATGGCGAGCCGGTGGGACGGCTAATGTTCGAGCCACGCGAACACGAGATTCGTTGCGTCGAAGTCGCGCTCCTGCCCCAATATCGAAATGGTGGAATCGGTGCTCAGTTGATCAGGGGTCTACAAGAACAAGCTAAACAGCAGAAGAAACCTTTGCGGTTGCAGGTAATTCGTTTCAGCCGGGCAATCGCACTGTTCGAACGCCTCGGGTTTCAGCGCATCAGCGAAACAGGCACGCATTTTCAGATGGAATGGACGCCCGAGTAGGGACTCGGCGTCTCACGCGCGGCTATTTCTTCTTCGCCGTTTTCTTTGCCTTCGTCGCGGTTCTCTTGCGCGTTGTCTTCGAACGAACACGCCGGCCTGCCCTGCCCTCGCGCTGCACCAGGCCGGCCTTTTCCAAATAATCGTAACTGCCGCGCACGACATTCCGTGCCACATCTAACGAATTCGCGAGTGTTCGTTCACTGGGCAGCATGCTACCGACCGCGACTGCGCCCGTGCCGATCAAGCTCTCGAGCTGATTTGCGATCTGTCGCGTCATCGATTCGACACTTTTCCTGTTGATACGAATCTTCAGAGCCACTTTCGTAATCTCCTTTGTAGTGGGGCGCGTATTCTAGAGAGTCATTGCGTGTGTGTCAACGAATCTATTGCTTTAGCGCGTTGTACTTTCGCAGAATCTCGAGTGTGCGATCGATGGGTAGCGCTTCCACCGTGTGGCCACGGCCGGTCGTGGTGGTCGCGCGAAACAGGGAGTTGTAGATCGCTTCCTCAGTCGCTTCAATCACCGCAAGGAACAGCGGCGACATAGCTTCATTCGTCAGCAGCGCCGCGCTCGGCTGCGTGCGCGTGTTCGGAAGATTTCGAATGCGAAGTTCAGGCGCAGTTGAAAACGCGATCGCGTAATCGCCGCTGCCGTTTGATCCGGCAGCACCGGTGCGCGCGAGCCCCATCATCGATCGCGCCGCGAGCCGCTTCAGATTTCGATGATCGATGGGCGCATCAGTCGCGATGACAATTATGATCGAACCGTCAGCGCTGTTGTCCGACAAACTTAAGTTTGTCGAACTAACCTGGTCCTTCAAATAATACTTGCCCAATTCACGTCCCACAGGCGCGCCATTTATCGTCAAAATCCCGCCGAAATTCGTCTGCACCAGCACTCCGACCGTGTAGCCGCCGAGATTCTGCGGCAGCTTTCGCGATGACGTGCCGATGCCGCCTTTCCAGCCGAACGCGACCGTTCCCGTGCCCGCGCCAATTGCGCCCTCTTCAACCGGGCCCCCGCGCGCATGCCTGATTGCGCCAAAGACCATGTCACGATCCACGTGCCGTCCCCGAATGTCGTTTAGATACCCATCGTTCGTTTCGCCCACCACGGGATTGATCGATTGCACATCTTCGTTGCCGGGCAAGGCGAGCATGTAATCGATCACCGCATCAGCGACACGCGGAACATTCAGCGTCGAAGTCAACATGATTGGCGTTTCGATCTCGCCGAGTTCATTGACCTGCGTCGAACCGGCGAGTTTGCCAAACGCGTTGCCGATGAACACCGCGCTCGGCACTTTCTCACGAAACAGATTTCCGCCGTGGGGAAGAATCGCAGTCACGCCGGTCCGGACCGTGCCGTCTTTCACGGCAGTGGAGTGGCCGACTGCCACGCCGGCTACATCGGTGATGGCATTCAGCGGACCCGGCGGCAGGACTCCGACGACAACTCCGACTTCGCGCGCGCGAGGGCGTTTTTCGGTTTGGGCATCTGCGGATGAATTGGACATGACAACAGCAAACAAAAGCGTCAGCAACACGAGGAAAGCGCAGACGATTCGGATGGCGTGCAATGACTTCATTTCAGAGATCAGTCAAGCGCAAGAAGCGCTACCACCGCAGGAATAATCAGCCAAAGCAGGCCTTTCAGGAGAAAGAACACGAATCCCCAGAAGCCGAGCCGCTTGATCCAAGCTTTGACCTGAGCTTTATTCACGCGTCTGCACTCAAAAAGATTTCGCGATCTGAAGTCTCGCGATTTTTTGAACTCAGCACCGAGCGCACAAAGATGTACATCGCCCAGCACTCCAATGCAAATGGCGGGAAGCCAAGATAGCCGAACACTGGCATCTCGAAAATCGTGACGTTGCCGAAATACGGAACGGTGTAGGTCCATTTCGACAGCGCCCAATAGTTCCAAAACTCCCAAAGGAAACCGCACAGCAGACCGCTTGCCAGTAAGGAGAACAGCCGCCGCCATTCGCCTCGCGCCAAATCACTTGTAATCGAAGGCCAACCCCGCAAAGCGTTGAGCGGATCGAGAAAGAAGATAAACGATAACCAGATGACGGGAGCGAACCACTCATTCGGAAACACCAGCGGAATGACGACGCCCGCGGCTCCGAGCAGCACGAGAATGGCCAGCAGCGATCTGGACAATTTGAGCTGGGGCGCTTTCTTTTGGTGCTTGAATAGCGTTGCTCCAAACAACTCTGCGGTTTCCAACAGCGCCGGCGTAATCGTCGCGAACGCCCAATCGTAACCAACTCTTCGCACCCAAAGATTCGGCTCGAGATTGTGATAATGCCACCACAGTTCCAGATTCGATCTCCAGAATCGCGGCGCGTTGTAGAACTCAAACAGCCACCAGCCGCCGATCGAAACCATTACGACGACGAGGAACTCAAGACGATTGCTCATCAGCAGCGAACGGCCCTTGAGCTTGTAGACCAGCGCATCGACGAAGAGTATGTAGCCAGTCCAAACGACCGGGGTGAACCAATGACCGACCAGTTGATTACCGCGGAAGAGCAGCACTTCAGCGGCAAGCATGATTAGAATGCCTGCGTAACCGTGCGGCGCGAACCAGGCGGCGGGCGTTCTTTGATTGCTGACAGTTCGCATGTTCGCGGGTATTATGTGGCGGCTGTAAACGGGGCGCAATACAGCCACCGTCTGCGCCAGTCGAGATAATCAATCAAGAAGGAAACTGACTAATGAAAACCAAAACCGTGATCGTGTTGCTCGGCCTGATCCTAACTGTCGCATGTGTGAAAGGGCCTGAAGGGGAAGCCAACAAACCCGCCAAAAGCACTGGCCCGGTGCGCATCGGGTTTTCGATGGACACGCTGAAAGAGGAACGCTGGCAACGCGACAGGGAGCTGGTGCTGAAACGGTGCGCGGAGGTGGGAGCTAAGTGCGATGTATTGGTGGCTAACGGGGATGATTCCACGCAAGTCAATCAAGCCGAGACCTTCCTAACCCAAGGCGTGGACGTTTTGATCGTCGCGCCGCACAACGGACAGATCGCCGCGTCGATTGTCGAGGCCGCGCACAAGCAGGGAGTGCCTGTCATCAGCTATGACCGCTTGATTCGGAATGCTGACGTTGACCTTTACGTCTCGCATCAGGTGGTGAAAATTGGACAGATGCAGGCGCAGTACGCGCTCGATCACGCGCCGAAGGGCAATTACATCTTGATTGGCGGCTCGCCGACTGATAACAACGCGCTGCTGTTGCGTGACGGTCAAATGCAGATATTGAAGCCCGCCAAAGATCGTGGCGACATAAATATCGTCACCGATCAATTTGCGAAAGAATGGAAAGCCGAAGAAGCGCTGCGCATCACCGAAGACGCGCTCACCAAAACCAACAACAACATTCAGGCGATAGTGGCTTCGAACGATGGCACGGCTGGTGGCGCAATTTCGGCTCTGCCGCCGGCGTTGGTCGGACACGTTTTGGTGACGGGGCAAGACGCATCTCTCGATGCGGTGCAACGCGTTGTCGAAGGCAAGCAAACAATGACGATCTACAAACCAATTCAGCCTTTGGCGTTTGCCGCGGTCGACGCCGCCATCAAACTCGCCCACAAAGAACAGGTTGAAGCGAAGGACAAAATCAACAACGGGAAGATCGACGTGCCTTCCATGCTTTTCGAACCGATGGTCCTGGACAAAAACAATGTGATGCAAACCGTCATCAAAGACGGCTATCACAAAATCGAGGACGTTTATAAGAACGTACCAAAGGATCAGTGGCCGAAACAGTAAATCCAGAGCGATTGCAAATTGAAAAATGAAAATTGCAAATCGCAGATTCACCGTGACGACCAATTTTCAATTTGCATTTTGCACTTTTCAATTTTCAATGGTTTTTTGACCGTACCCAATGAACTCGCCGCTCCTTCAAATGAAAGAGATCACGAAGTCCTTTCCCGGCGTGAAGGCTCTCGACGGAGTAACCTTTGATCTAGACCGCGGCGAAATCCACGCCCTCGTCGGCGAGAACGGCGCCGGCAAATCGACGCTGATCAAAATTCTTGCGGGCGTCTATCCGCATCCTGAATACGGGGGCGAAATAATTCTCGACGGATCGGAACGTCGCTTTGCGAGCGTGCGCGAATCCGAACAGGCGGGCATTGCGATCATCTTTCAGGAACTGTCGCTGGTTAAGGAGTTGAGCGTCGCCGAAAATATTTTTCTCGGTCGCGAGCCGCGTCGCTTCGGCGTCATCAATTGGGAAGAACTGTACAGTCGCGCGCAGAAGCTGCTCGACGAACTTCATCTTCAGATCGACCCCAGAACGCCCGTCATCAATCTCGGCATCGGTCAGCAGCAACTCGTCGAAATTGCCAAGGCCCTGTCACAGGACGCGCGTATCCTCGTGCTGGATGAACCGACCGCGGCGCTCACTGATGCGGAAGTCGAAATTCTTTTCGGCATTCTCAATGACCTACGCGGCCGGGGAGTGGCGATGATTTACATTTCGCACAAGCTCGACGAAGTCTTTCGCATCAGCGATCGCATCACTGTCTTGCGCGACGGACGAACCATCGACACGACTGCGACGAATGCCACGGACGAAGCACGCGTCATTGCAAAAATGGTCGGTCGTGAAGTCGATCAAATCTTCCCCGACGCCAAACACGATCGGGGCGATGTGATCTTTGAAGCGCGCGACGTAACAGTTGAGGACCCTTCGGTGCCCGGAAAACTTCTGGTCGATCGAGTTGGTTTCACCGTGCACAAAGGCGAAGTGCTGGGCATCGCCGGATTGATGGGATCGGGCCGGAGTGAATTGCTGATGGCCATCTTCGGCGCGCACGCCGGCCGCAAGCCCGCGGAGATCCTCGTCGACGGAAAGCAGATTCAAATCGCCAATCCATCGGATGCGATCAAACACGGGATCGGTTTTGTGACTGAGGATCGCAAACGATACGGCTTGATTCTCGATCAGACAATCCTGCGCAACATGACGCTGGCTTGCCTGCGGCGAGTGTCCGGACGTTTCGTCACGAACGAAGACGCTGAAGCAGCCGCGGGAGAAAAAGCAGCGCGCGATCTGCGAATCAAAGCGAATTCAGTTTTCACTTTGGCCGGGACCTTGTCCGGCGGCAATCAACAGAAGGTTGTGTTGGCGAAATGGCTGCTGACGAATCCGCGCGTGTTGTTTTTGGATGAACCAACGCGCGGCATCGACGTCGGCGCCAAGCAGGAAATCTACGCGCAGATCAATCGCCTCGCGGAAAGCGGACTCGCGATCGTCTTAGTCTCGTCAGAACTTCCGGAAGTTCTCGGTCTTTCGGATCGAATCATCGTCCTGCACGAGGGGCGCGTGACCGGAGAGTTTACCCGCAGCGAAGCCACGCCCGAACGGGTAATGTCGTGCGCGACGGGACATCCTAAGCAAGCAGCATAATGCCTACTCAAACTGCCGGACGTCTAAAGCTTCGCACTTCGGCGCTGCGCGCCTACACGATGCTGCTCGCGCTAATCGTGATTTGGCTGTTCTTTCAATGGGCCACCATCGATCAATATCATCCTTACGGCATCTTTCTTGGCGCGATTAATTTTTCGAAGCTGCTTCAGCAAACAGCCGTCACCGGCGTGCTCGCGGTCGGCATGCTGATGGTGATCGTCAGCGGCAATATCGATCTTTCGATTGGTGCTGTGGTTGGACTCGCGGGCGGGATTGCCGCCATGACGCAAGGCTGGGGCTTGGCGCCGTGCCTGGCTTTGGCAATCATCGTCGGACTGGTGATCGGAGGCATCCAGGGATCGCTTGTCGCGTATCTGAACATCCCAGCGTTCATCGTAACACTCGGTGGACTGCAAGCGTGGCGCGGTGTAATCCTGAAATTAACCAAAGGCGCAACGATTCCGGTTGAGCTTCCCTTCTTTCGATCACTGGGCCGCGACTTCATCGATCCAAGAATCGGGATGGTCCTGGCCGCCGTCGCAATCGCCGGCATCGCCTGGTCAAACATTCGGCGTAATCGCGCGCGACGGAAACATGGTTTGCAGGCTCTGAGCGTTGCTTCGATTGCGACGCGTATCGTTGTGCCATCAATCGTAATCATTGCGTTTATTTTTCTGATGAACAAAGCAGGTGGGGTGCCGATTCCCGTCATTTTCCTTTTGGCAGTGGCGCTCATCGGAGCTTTTCTCACCGCGAACACACCCTTCGGTCGTTATCTTTACGCGATCGGCGGCAATCCCGACGCGGCGCGTCTTTCGGGAATCAATTTGAAGCGCTACATTCTCGCGGCATTTTGCCTGATGGGTGCGCTCGCGGGATTGGCTTCCATTCTGCACACAGCCCGCGTTGGCAGCGCGTCGCCTGACGCAGGCACGCTGATGGAGCTCGACGCGATTGCTTCGTGTGTGATTGGTGGCACGAGTCTGATGGGCGGACGCGGAACCGTCTTTGGCGCGGTGCTGGGCGCGCTGATTCTCGCGAGCCTCGACAACGGCATGTCACTTCTGAATGTTGAGAACTGGGCACAGTACGTCGTCAAAGGCGGCGTGCTGGTTGCTGCGGTTGGTTTCGATATGTTTGGAAGACGGAAGGGTTAAAAGAAATCAGCCACAAAAAGGCACAAAAAGCACAGAAGAAAAACTTTGCCCGTCCGCGTTTTAGATTCTCTTTTGTGCCTTTTGTGCTTTTTTGTGGCTAAATACTTTTTAAGTCGATCATGCCCTTTTTGATCATCCACGGACATTTCTACCAACCTCCACGCGAGAGTCCCTGGACTGGAATCATTGAAGAACAACCGAGCGCCGCGCCGTTTCATGACTGGAATGAAAGGATTCATTCGGAGTGTTATAAACCCAATGCCTTCGCGGTTATTTCGGATCCGGCTACCGGCGAACCTCGCACAATCAACAACTACGAGAACATCAGTTTCAACTTCGGTCCGACGCTCTTGAGTTGGCTCGAACAAAACCATCGCGACACCTACGAAAGAGTAATCGCTGCTGATCGCGCAAGCGTTGAGAAACACGGCGGTCACGGCAATGCGATCGCGCAAGCATACGGCCACGCGATTCTGCCGTTGTGCAACGAACGCGATCTGCGCACACAAATCCGCTGGGGACTCGCAGATTTCCGTTTCCGCTTCGGGCGTGAGCCGGAAGCAATGTGGCTGCCGGAAACTGCCTGCAACGATCGAGTGATGCAGGCTTTGATCGATGAAGGTTTGCGTTTCGTGATCCTCGCGCCCCACCAGGCCGCTCGTGTCAGAACCGCGAACGATAGCGACGGGATCGAAGCGGCGGGCAGGATGCCCGCGAATCCCGACTCGTCGGGACAGGATGCGTGCGCTCCTGAATGGCAAGTTAATGAAAATACCATCGACACAAGCATCGCTTACCGCTACGCGCAGCGCGACGACGCCAAGAGGTCAATCGCCGTCTTCTTTTACAACGGCGCAATCTCACGCGCGATCTCCTTCGAAGGTCTCTTGAGATCAAGCCGAGACATGGTCGATGCGTTCGACCAATCCGTTAAGAGCCAAGACATGATTAACGTCGCGACCGACGGCGAGACGTACGGTCATCACTTCAAATTTGGCGACCTGTGTCTGGCACATGCGCTAACTGAAGAAGCGCCGGCGCGCGGATTCACGGTCACGAATTACGGCGCGTATCTCGATCAACATCCTCCGGAATACGAAGTCGAAATCAACAGTGCGCCGAAAGGCGAAGGAACTTCATGGAGCTGTCCACATGGCGTCGAACGCTGGATTCGGGACTGCGGATGTCACACGGGCGGCGATCCGGGATGGAACCAGAAATGGAGAGCACCGCTGCGGCTAGCGCTGGATTTTTTGCGGGACGAAAACGTGGGCCACTTTGAAGCAACACGAGGAGAGTTGTTCACATTTCCATGGTTGGCTCGTGACGATAGCATTTCATTGATTCTCGATCCGCACGCCTCGCGCGAAGAATTTCTCTACGAGCATGCGGGTCGATGGCTCTCATCTGATGAACAATTGCGAGCGTTAACGCACCTCGAACTGCAACGCATGTTGCTCTTGATGTACACAAGCTGCGGATGGTTCTTTAATGACATATCCGGGATCGAAACGCTTCAGATTCTCAAATACGCTGCGCGCGCGATTGATTTGATGGGGCAACTGAACCTGCCGTCGGTGCGCGATGGTTTTCTGGAAATATTGAGCGAAGCGAGAAGCAATCGACCGGAAATGGGAACCGGCGCCGATATTTACCGACAGTTGGTTGAGCCATCGAATCGAAGCTATCGAAGAAAGCTCGGTACAGAACCCCTTGCGATAGCAAGCGGGTGAAAACATGGGCCACAAAAAGGCACAAAAGGCTCAAAAGGATTCTAAGAAACGCCCGCCGCGTACGCGGGGCAGTAGCCCGACCGTGAGGGAGGGCTCCGCTGCTCAACGCAAGACAACCTCACGCAGAGGCGCAAAGACGCAGAGTTTCGCAAAGGATTTTCCACCCACTCTCGGCGACGTCGATCTTCATCTCTTCGGCGAAGGCAAGCACCTGCGGATTTATGAAAAGCTGGGCGCCCACACCGTTACTCATCAAGGGAAACGCGGCGTTGCCTTCGCAGTGTGGGCGCCGGCCGCGGACCGAGTCAGTGTTGTCGGCCACTTCAATGCCTGGGACCCCACGAAGAATCCGATGCGTCGATTGGGAACCTCGGGCGTTTGGGAAGTTTTCATTCCCGGTTTGCGCGCGGGTGAACTATACAAATACGCCATCAACACCGCTGGCCACGAATTCTTTAAAGCTGATCCATACGCCTTAATGACGGAAGTGCCGCCGGACACTTCTTCCACCGTCTTCAAATCCAATTACAAGTTTCGCGATCGGGCGTGGCTGACAAAGAGAACCAAACGTCAGGCCTGGCGTGAGCCGCTTTCGATTTACGAAGTGCACTTTGGATCCTGGTGTCGCGTAAGCGAGGAAAACAATCGCCCGCTTACTTATCGCGAGATGGCGCCACTGCTCGCCGACTATGTCCTGGAAAACGGTTTCACGCACGTCGAGTTTCTGCCTCTGAAAGAACATCCTTATGGGCCATCGTGGGGCTACCAGGTCAGCGCGTACTTCGCGCCATCAGCGCGTTACGGGTCGCCCGACGATTTTCGTTTTCTGGTCGATCATCTTCATCAGAAGGGTCTGGGCGTCATCATGGATTGGGTGCCGGCGCACTTTCCGAAAGATGCATTCGCGCTCGGGCGGTTCGATGGCACGGCGCTGTACGAGCATCTCGATCCGCGCAAAGGCGAGCATCCGGACTGGGGCACTTACATTTTCAATTACGGCCGAAATGAAGTGCGCAATTTTCTGATCGCGAACGCGTTGTTCTGGTTGCGCGAGTTTCATCTCGACGGATTGCGGGTCGATGCGGTCGCTTCGATGCTCTATCTCGATTACAGCCGCAAAGAAGGTGAGTGGGTGCCCAACGAACTTGGCGGGCGTGAGAACCTGGAAGCGATTGCCTTCTTGAAAGAACTGAACGAAGCAACGCACCGCGAATGTCCGGGAACTTTGATGATTGCGGAAGAATCAACCGCGTGGCCGCAAGTGACTCATCCAGTTTACGCGGGTGGACTTGGTTTCGATTTCAAATGGAACATGGGCTGGATGCATGACACGCTCTCATACTTTCAAACCGATCCACTGTTTCGCGGTGGCAATCACAACGCGCTGACGTTTGGTTTGCTGTACGCGTGGTCGGAAAACTTCATCCTGCCCTTCTCTCACGACGAAGTCGTGCACATGAAAGGCGCGCTGCTGAACAAGATGCCGGGCGACGAATGGCAAAAATTCGCGAACCTCCGCGCGCTGTACGGCTACATGTGGGCGCACCCCGGCAAGAAGCTTCTGTTCATGGGCGGCGAATTTGGCCAGTGGCGTGAATGGACGGAAACCGAGAGTTTGGATTGGCATCTTTTGCCAACACCTATTCACAAAGGCGTGCTCGCGCTGATTAGGGATCTGAACAAGCTTTATCAGAAGAACGGTGCGTTGTGGGAAGCCGACACCGACGTGAGCGGCTTCAGTTGGATCGAAGTTGATAACGCCGCTGAAAATGTGATTGCGTTCCGTCGCATCTCGCCCGCGAACGGAAAAGAAATCATCTGCGTCTGCAATTTTTCGCCCCTTGTGCGTGAAGACCATCGGATCGGCCTGCCGCGCAGAGGAACCTATAAGCAACTACTCAACACCGATAACGAGAAGTATTGCGGCGGCGGATTTGGAGTGATGAAGAGTATCCGCGCAGAAAAACTTCCATGGCACGGGCTCGACTATTCAGCGGCGATTACGCTGCCGCCCTTGGCGACGATGTGGTTTGAGGCGCCGATTCGAAAAGAAAGAAATGCTCGTGCAACAAGGGGTTAGTGATGACCCGCAGAATCAAACGCGATTTCGCCTTTGGTCATCGTTAACCGAACGTCGCCGTTTGAATTCAACGCTACCAAATCCGCACGCTTTCCTTCGTCTATCGACCCGCAATCGCGGTCGACTCCCAGTAGCCGCGCAGGATTTAACGAACTCATGCGCGCCACGTCGCACTCCGAAGCGCCGAGTGACAGCATCGTCTTCACTGCATCGAGCATCGTGATGACTGAGCCGGCGATGTTGCCGCGCGCGTTGCGCGTGCGGCCGTTCTGCACGGTTATTTTCTCGCCCCAAATTTCGTACTCGCCTTCACCTTGGCCAGTCGCTGCGATCGCATCGCTAATCAGAGCCAGACGCGATGGCGCGACACAGCGCAACAGAACCTTCAGCATCATCGGATCGAGATGAATCCCATCCGCGATTACATCCAAACCGATGTCGTCATTCAGCAGTCCCCAACCCACCGGCCCCGGGGCGCGATGATGGAGCGGCGACATCGCGTTCATGAAGTGCGTCATGTGCTGCGCGCCGTCTTCTTTTGCTTTGTCCAGGACGTCCGGCGTCGCGCGCGTGTGGCCGATTGAAACAGTCCAACCCCGGCGACGAAGTTCGCCGATCAATTCAATTCCGCCATCAATCTCAGGTGCGACGGTCATCATGTGAACTGCGTTTTCGTGTTGGATTGTCGGCAGCTTATCGAGATCGCCCGTGGCAGAAAAAGTACGGAAATGTTCGCGATGCAGCGCGCCGCATTGTTCGCTGTTCACGAACGGGCCTTCGTAGTGCACGCCAAGAATGCGCGCGCCGCTAGTTCCGGCGCCTTCACTTTGTCGCTGTTGATCGATGATTTCAGTAATGGCGGCTACAGCTCGTTTGTATTGGCCGACCGGCCCAGGCACGAGCGTCGGCAACCACGCCGTCACACCTTTGCTCGCGAGAAACTCGCTCACGCGCCGCAAGTCATCGGCGGTCGCGTTGTTGACATCAACGCCCACCGCGCCGTGGATATGCATGTCGATGAAGCCGGGAAAAAGCGTGGCGCCGTTAAGATCCAGTTTTGAATCGGCTTGGATAGAACTATCCAACGAAGCATCCAAGACCTGTGCGATCCGTCCCTCTTTTATGAAAAGTTTAGCGGAATCGGCGGTTGTTTCCGGCAGAGCGATGCGGGCGTTGTAAAGTAGCCGAGAGCGTGCGATGGTGTTATTCACTCTTTCCTGGAATGGAACGTCATTGTAGCATTTCAAGAGTGCGTTTCGATGGTCAAAAATCAATGGCGTTGCGAAGATTCAAACTTGGTTTACTGTGTTCATTGCTGTTCTTGACGGCGGGCGCGGCGCAGACGACAAGCGATCGCAACCTGGTAGCACAGCATCACTACGAAGTCGCACAGCGATACGAACAAACGGGCGATTGGCCTGCCGCCGAAAAGGAATGGCACGCTGTGCTCGCACTTCAACCACGCGATGCCCGGGCGTGGACGAATCTCGGTGTGGTCCTTAATAGACAAAACAAAACTGCCGAAGCGATGGAAGCCTGGAAGCAGGCCGTCGAAATTAATCCGAAGTTGGCGGGCGCGCATTTCAACCTCGGACTCGCGCTCGTGCGGCAACAAAAATATGCGGAAGCTGTTCCCTCGTTGCGGCGAGCACTTGAACTTGAGTCGAACAATGACGGGGCAAGAAGAGCTTTGGCCCTCGCGCTTATCGGCACCGAGCAATTTCGCGATGCGACGCGTGAGATCGCGCGACTGCTCAGAGATTCGCCCCGCGATCCGCAGTTGCTGGAACTCGCCGCAGAGTCACTCATGCGGCAGCGCAGGTATGGCGAAGCTACGACTGTTTTGAAGCGACGGCTGGCTTTAGATAACCAGACAAGTCAGTTGTGGGCCCAGTATGGCGATGCGCTCGATGGCGACAATCGCGCGACGGAAGCAGTGGAAGCGTATAAGCATGCGGTCGCGCTGGCGCCTGATTCGACATTGATGCGGTATGGACTCGGCTATCTTTACTGGAAGCTCTATCTGTACGACGACGCGGAACGTGAATTGGCGGAAGTGCTGCGTCGCGACCCAAGTGATCCGCGCGCGGCGTTTACGCTCGGCGATCTATATTTGACGAAAGGCGACGCGAAGCGCGCATTACCATTCCTCGAGCAAGCGGCAACAGTCTATCCGCAAGAGTTCGATACCAGATTCGCTCTGGGTCGCGCACTCGTGCTTACGGGTGATAGCAAACGAGGGCTAGAAGAACTGCGCGCCGCAGTCAGGCTTAATGATTCAATCGCTGACGGTCATTTCCAACTTGGGCGAGCATTGATGCAAGCGGGACAACGTGAGGAAGGAAAGCGCGAATTGTATCGGGCGCGAGCTTTGAAAGAAGCGAAACGGGCCGCGGAACGATTGCCCGAGCGTCCGCGCGACTAAGGACGTTTTGAAAACAGAACGATGCCCGCGAAAGATCGTGTCTTCTCGCGGGCATCGCTGTTTGCTAACTCTGCCTGTTCTAGAAATACATCTTCAACCCGAACTGGAACTCGCGAGGGTTGCGCGTTGAACCGGGCCTGCCGGTGGTTGACGTGCAGATCGCGGTACCTCCCGGCACGCAGGGAGAGCTGCCGAGAACGTTACCGTTGACTCCTTCGAGAAAGAACTGAGTATGGTTGAAGACGTTAAAGGACTCTGCGCGAAACTGAATGTAACGAGCCTTCTCCTTGTTTAAGTAGAAATTCTTAATTAAAGAAAGGTTCGTCTGATTGCGTCCGGGCAGACGGAAAATTGCGCGACCCGAGTTGCCGTACGTCCCCAAAGCGGGATTGCCAAACGCCGTCGGATCGTAAAGGAATGGGAGCCCGCTCACCGGATCAATTGTCCCAGCTAGTCCGCCAGTCGGATTGCCGAGTAATTGAGCACGATTTCCGTTGCGACCGCTATTCGTCGAGGCCGCCAACACGCGGGAAATCGGAGGTCCGGATTCGAGATTCGTAATTCCGGAAATCTGCCATCCTCCAAGCGTGTTACGAACAAAACCGCTTGTGCTGTGCTGGAAGAATGGCATCTCCCAAATATAACTTGCCGAGAATATATGCGGACGTGAGCTGCGAGCTTCAGCATATTCCGGAAGCAGATTGAGCGGGTTCTGTGGCGCATCAACGCCGTCGCGATCGTTCGTGAAGTTCGTCATGTTCTTACTAAACGTGTAAGCAAGGCTGACTGAACTCCCTGTTGCGAACCGCCAGTTAAGCTGCGAAAGCAGTCCGTGATAACGAGAGATTGCTTTGGTCTCCTTCTGTGTGATCGTGCCATAACCCTTGAAAGGTCGAATCGAGTTCACATTTGTGGATCCGGTCGGATTGGCGACCGTGTTGAGGACCCACGCGTTCGTCTCGGGCGCGCCGACGAAGTTTATGTTACGTTGGTCGTGCAGGTGGTCTCCCCGTGTCCCAACGTAGCTGACGTCAAGAACTGCGTTTTTCCAAACCTCGCGCTGCATGCCAAATGACCACTGCTGGATCTCAGGAGTCACGATATTTGGATCGATGCCTCCCAGACTGCGTATAGGCAGTGCCCCAAGCGCGCCACCGGCCGGGTTTAGGAAGGTAATTCCCGCACCGCTGAAAGTGGCGGTGTTGCTGAAAGGCGGATTAGCGAACGTTGGGTCTTCGTACAGGAAGGTGGCAATCTGATCGTAGTAAAAGCCATAACCGACACGAAACACAGTCCTACCGTTCTCGCCGAACAGCGAGCGGCCAAAACCGCTCTTGTAATCAGGACTCCAAGCGAGGCCAAGGCGGGGACTAAAATTATTTTTGTCGCTTGGCACAATCGTTTTGCCAAACGGCGATGTGGAACTTGCCACGGCGATTCCATTAAGTTCGTTGCCGGTGCCGCGAACGAGTGAACCACAAAGCGCGTCCGCGCACGTGGGAACCGCAGCAGACGAGAACAACTCCGGCTCGAATGCCGTCAGCACGTTATTTCGATCGGTTGCCGGCACAAAGTATTGGTAGCGCACGCCGTAATCGAACGTTACGTTAGGCCGAATCTTCCAGGAGTCCTGTGCGAAGAATTCACGCCTGCCCAAATGCTCCTTCACCGTGATATCGAACTGGCTTTCACTGTAAGCGCTGGCGCGACCTAACATGAAGCTTGCCAGCGCCGTTCCCGTCTGGGTCAACGCCACGGCGGTAGGAGCGGCAGTAGATGTACCTTGCGATTGTGTGTTCACGAAACTGAACGAGCCCTGGGTCAAGTTGTTCGCGTTTTCATTCTTGCCTTCAAAGGCCCATTCGCCACCGATTTTGAAGGTGTGATTGCCGCGCGTCCACGTTAGGACATCGCGCCAAACCTGACTGCGGTAACGAATATCAAAGCCCTGCAAGGAGCCGGCTCCAGTAATTCCGGTAATGCTGAGGGAGGGGATCGCGTTAGCGTTGTTCTCCGGGTAAAATTCCGGAATATTCGGATTTCCATAATCCGAGCGCCGCCCACGTCCTACCAGTTGCGAGCCGATAAAGTTCTGCGAAAAGTTGTAGCTCAGTTCGTTAACCATCCGCGGGTTGATGATACTGGTGAAGTTAATCGCCAAAACCTGACCGGGAATCCGCGTGTCAGTCGTCGCGATGTTCGGCAGATTAATCCCCTGGAACAGGCCGCCGGTCTCCTGAGTCACATTCAGATCGTGCGTGTAGCGGCCAAAGATTCGATGATTGTCATTGAAGACATGATCGACCCGAATCACTTCCTGGCGCGTGTTCTGTAGATTAACGGGGCTGAAGGTGAATGAGTTCGTGCCGCTGTTGGGTAACGGCCAAATTGGCAACAGGGCCACAGCTTGCGGCGCGAGGTCGCTCGCGGAAATTATGTTGCCCACATATGCTCGATTGGCTGCATTGAATACCATTCCCGCGCGGGCTTGGATTGTATTACCGGCAGTATCAATGACGTTGAATGGCGTGGTCGTGCAGGTGCCGACACCTGGCGTCGTGCATTGTGTATTGGTGGTTGTGCGGAAGAGCGCCAAGCCGAGGCTCGACGAGAAATCACCGTTGCGTTGCGCGGCGGTAGGTACGGTTGCCGTTGCCGCAGTCGTCGCGCGACGAATGCGACGAACTTCCTCTGAATAGAAGAAGAACGTCTTGTCTTTTGCCTTATAGGCGCCGCGCCCGCCCTCACCGAAAATCGGCAGGGTCACCGGGCCGCTGAAGGTTCCGCCAAATGTGTTGTAGCGCAGCTTCGGCACGGGAGCCTTGGGTGTGCCATCGGCTTTATTACCAAGACGATTGTTAAAAAATGAGTTGGCATTGAAACGATTGTTTCTCGCGAACTCGTAAAGCGACAGGTGGTAATCATTGCCACCGCTACGCGTCACGACGGTGACGGTGCCGCTGCCTGAGCGACCCACCTCGGAGGTGTAATTGGATGTCAGAACTTTGAATTCTTTGATCGAGTCGATCGTCGGCGTCGAAAGCAACGTAATGTTCGAGCCGCCATCGGTATTATTCACTCCGTCAATAAAAAAGTTCACGCCGTTGCGCCGCATTCCGTTAATCGAGATGCTTGTGCGATTGCTCAATCCGAGCGCCGTTTCGTCCGCCAGATCCGAACTCACGCCAGGAACTAATTCGGTAAGCTTCATGAAGTCGCGATTCACGAGTGGCAATTCGCGGACTTGACTGCCCGAGATTAGCGATTGACCAGTTGAGCTTTCCTGGATTAGTGGCGGCTCGTCCGTGATGGTCACCGTCTCAGTTGGTGAACCGGTTTCAAGCGCCACATCGATCGGACGTCGATCCTTTGCGTTCAGTGTCACCGTTTGCAAATAACGCTTGAAGCCCTCGTGTTCAATCACGACCGTATAAGTTCCGGGCGTCAACGGCGTCACGATATAATTCCCGTCGTCGTTCGTCTCGACCTTCCGTTCGGCGTTCGTATCCTTGTTCGTAACCGTCACCATCGCTTTTTGCACGACAGCGCCGGCGGAATCAGTAACCACGCCAGTAATCGTTGCTGCCGTTTCCTCTTGGCCGAAGCTAACTGTTGCCAAACAGAAGAGCGCGACTAAAGCAAAAATTAAATGTAGTAGGCGGATGTGTCTCATGAAGGGGATCCTCTCGATGGATTTGATTCTCAGGTTAATGGTTCGTCCTCAGAAAAACCACGAACGTTGTTGGCATGAACTCGTGAAAAATTTAAGCAAGTAACGGGCCGCCGCGACACTCCAGGCTCTCGCAAAAACCGCGGAAATGCGCTCCGGCCAAGTGTTGCGGTGCGCCGCTCGTTGCTGCAAATTCGCCGGCCTCTGCGGCCAATAAATTCGTTGGGTTCAGACTGCCCGGCATTCGGCGCTAACCAACTCAGGTGAAGCATTTTATGCGACGTATCAACCACAACGAAAGCTAAAAGAACTTATTGAGCGGATAAAGATCGATGATGAGCTCGCAACTTGATGTGGGGGTGTTACCGACCGGAGACTCACTGCTTGCGGAGTCTCCGAGGGCCAGAATTCCAATGCTGCTCACCCATCCGATGTCCATAATAATGGATGGCCGTTCACAATTTCGGATCATATGAGACTGCCCCGGCCGAGTGTGTTTTCCGAACTTTATCGGGTTGTCTCGCGAATTCAAAATTGTCTTGACAGCAATCCTTTTGGCAATATACTTGCCTCGCTTTTTTGCGCAACATCAGGATCGTGGGCATCCGCCTCCGACTTATTTGTCTTTCTTACTACAACCGCTTTCGTGATTTTCGTTTTGCTCAATCCTGAGTTCTAAGGTTGCAAGCCGACCACCTTGTGTCGGCTTTGGGTTCAACAGTCTCCAAGGAGGATCTCATGAGTACTCGCTTCGCCCGCCTGTTAAGTATCACTCTATTCATTCTGGTTTGTTCGATCGCTTCCGTGGCGCAGATCACCACCACTGGCCGACTGGTCGGTGTCGTGACTGATCAGACCGGCGCTCTTGTGCCGAAGGCTGAAATCGTCGCGACCAATAACGGCACAAAGCAGGAATTAAAGACGACTGCCAATGATGAGGGTGGTTGGTCGATTCCTTCGGTCCCTAATGGAACGTATACGATCAAGATCAGTGGACCGAATTTCAAGACGACCGTCCTTCAGAATGTAAAGGTTGACATCGCGCAAGTCACCACGGCGAACGCGACGTTGGAACCGGGCGAGGCAACCGCCGAGGTAATCATCCAAGGTGGAGGTGAAATCCTTCACACCGAATCCGCAAACGTCGCAACCACGGTCAACCAACAGCAGATTGTGGATCTGCCCTTCGTCACCCGCGACGCGCTGCAAGTCGTGCTCACCTTGCCGGGCGTCCAAACACCAGGCGTGCCACGTACGTCTTCAATAAATGGATTGCCGAAGGGCTCAGTAAACTTCACGCTGGACGGTGTGAACATTCAGGACAACTTCCTGCGCAGCTCGGATGGGTTCTTCACTACAATCCAGCCCAAAGCCGATGCGGTCCAGGAGGTAACAGTTTCAACCGCCGTACCTGGGGCCGAGAGCGGCGGCGAGGGCGCAGCGCAAGTTAAGTTCGTAACCAAGTCCGGCACTTCTGATTTTCACGGCGGGGCGTTCTGGCAGTATCGCTCGCCGCGATTCAATTCGAATTACTACTTCAACAATGTCGACGGACTTCCAAGGGACGCTCTGTTCCTGCGCCAGTACGGTGGCCATATCGGTGGCCCAATCATCATTCCTCACTTGATAAAGAGCCGTAATCGAGCCTTCTTCTTCTTGAATCATGAAGAGTTTCATCTGCCGCAAGCTTATGGATCGCTGTCGGCGGTCGGGAATATTTTTATCCTTACCGACACCGCGCGCACCGGCATCTTCACCTACAAAGATTCGGGCGGAACGGTCCGGACGGTGAACTTGATCGCCCTTGCGCAATCGAAGGGTTTCGCACAAGGAATCGACCCAAAAATTGCTGCTGGTCTGGCGCTGGTGAATACCGGGGCTCACTCGGCGGGCGCACTTACCAGTCGCATTGCTTCAGCGAATGATTACAACCGCTTCAGCTATAATTTTCAGGATCCTGGTAATAACACCCGCCGCTTTCCGACCGCGCGGTTCGACTGGAACATCACGGGCGCGCAGCACTTCGAGTTCATTCACAATTATCAGTTTTATTACTCCCTACCTGACGCTGTGAACGGTCAGAATTCTGTCGTGCCCGGAGAAGGTATAGTCGTGGGTAACAAGAGTGGTGGGTCGATCTATCGCGACTCGTTCTCGTATGCCGCCGCGCATCGGTGGACGATTAACGGGAAGCTCGTCAACGAGATTCGCGCAGCGTCTGGGGGCAATGGAACCTCGGTGTTCACGCGCGAATTCGCACCCGGGTTGTTCAGCTTCTGGAATGGCTATGCCGTGACCGGCGGGACGTATTTGGGCACCCAAGGCAATGGCACCGGCGCCTTTTACAATCGCAGGTCCACTTCACGCCGCAACACTCCGACGAAGGGATTGAGTGATAACCTCAATTACGTCAGAGGAACTCACACTCTCAACTTTGGCGGCGCTTTCCTGCGCATCAATTCGTTTACCGAAGCAACAAGCACTCAAGTGGTAAATCAAGTGGTTTTTGGATTGGCGACGGGAGATCCTATCAATACCGGCGGGACGAGTATATTTACGACCACCAACTTCCCCGGCGCAAATAACACTCAATTGGGCGACGCGCGCTCTTTGTATGCTTACCTGGTGGGTCGTGTCAGCAGCATCGCGCGTTCGGCTTCTCTGGACTCAAACGGAAAATACGTCCAGGATGCGTTCAGGGAGTACAACCACCAGAACGAGTTCGCTTTCTATGGCCAGGACTCATGGAAGTTCAGACCCAATCTAACTCTGAACTATGGCCTCCGCTGGGAATTGGAACCTTCCCCCGTCAACGATAACAATGTCTACACGCGGAATACGTTCGCCGGGATCTATGGAGTTTCGGGCGTGGGCAATTTGTTCAGCCCCGGGACGTTCACCGGTCAACCGACGCAATATCGCCTCTTGAATCCGGGTGAAAAGGGTTTTGAAACGAGAAAGCACGACTTCGCGCCGTCGTTCGGTTTCGCTTACAGTCCCAGTTTCAAGTCGGGAATTCTGAAGACGCTGGTAGGCGATAATGGACAAACGGTGCTCCGTGGTGGCTACTCGATCGCATTCACTCGTGAAGGCTTTAGCGCCTATACATCGATGTTTGGATCGAATGAAGGTGGAACGGTCAGCCTAAGTGTTAGCAATTCACTTTCGGGCTCGACCATTTTCCCAAACGGAGGTGTGTTCTTTAATCAAGGGCTCGGTCAAACTTGCCCCACGCCGGCAACCTGCACTACCGGCTTTCCATCAGTCCCCGCGCCGGCAGGCACGAGTAAGTATCCATTCACACCGTCGTTGAACACTGGTGGGTCAGCTAACGATTTCGACGAACACCTAAAGGCCGGCTACACCCAATCATTTAGTTTTGGCATCCAGCGCTCCCTGGGCAGGAACACCGCGATCGAAGCGCGATGGGTGCGCACACGCGGCACACACTTGTGGCGCCAAATGGATCTGAATGAGGTGAATATCTTCGAGAATGGCTTTCTCAACCACTTCAAGACGGCGGCGGCGGCCTTAAATGCAAGCGGAGGCGCCAACTATGGACCTGGTTTTATTGCAACCGCTATCGGATCCCAAACCGACGCTACCACAATTCTGCGATTGCAACAGGGTCAGGCAGGCGCGATTGCGAACAGCATCGCCTTCAACACCGGCCGCATGAACAATTTGATCAATGCGGGACTCGTTCCTTTCGTTACCTTGCCATCTACTACCAGTTCCGGCACGGTAGCCTGCAATCCACTTTTGACGGGAGCGAACCAGAATTGCAAGATTTCGAACTACTTCATTCTCAATCCGCAGGTAACTGGCGGCGCGTTCCTGATGACTCAGGGAACGGACACGAACTTCAATGCGCTGCAAATTGAAATTCGGCGACGCTTGTCGGCAGGCTTGTTGGTTCAGGGCAGCTATCAGTTCGGCAAGGCCCTGTCCAACGCGTACGTATCCTCATCGTCGGTGTTTTCACAGCCGCGCACGCTAAGGAATCCCGGCTTAGATCGTAACTACTCACCCTGGGACATTCGCCACGCGTTCAAGCTGGATTACATTTACGAGCTGCCATTCGGTCATGGAAAGATGTGGCTGAACAACAGCAATGGCCTGGTTAACAAGGTAGTCGGCAACTGGCAAATTGGCGGCGTCACGCGCATTCAATCGGGTCCGGCGACTCTACTGACCAGCGGGGGTCGAGCCACATTTAACCAGAATGATGCGGGCTTGTTCCTGCACAACCTGACGAAGAAGCAACTTCAGAGTCTGGTTCAAATTCGAAAGACTCCGAGCGGAGTAGTTTACTGGCTGCCGCAGAACTTGATCGACAATACGATCTCGGCGTTCGCCAGCACCACCGGGCTATCCACTTTGGATCCCACCGCTCCATATATTGGCCCACCCAACATCGCCGGCGCACTGGGTGAACGGGTTGTGCTGTTCGGTCCAATGACAGCCCGATTTGACTTCAACATCGTCAAGCGCATTCCCATCGGCGAACGCTTCAACCTCGAGGGACGCGTCAGCTTCCTGAATGCGTTTAACCGGGCGAACTTCTACATCGGCGATGCCGACTCGACGATTAGAACTGCCAGCGCGGCTTCGACCAGTTTCGGACAAACCCGATCCGCTTATCGCGATATCACCGTGTCCGGGACGAACGACCCGGGCGGCCGCCTGATTGAATGGCAAATCCGGCTTAACTTCTAACGCAAAGTTAGGCAGGCCAAACACAAAGCGGGGAACTCAAAACGAGTTCCCCGCTTTTTTTTCGTGGTCGGCGTCTTACCAGTCTTTGGTGCTTAC
>DASXTE010000182.1:0-5457 GCA_036505595.1 Pyrinomonadaceae bacterium
GGCAATAGCAGAAACGCGATGCTGTGCAGACAGTAAAGCAGCACTAACGCGAACACTGCGATATTTAGCGCCAGGGAAAGCTGCTTACTGATTACCAGTATCAGACAGGCGATCAGGTTAAGCGTCAGCGCCACAGTTGGAGTCCGCGTTCGCGGGCTCACGAAGCCGAGCCACTTTGGCGCCAGACGATCCTCAACGAAGATCAGCGCCAGCCGCGAAGGAACGATCAGCGTCGGGTTTAGAGATGTGGTGATCGCCATGATGGCGCCGAGCGTCACGATGATTGCCGCGCCCCACGGCAGGTAAACCGATGCGACCTCGGTCATCGGGGCGGCGCTCGCCCCGAGTCGCGCGCCTGGCAGAACCCCGAAAGCCACCGCGGACATCGCGATGAAGATCAATGCGGTCGCCGTCACTCCTTTTAAGAACACCAGCGGCAATCGACGCGTGCTGTCTTTGGTTTCGCCTGCCGTTTGCGCGAGCGATTCAAAGCCTGCATAAGAAAAGAAAATTGGCGCGAGGCTCAGAGCGAATCCTTTCGCTCCGTGCGTGATGAAAGGACGATAGTTGCTGGTCTGAATCGCAAATAGTCCGGGTATGACTAAGACGAAAATGGAAACACCCAACAGCGCGCACATTGCAACCTGAAGTCTGCCGAACCAGCGCACACCCACGATGTGCACGATGTAGAAGAACAGGAGGCTTCCGACTGCCAGAGCCTGATGGGTGAACTCTCCGCCAATGCGCCGACCAGTGAGTTCGATAATGTGATCGGCCAGCGCGCTGGCCAGATAAGCCCCGGCGCCAATGTAGGCGATGATCTTTAGCCACGCGCCGACGTAAGCAATCGCGTACCCGCCGAAAGTGCGCGAGATGTGCAGGTATTCGCCGCCTGGTTCGCGGCCTAAAGGCGTCGAGATGAACGCGGCATAGGGAATTGAAGTAGCAAGAATAGCCGGCATCAATACAGCGTAGCCCAGAATCACACTCGGCCCAGTGAGTGCCCATGCCTGGCTTGTAACCTTGAAAATGCCGGCGCCGATCAGGATTCCGATCAACGCCGCGTACGATTCAATCGTGCCAAGATCGCGACGGAGCCGGGAGACGATGTCGGGTGAATTGTTCGTCGGATTCATTCGGTTCAGTCTCGATGCGAATGCCCAAACGCTTGGCAGCTCAATCAATTCCGGGTTGACTGGCTCCGAGGGCCGTTAGGCCCGACATCTTTGTAGAAAGGTAGCCGAAGTATTCTCGAAGGCCCGTAGGGCCGACACATATTTACTGACTAGATTGGTTTGAAAATGTATCGTGCATCATACGGCACATCAAACCGATCGAGTAACTTCACATATTCATCATGAAACGAATGCCGCTGATGATGCTTCTGCTGATTCTGAATATAGCGAGTCACAGTGTCCAACTGAGAGCGAGAATACGAGAACGCTCCAAAACCTTCTTGCCAGTTGAACCTGCCTTTGACCCACCGGTGTCGATTTATGAAATTAGTTGACTCGGACTTAATGTCACCGACCAAATCTGAGAGCGCGGCATCTGGTCTCTGTCCAATTAGGAGGTGAACGTGATCGGGCATGTTATTGACCGCGATCAGTTTGTGCTTTTGCTTCGTCACGACTCCAGTAAAGTATTTCTGGAGTTTATCGTTACGTTCGGGATCGATGAGGTTCTGTCTGCCTTCAACGGCGAACACAATCTGAATGTAGATTTGAGAGTAGGTGTTAGCCATGTTCGTTCTCCTGCACCCGGCGAATGCGAGCGTTTGATCGAATATGTCGGCCCTACGGGCCTGGATCGTTCTTCTTACTCTGTTTCTACAAATATGTTGGGGCCTAACGGCCCTCCGCGTCCATCAATTCTCGAGCGAAGTATCGGAGCAACGCCACGCCACAGCGTGATTGCCTTTTCCGAATCAAGTTCGTTTATCGATTCATCAATTCATTCGATGGCAGACTTGGATCGAGAACTTTCTCGGCCGTCTCAACACCAGCAACCGGAAGTTTCGTCGCGTCGATCAAACCAAGCTGTGCCAGCACCGATGCCTGGTCCCAATAGATGTGTTCGTGCGCGAGTTTGCCGTCGCGAAAATGAACAACGACGATGAGCGGAACCTTTACGTGCTTGTTCGTCGGCGCGACACCGGGCAGCATCCAATCCATCTTGATCGTGTGCGTAAACTCAAAAACCATTTCATCGACCACCCGATCGGTGCCAATGGTGCGCGACACCGGCGTCATTGAAGTGTCCGGAGGCATCTGCGGGATGAAGCGTTGCGAATAGAATTCGCGCAACTGATCGTGACCCACGCCGCCGGTCATCACTGGGACGTGGTTGACGTAAGCATCCGCAACCATCGTCTTCAAAGTATCTTCCGTATCGCGCGTGGCGAATTCATACTTGACGTGTTCGTCCCAACGATCGGAGAGCGATTTCTGCGCGCTGGCTAATCCTTCGCCGCTCAAGTTGCGCACAAGGAATTCCAGCGTGCGCAAGTTGGCAAGATCAGCCGCGGTTTTATCGTAATGCTCGCCACCCGGCCGACCGAATGCATGATCCTGATCCGGATAATCGTGAATTGTAACCAGCGGATTCGAATCGAGCGTTGCGTGAATCTGCTTCTGAGCTTCGGGCGGACAGTACTGATCTTTGCCAGCGATATGCAGCATCAAAGGCGAGCTTAGATTGCCCGCTTCGTTCAGGGTTTTTTCAATGCTTACGCCGTAATAACCAACCGCGCAATCGGGTTTGAAACGCACCGACAGCAGCCACGCCAGATTTCCTCCCAAACAGAATCCGACAGCGCCGACTCGTCCATTGCACGCCGGATGCTTTCGCAGAAATTCAACCGCGGCAGCCGAATCCTCGACTGCTTTCGCTTCATCGAGGCCCTGATAAAGCGCGAATGCTTTCTGCCACTCGGCTTCCGTCTGGTCGGTTAACTCAATGCCCGGCTCTTGTCGCCAAAACAGATCCGGACACAGCGCGACGAACCCACGCGCCGCGTACCAATCGCAGACCTGCCGCATGTATTTGTTGACGCCGAAAATTTCCTGCAAGACAACGATGCCTGGCCCATAACCGCTCGCAGGCAAGGCGAGGTGGGCGCTGAATTCGCCGCCATCAAACGCGGTGACGTTTACCATTTCAACTATCCTCGAGGTATGGTCGCTGATCGAGCCGCGTTAGAGTATCGACTTTAAGCGGCTTTTTCCATCGACAAAGACGCCGCAACCAGGCTCCCGACGCGTTGTGGTCAGTTCCGCTTCAGCCAGTCCTGTCCGGCCGCACAGAAATCCAGAAAGCTGCACGTGCGGCAATGGGCGTTAGCAAACGTCGGAAAATCCTCCGCTTCAACCGTGCCGTCGAGCGAAATGAGCTGCAATATCGCCTCGTCGACAGCGCGCGCACAAGTTTCGCGGCCCAATAATTCGGCCGACAGGGTCTTCTCAATATTCGGATGAATGAAATGAAGCGTGGCGCGCAAAGAATTAATGCGGGCGTCGCGGGGCAGCAATTCTTGAAGAGCGAGAGCGTAAGCCTGCATCTGCAAACGATAATCGCGCGCCGTGTTATCGATTTGGGAATCGAGTAATTCGTTGCGCGCTGGTTCCGAAACGACCGTGGCTTCTTCGGTGGCAGCTTCAAAATCGAAAGCGGCCTGACCTATCTCCGTAGTCAGGTGTGCTCGAGCTGTCACTGAAACTGTTTTCGCTTTCCGCCCGGCGTTGTCGGACGAGCGTGCAAACCGGTTGGTTTTGAAATCAATGACTTCAACGTCTACACCATTTCCGGCCGGCGTGATCAAAAGCTTGTCGATCGTGCCCGTCAGAATTCCGAAGCGTCGGCGCAGACGAAAGCGCAGCTCACTCCAAAGTCCTGGTGAAGATTGCGGATTGCGAATTGCAAATTTCGGATCGTCAGAACTTTCAAATCGCGACGCCGCTTGGACTCGGCGAAACACATCGCTGTCGAGATAGTTATGCGCGAGCGGCAACAGGTCCCGCACTGCCGTGTCTGTGTCGACTTCCAGAGTTCGTCCCGCCAACTGTGCCAGACGAATCGACCGCACGTGCTCAAAGCTTTCTCGCAAACGAGTTTCGACGTCGTCGCCTTCACAAAACGTTTCGCAGAAGCGGTGGATGACTGCGCCCTTCAGGGTCGCCGTGAGGTTCGCCGGCGGCTCAGGCGCTTCGGCATCGTTCCATACCGCCAGCTCCTCGGCGCCCGGTGCTCGCAACAGCCGGTCGAAATAATATTGTCGTGGGCAACGCTTAAAATTGATCAGTTGGGTCACGGTGAAGCGCCGCAACGTAGTTTCGCGTTCAGGTTCTACGGGTCGCAACAGCGGAAAATTCTTTTCGAGCGGTTGCGATGGATCGATCGACACTGTTGCCGTGTCAGTCGTCACCGCGGCCGTCATCGCTTTTCTCACTACCTCGCGATTCACGCGCAGCTCGATCTGAGCGTTGTCGCTGAACTTCAAGATGCCGCTTTGCGGCTGCTCGTTCAAATCCAGCGCCTGCCACAGCCACGCCAGCCATTGATCGCGGGTCGTCGTTTGCAGGTTCTTCAAATCGTTCTGCGTCGCTGCGCCGGAAAAAATCAGACGGTCTTCGGCGCGCGTCGCGGCGACGTACAGCAGGCGCATGCTTTCAAATTGTTCACGCCAACCGGCGCGTTCGCGCAGACGCTTGAAGGTCGTCCCGCGCGCGACCGAACCGCGACCGTCGGGCACTGCGACGCTGAATCCTTTGTGCCGATCGAGAACAAAAAGCGAATTGTCGCGCTGGGACGATTGGAAGCGATGAAGATCCGGAATTATGACCACCGGAAACTCGAGCCCCTTCGCCTGATGGATCGTCATCAATCGCACGACGTTCGCCGTCTTATCGATTTGTCCTTCGGTCTCGCGCCCGCCGGCTTCTTCGAATTTCTCGACGTAGTGCACGAAATCGCGAATCAGTTGACCTGATTTCTCGAATGCCTCCGCCAGGCGGAAGAGTTTTTCGACGTTCGCGATGCGATGCGCACCATCGAAGTTTGCGGCAATGACCGCCATGAAGTCGCTTGACGCCACCGCCTGGCGCAGGAGATCACCGATTGAGTAGCGACTGCGTCTTTCGATCAGATCGCCGAGGAATGCCGCGACGCGATCAAGTTCGAGATGCTCTTCTTCATCGATGAACTGAATCTCGCGATGCTGACGAACGGCCCGCCAGAGATTACGTCGCGGCAGCTTCTTTACATCCGTTGATTCGCCAACCATCGGCGCCGAACGCAAAGCGAAAAGCGCGTTGTCTGAAATGCCACAGAGCGGCGAGCGCAGGACGGCCGCGAGCGCAATCTCGTCTGTCGTGTTGTCGAGGAAACGCAGCAGTTGAATCAGGTCGGTAACTTCTTCGCGCTGATAAAAGCCTTTGCCCTGCACCGTCAGGTAAGGAA
>DASXTE010000183.1:0-4878 GCA_036505595.1 Pyrinomonadaceae bacterium
AACTCAACCGTTAAGTGCGCTACGGCGCGTGTAGAAGGGAGAATCAGCATGAAAAGTTTTGCAAGTGCACTGCTTTTGATCGTTGCCTTTTGTTTCGCCATCGCCTCAGCGCCCAAACCGAAGATTCGTTACCCGGGGCCCACTCGCGAAGCGGCACTCCGCTGCCCAGGAGCAGGCTGTCTCGGCTCAGTCACAGTATCGCCGGGCGAGCAGTTGGACTTCTGGGTCGCCGGTTCAGACTTGGCGAACGCGTCAGGCATTCAGTTCCAGCCGCCCGAAGGAATCGAAGTCAGCAAGATTGAGGCGACAAAGGAAACGGTCCACGCCCTGCTCACAATTTCTCAAGAAGCAGTCCTCGGCAAACGATCTTTTGTCGTTACTTCACCTGGCGGAAACTCGAATCAGAGCGCTGGCGAACTGAACATCACCACCTTCAGAATTTCGAATCTTAAGATTGATAACGTGGCGAATAACAACGGTACGCTCACTTTTCGAGTCACACTGAACTACACGGATCCGACGGGCGCGGCATCATCCGAAGGGCTCAATCGTGATACTACGCTTGTCTTTGCCGGCCATTTCGTGGGCGGAATTGGCTCCGGTTTCCTATTCAAACCGGACGGACGCACTGCCGGCGCGAAGACCGGAGTGATGACCTTCACCGACTCATACGACAACCTGCAAGGAACGACGGGCGCGATTTACAGCGTTTCGTTCACGACCAAGGACGGGCGCGAGAGCGACAAATTGCAGGCAGTATTCTAACGGTCACGCATAGCATCCACGTTGACGGTATGTCGAGTTAGCGCTAGCGGCTTTCGCGAACTTGCGCTGCTCAACGATTATCCCGCTGTGACTACCCATCGTGAGTTTTCGAACGCTGCTGTTCGCCGTTGCTTTCAGCCCGCGCATTGAAACGGCTATAATCCTCCTTGCGTTTACGCCGGAAAATCGCTAACTGTGGGAATCCACGTTGTCGAAACTGCGCATCTAAAGCATCGTCCTCAAAGGAATTCTGCTCGAACACCGCAATAAGAGAGATTTACCGAAATGGCCGCTAAACCACCTTTTGACAGATTGAGAGCATACCGACCGACCGCCATCGTGAACGCGCCGCCGGGCGAGCGAAAACACATTCTGCGTCGCTTCTGGTTTCCGGCCGTGTTGCTTTTGGCGCTGGCGGCGGGCGGCCTGACGGGCATCATCGCGGCGTATCAGCTCAACTATTCGCAAGCGGCAAACGAGGTCGCCGCGCTCGCGACTTATCGGCCGAGCGTCGTCACGCGCATCTATGCCGACGACGGAAAGACTGTGATTGGCGAGTTCGCGCTCGAGAAACGCATCCCGCTGAAGTATGAAGAGATTCCGCCGAACGTGAAGAACGCGATCCTCGCGGTTGAAGACGCGCGCTTCTACGATCACATTGGCATCGATCCGATTCGCATCATCGGCGCGGCTTGGAAAAACCTGACCAGCGATCGAGTCGAAGGCGGTTCGACGCTGACGCAGCAACTCGCAAAGAATCTTTTTCTGACGCGCGAGCAAACTTACAAGCGCAAGATGAACGAGTGGTTGCTGGCGTTGCAAATCGAGCGTTACTACACAAAGAACCAAATTATGGAGCTGTACGCGAATCACATTTTCGTGGGCGCAAACGCGTATGGAGTTGAAGCGGGCGCCGAAACGTATTTTGGAAAGCAAGCGAAGGATCTGACGCTCGAAGAAGCGGCGTTGTTGGCGGCGATCCCGAAAGCCCCGGGTGAATATTCGCCCACGGGAAATCCGGCGAAGGCAAAGGAAAGGCGCGACCTCGTGCTCGACCTGATGGCCAAGAACGGGTTTGCTTCGGAAGCGGAAGTCGCCGCCGCGAAAACCAAACCAATTCAGCTCGCCGACTCGGCTTACTACCAGCCGCCGCAAGCTACTGAGCCGGCTTTCGATTATCCGGTCGAATACATTCGCCAGGACTTGGAAGACAAATTCACGACGCGCGTCGCGCAAACCGGTCTGTCGGTTTACTCAACCATCAACATCGCGGCGCAGCGCAAGGCTTACGAAGTTGTGCGCGCAGGGTTGCGCCGGTACGCCGCGGGCCATAGCGCTTGGCGCACGTCTTACGAAGCGATTGCGACGTCGTCCAACAGCGGCACGCCGACACAACAGGAGCTCGCCGGTTACAAATATCCCGATTGGTATCGAAACGATTACGTTCCGGGTCGCTATTTGAAAGGCCTGGTAATGAAAGTTGATTCGGCCCGTGACGAAGCGACGGTGCGCTTCGGCAACTACACGGCCACGGTGAACGCCGGCGACATGGGCGGCAAGCGTTCACCGCGCGGGGAATTCAAAGCCGGCTATCTCGCTGAATTTATCATCAGGGAAGTGGACAAGAAGAACCATCGCCTGCGAGTTGAGTTGCAGCCGATTCCCGCGGTTGAAGGCGCGCTGATGACGCTGAACGCACACACTGGCGAGATCATGGCAATGCAAGGTGGCTATGATTTTCTCAGCAATAAATTCAACAACGCCGTGCAGGCCTATCGCCAGACTGGTTCCGCATTCAAACCTTTCATCTATACCGCGGCGATCGAATGGGGCATGACGCCGGATTCAATCGTTAGCGGCGCGCCCATCAGCATCGGCGGGTGGACACCGCACAACTACGACGGTTCGCTCAGTTGCGGCGACATGCCTCTGAAGACGGCGCTGGCGCAATCGATGAATATTCCCGCCGTGCACTTGCTGCAAACTGTCGGCATTCAAACGGGCGCGCAGATGGTACGCCGGTTCGGCATCAAGGTGCCGATGGCGCCTTATCTGCCGTCGGCGCTCGGTGCGACTGAAGTGCCGCTCGATCAGATGGTTTCGGCCTATTCGGCGTTCCCGAACAAGGGCGTGCGCGTTGAGCCGCACATGATGCGCAAAGTCGTCGATCGCGACGGCGCGGTGATGGAAGAGTGGGAGAAGACGACTTACAAAGTCGTGAACGAATACGTCGCGCTGACTATGGTTTCGATGATGCGTGGAGTGGTTCAGGGCGGCACGGCTTCAGCCGCGGGGGTGTTGGGTGTGCCGCTCGCGGGAAAGACCGGAACGGTCAACGATCACACGGATGTCTGGTTTCTCGGCTACACGCCGACATACGTCACAGGCGTTTGGATGGGTTATCCGGGCAGGAAGAAAAACCTCGGCAACGAAATGACGGGCGCGCACGGAGCGCTGCCGTTCTTCATCGACTACATGAAAGATTTTCTGAAGGACAAGCCGAAGGAAGATTTTCCGAAAGCGCCGTCGATGCCCGAGGACATGCGCGAAATGTTCAAGCAGCGCCAGCGTGAATTGGCGCTCGAGCGCGCGCAGATGGAGCCCGAAGCATCGCCTTCACCCGGTGACGAGAACACAACACCGAGCGCGATCACCACGCCGAAACTCGAAGACACGACCCTGCCGCCGGCGCCTAAAGTGGATCAACCGCGCGAGCCAAGCACGGAGACTCCGAAGCCTCCAGCCGCGCCGGTGGAGACTCCTCCGCGACAGGAAACTCGTCCCCGCGAAGCTGAACCGGCAAAGAAAAAGGGGAAGAAGGGCGAACCAGACGGACCGCCGAATTAAAGGATGAAGGCGGAAGGATGAGGGATGAAAGTCTTGAGTTATCGATTCCTTACGCCCTTCCGCTTCACTTTGGTCACGATGGTGACAAAAATCGCTATCAATTCCTCCGCCTCGTCATGCAATGGTTGCAACCGGTTCATGGGCAGAATCTCGGCTTCGCCGATTAGTTCTAACCAATAGGCGGTCTCGTCCAACTCTTGCAATGCTCCCTCGACTTTGCTGACGAAATCAGCATGGGACTTCGCGCGGCAGGCTTCGCGATAATGAGCACCTACTGAAGTTCCCGATTTCAGTACTTGATTGCCGAGCACTTTTGCTTCACCTCGGCGCGGCAATGCTGAATACAACTTGATTATCCGCAGCGCGAACGATTTTGTTCGTTGCTTGAGATCACGTTCCATAGTGAGAGTCCTCCCAAGGCCGGAGTTATTTCATCCTTCATCCCTCATCCTTCATCCTTCATCTTTGAATTATCTTTCCTAAAACATGCGGCAGCATTTTTCGCCACCAGGGCCAGTCGTGATTCACGTCCGAACCCCACAAGTCGAGCGTGTGCGGAATCCCTTTGGATTTCAGAATGCCTGAGAGTTGCTTGCTCCGCTCAGGATCTTCGTACGATCCCTGGCCCGTCAAAATGTAAATCGAATCTGCCTGGCGCAGTGTGGGCAGGTAGTGATCGTCGTTCAGGTTCGAGAGGTAATCGACCGGATTATTGAAGTAGACGTTGTCGTCGTAATAACCATCGAGGAATGATCGAATGTCGTAGCTGCCACTCATCGGAATCGTGCCGCGAAAAAGATCGGGATGCTTGAAGTATTCATTCGCTGCGAGGTAGGCTCCCAAACTTGCTCCTGTCGTAATCGGCCGGGCGAACTTCTCTTCATTGTCATTGCGAATCAGCGGCAAGACTTCTTCGATGATGTAGCGATCGTAGCGCGTGAGCAATTCCGCCTTCAGCTTGGGCGGCATCTCTTTGTTTAGCAGGCTCCACTTGTTCACGCTGTTGATTGAGTATGCGCGAATCTTGCCGTGCTCGATTAATGGCTTGATTGCATCCACCAGATAAAACCGTTCGTATTCGAGATAATCCGCCGCCGCAGTGGGCAGCATCAGAAGGGTCTGGCCGCTATGGCCGTACGCTACCAGCGGCATTTCCATTTGCAGGTTCGGACTGAACCAGCTGGTTGTTCGTCGTTCCATGAGTGGTCGGTTCGCGAAACTAGTTTATTGTTTGGGTTTTGATTCCGTTGTCACGCCTTCAGATTT
>DASXTE010000184.1:0-8802 GCA_036505595.1 Pyrinomonadaceae bacterium
CGCCAGGCCTTTGATGATCCCAGAATCAAGCAGAGCGTCGAGAGCTTTCAAATAACTAACGTGCGGCTTCAAAAGCGTCGCGCCAATAGTTTCGCCGAGTTCGTCGATGTATGTATCCGGTGAATAACGACCATTCTCAAAGAAGAGCTTTCGCGCCAGCGAATAACCGTTCGTGTGCAGACCCGCCGATGGTAACCCGAGAATCGCGTCGCCCGCTTCAATTGCGCGACCGTCAATGATGCGTTCGCGATCGACCACGCCGACAATAAAGCCGGCGATGTCATATTCGCCATCAGAATAAAAGTCGGGCATCTCGGCGGTCTCGCCGCCGAGCAACACACAGCCGTTTTCGCGGCAACCGGTCGCGATGCCTTCAATGACACGGGCCGTCACCTCCGGATCGAGTTTGCCCGTCGCGAAATAATCGAGGAAGAAAAGCGGACGCGCTCCTTGCACCAGGATGTCGTTGACGCAGTGGTTGACGAGATCGCGCCCGACGGTGTTGTGCACTCCCGTCTCGAAAGCGACCTTGAGCTTTGTGCCAACTCCGTCGGCGGAGGCAACCAAAACCGGCTCGCGCATTTCGGGAAATGCGCCGGCGAACATGCCGCCGAAGCTGCCTATATCCGAAAGTGTCCGCGAGTTGAAGGTCGTCCGCGCGAGCTGTTTGATTTTCTCGGTCGCGCGATTCGCAGCGTCGATATCGACTCCGGCGTCAGCGTAGGTTGCAGGTTTGGTCATAGTACCGCAGTTCGCGGCTTAGCCGCTCGATGTGCGGAAAGGCTATGCCTTTCCGGGACGCTCTCAAAAGAATATCTTCGCTGAGGCTCTGCCTCAGCGAAAACGAGGCGCAGCCTCGAAGTTATTAAGGCTCTCGACGGTAAGGCGAAGCCTTACCGCACATCAGGCGGCAGAGCCGCGGCGCTTCTCTATTTTTTCTTACCAGGCGCCGTCTTCGGTTTCGGCGGCGGCCCAAAATCTCCGTATGCGATAAATCCTGATCGCGACGAATCATCCTTTTGGCCTTCACGACCGAGCCAAACGTCCTCGGTCGTTTCTTTAGCCGGCTTTATCTCATAGAACTTGGCTGAGTCAGCTTTGCCTTTGGTCGTGATCGTGATCTCGCCCTGTAAATCTGTCCGATAAACTTTCGTACCGGCGGACTTCAAACGATCGAGCACTGCTTGCGCGGGATGCCCATAACGATTCCACGCTCCGGTCGAGATGATCGTAGCTTCGGGCTTAACTCTGTTCAGAAAATCCTGTGACGTTGCGTACTTCGAACCATGATGAGCGATCTTGATCACATTGGCCTTCAACTCGACGTCTTTGCTCAACAGTCGTTCTTCGCTCTGCGCTTCGGCATCGCCCATGAAAAGCATCGAGAAGTCTCCATAATCCAATCGCAGCACAATTGAATTGGCGTTTGGCTCGTTGCCGCCGGTCTTCATCTGCTCTTTGGTGAAGAATGGTTCAGTCGGCGCAAGCACAGTGAGAATCGCGCCGCCTCCGAGATCAATTTTCTGTGCTAACTGAGCCTTCTGGTATTGCGCGCCTGACTCTTGCAGCGCGTCTTTATATTCGTCGAAGAAACTCGTGATCGTCTTCGCGCGCTTTTTCGCGGGCGTTGCCGCAGGGGCCGGAGGAGGTTTCGATCCTTTCTTTGCTGGCGTCGGCGATGGCACGGGCGTCGAAAGATCGACTCCGTTATCGATCACGGTTCCGACTTTGATTCCGTTGAGCACTTCGTCAGCGCCCCCGATGTGATCGGGATGCGGATGCGTCGCGATGAAGTAATCGAGTCGATCTATTTTGTAGCGCTTCAGTGCGTCGAGCACGATTTTGCCCTTGCCCGCATCTCCCGCGTCGATCAGCACAGACTTGCCGCCCGGCGCAATGATCAGGATCGAGTCGCCTTCGATTGGTCCGACGTCGAGCACATGAATCTGCAACTCGCCCGTTGGCTTCGGCGGTCGCGCGCGCAGCCACGGCAGTCCCCATTTTATGACCGCAAACGTTCCCGCGCCGAGCAACAGCACCAGCACGGCAATGGCACATCCGCATCCGCGAGTTGACCGTTTCATAGGAACTCAACTGATTAATGGCGTAAATCCTGCTTGTTCGAAATGCCTATCTGCGGTGAGTGATCGGCTCAACCCAAAGTCGCGCATTACGACAAATGAAACACAGTCCACTAAGCCCCAAGTCTTATCCGCGTGCGAGCGATAGAGCTCAAACGCCCGACGGAACAGCTCCGGATTTAGGGGGACTATTTCAACTTCATCGGAATTCAGAAAGTACTCGATTATCTGGACTGAGGCTTCTTTGAAATTTCTTGCCAGCGCGTTGCCGATCTCCGTCAGCACCGCGTCCGTCGTTATTAAAGGCTTTTTGTCGAACGCGGCTGCCAGTGTCAGCGCCTGCGCGTGATATTGATCGCTTTTATTGGTAAGCGCAATGACAAACGAGGTGTCGATGAACGCCTCAGCCAATCGCTTTATCTCCCGAGAGATAGAGATCGATGTTCTCAGCGAAGTCCTCAGGAGCGTCGATAGTTACGCTTTTCAGTTTTGACATGAGGCTGGGCCCGCCGTTTTTCGAACGATGCCGCGAATACTGCTTGACGATGGAATACAAGCTATCGAGCCGCTCTTCCGGCACGTTGTCAATCTCGGATTTGATTAATTCTTTGGAAATCATACAGCCCACCGCTTGTTGCATTTGAAGATAGAATCTTTAACCGGAGATATCAAGTATGCGACTTCACCCAAATCTGGCGCGCTCCAGAATGAGCAAACCAACCGACACCAGCGCCAGCGCGTACATCACGGGATGAATGTCGCGACGGCGACCAACCATTAAGTACAAACCGACGTGTGAGATGAAGCCCCACAGGATTCCCTGGGTGATCGAGAACGTCAGCGGAATCAAAATCAGTGTGAGAAATGCGGGCACGCCCTCTTCGATTTTATGAAAGTCGATCTTCCCGACGCTGGTGAACATCGCCGCGCCGACGAGAATTAGAACCGCGGCGGTGGCGAAGGGCGGCACCATGCCCGCGATCGGCGCGATGAAGAAACACGGCAGAAAACAGAGCGCAGTGAAAACCGAAGGTAGTCCGGTCCGTCCGCCCATGCGAATTCCCGCAACGCTTTCAATGTAAGCAGTTCCTGATGACGTGCCGGCTAATCCGGCGCCCAGCGTCGCCAGCGAATCGACAATCAATCCTTGTCGCAGATTCTTTGGATGGCCGTCTTTGTCGAGCAGATTACCTGCGTACGCGACGCCGATGAACGTCGAGATCGAGTCGAACAAATCGGTGAACATGATCGCGATGATCGCCGGCAGCAGGCTCAACTTAAGCGCGCCCAGGATATCGAGCTTCAAAAAGACGGTCTTGAAATCCGGCAAGCTGAAGAGAGCTGGCGGGCGCGTCACTAAACCCAATCCCCACGCGGCCAGCGTGACGACGACGATCGATACCAGAAAAGCAAACGCACTCTTGCGCGCCATCAAGAAGGCTGCGATGGCCACGCCCGCGATTGTCAGCAGCGCGGGTTTTCCCAGGCTTCCGAGCTTCACGAACGTCACCGGATCGGCCACGATGAATCCGGCATTCCTTAGTCCAATGAACGTGAGAAAGATGCCTATCCCGGCAGCGGCCGCAATTCTGATTTCAGCGGGAATCGCCCTGGCGATTGATTCGCGAATCGGCGTCACCGAAATCAAGAGAAACAAAACTCCGGCCCAGAAGATGATGCCGAGCGCGGTCTGCCAAGGCACGCCTTTGCCCAAAATGATCGAGTAGGTGAAGAAAGCGTTAATGCCCATGCCCGGCGCGACGGCAAATGGCAGCTTCGCGTACAGGCCCATTAGCAACGTCATCGTGAAGCAGACGATCACGGTTGCCGTCAGCACTCCGCTGAAAGCCATTCCCGTTTTTCCATCTGCCGAAAGAATTTGCGGATTGACGACGACGATGTAAGCCATCGTGAAGAACGTCGTGACGCCGGCGATGGCTTCCGTCTTGAGGTCAGGGTTTTCCGCAGAATTCATAACCACAGAGGACACAGAGGAAAATCAATAAGAGAAAGATAGTAACCAAAAACACCGGAAAGACAGGCTCAACAAGTCCGTCCTGGTTGTCTGTTCTTCTTCTCTGTGCCCTCTGTGGTAAGCCCTAGTTGGCTAACACACTTCGCGTTTCCCGCAAAGCAGTCTCAATGTCCGCGCGCGAAACGTCGTAATGCGTGACCAATCGAATTGACGATCCAAACCCGATGGCCAGCACGCCGCGCTCGCGAAGTTGGGCGCAAATAGCGTCAGCAGCTTTGCCGGTTTCCGAAACATCGACGATGACGATGTTCGTAACGACCGTTTCCGGATCGATTTTCATGCCCGGCAGCTCCGCTAAACCTTCGGCGAGCCGACGAGCGTTCTCATGATCTTCGTGCAGGCGCTTTGGAGTTTCTTCCAGCGCCACCAATCCGGCAGCAGCCAGCACGCCTGCTTGTCGCATTCCGCCGCCCAGCATCTTCCGAACGACACGTGCCTGGTCGATGAACGCGCGCGTGCCCAACAGCATCGATCCGACCGGCGCGCCTAAACCTTTTGACAAACAAAACATCACCGAATCGGCGGGCCGCGCCAGATCTGCCACTGACTCGTTCAATGCGACTGCTGCATTAAAAATGCGTGCGCCATCGAGGTGCACCGGCAGATTCAGACTGTGCGCGCGCTCGCAAATTTCTTCCGTCCGCGCACGCGTCATCACCGAGCCGCCGGCGAGATTGTGCGAATTTTCGAGCGCAATCAGGCCCGTCGGCGCGACGTAGTAAGCGGCGTTCGCGTGAATCGCGCCGGCGATCTCGTTCCAAGTAAGGATTCCGCTGCCGTCGTTGCTGTGGACCGGACGCGCAACACAACCTGAGAATGCGGCCATGGTGGCCATCTCGAAATTGTAGAGGTGGCCGCGTTCTTCGATGACAACTTCCTGACCCGGCCGCGTGTGCAGCTTGACGGCGGTCTGATTTCCCATCGAACCGGTCGGCACAAATATCGCGGCTTCCTTCTCGAAGACTTCCGCCGCTCGTTCCTGCAAACGATTTACAGTTGGGTCTTCGCCGTAAACGTCGTCGCCGACTTCGGCGTCGGCCATCGCGCGGCGCATCGCCGGCGTTGGTTTGGTGACAGTGTCGCTGCGTAGATCAATCATGCGCTCTGACGATCTGAATCTGGTGATGTCTGTCAATACAAACGGAATTCTGTGACGCAAAATGTATCACAGAACAGCGGGTGGAATCGCTGCGCCATGAATGACGTTTCCAATTGATAGCTGGAGGTAGAGGCAACGGCAGTTCAGCGGCACGCGGCTTCCTGCGCGGCCTCCGAATTCGAGGTAAATGTGCACCGGCCTTCAAACACCGCGCCGGGATGAATCAGGAGTTGTGCGGTCTCGATATCGCCAATCACCCGAGCAGAACTTCCGATTTCGATACGCGTGGTAGCGCGGATGTCGCCTCGGACGGTGCCATTGATCGTCGCGTCGTTGACCGAAACGTCTCCATCGATTATTCCGCCCACGCTCAGAATCAAATTGCCCTGATCAGAACGCACCACTCCGGCCATATAGCCATCGACGCGCAGAGTTCCTTCGAAAGCGATCTCGGACGGTTGATTCGGCACTTGGCTGGACGGCCGCGATTCAACTTTCTCCTGCGGCTGATTCCCCAACCACTCCTGAAAGGTCAGTTTGGTTTCGCCTGGCAGATTCTGATTGGTCAGATCGGACGTTAACTGTGAAGTGAGGCAGGATTCATCAGTGGTAATGGTTTGAACTTCGCTGGATGCCATCGAAGACTTTATATCGCGTCTGTTTCAATTATGCGAGTTTGAGCATCCGGCAATCACCCTGGAAAGTCGCGCCGGGTTTCATCGAAAGTTTCGGAGTTGAGATATTGCCGTTGATGATTGCTTCCTGACCAAGCTCAACGCGTTCTCTGCCGACAATGTCTCCATTGACGGTGCCGGCGATGACCGCCACGGCCACGTCAACAAACGCATCGACTCGGGCCGAGGCGTCCACGATCAAAGTGCCCTTCTCTGACGAGATTGTTCCGGCCACATAGCCGTTGATCCGAAGCATGTCTTTGAATCGAATCTCGCCGTCCAACTCGGGCATCGAATCGGTTCGGCCATTACGCGGCCGCTGCTTAATGGTCAACGCACTGCCGCTCGCATTTAACTGCCCCGAGAGCACCCCATCCACCGGCATGTAGCCTCGATACGTAGCCTCTCCGGTAATGACGGGAACGCGCGGCTGAAATATAAATGAGTTTTCCTTTCGCGACGGGTGCTGCACGGACCTTAAATCCGAGACGTTGCGGTCTGTACCTGCTTTTACGTATGGAAGTCGCGGCGGAAGTCCGCCTTCGTTGGATGGCGCTACCGGCTCGCGCGGCGTAACGTCCGGCTCTAATTGCAGCGCAGCTTTCGCCAGGGGCATTTTTCTCTCCAACCCGAAACCGTGGGGAACCAGACTAACAACTGCTAGAACAAACAAAAATGCTGGGAAGAATTTTTGAGGCCGCGAACCCGGCGGCCGGGAACAAACCCGCTTGAGTGCGGCGCACACTATCACAGCCACGTGTACTGATTCAAGCCATTTTTTTGCGCGGAGTGGTTTGAAGATTAGGAGGGTTTCAGTTTCGGCGTTGTGGACTGGCCATACTTGAGGATCGTGCCGCCAAATCCGACGGCCCAACCATGACCTCGATCAATTAAGAAAAGACGCTCGAGGGCGTGAGAAATGTTTGTGGTTTCAGCAAACCAGTAGCGACCGCCATTCACCGTGTGAAGCACAAGTCCTTCAGCGCCTGCCGCCCAGCCTTCAGTCGCGCTGATGAATTTCACATCGAAAAGATCAGCGTCGATGTTCGATCGCTGCGCAAACCACGCTCGGCCACCATCGGTCGTCGCGAAAATTCGGCCGGCTGAACCGACGGCCCAGCCAAAGCGATTGTCGATAAAACTCGTTGCGGTGAAGCGGACATTAGCCTCGTCGCGCACAGCGCCACTCTGCCACGTCGCGCCACTGTTGCTTGTGTGAATGATCGTGGCGCCGGCACCGACCAGCCATCCGTGCGTACTATCGAGAAACGCGCCGCCTAAGAGAAGGTGTTTCGTTGGCGGCGATTGCCGCGTCCAATGCGCGCCGCCATCACGCGTCGCGAACAAAACGCCGGTCTCACCAAACACCCAGCCGTTTGCCACATCGGTGAAAATCACGCGTACGAGACGCGCATTCGAATCAGCGACATCAAGGTAAGCGGGTTGCCACGTCAGTCCGCCGTCGTCAGTACGCAGCAGATACGAGCGCGCTTCGTCATTTGTCTTCAGTTTGTAAACGTCGCGCTCTGCTATCAACCAGCCAATGTGATCATCAACGAAACAAACGTCGCGCAGAGTATCCTTCGTCAGGGTCGAAAGTTTTCTCCAGTTGGCGCCGCCGTCCATTGTTTCGAGCAGCGTTCCTCCACTACCTGCAACCCAACCGTGATTCTGATCGAGAAACTGCACCGCGTGCAGCCAAGCCATCGTGCCGCTCTTTTGGCGAGACCAGGTAGCGGCGGAAGCGGTGAGCAGTGAGCAGAAAAGCAGGAGGCAGACGGCCGGAAGCAGGCGGCAGGACACCAGAGTATAAGGAGAACGTTTGAGCTGATCCTGCGGCTTAAACATTGCGCAACCGATTTCCTGTTGACTGCCGTCTGCCTCCTGCCGACTGAATCACCAGCCCCCGGTAAACAATCTCGCAAAACTCAACACCGGCAGGAAACTCGTCAGCGTCTGCCATTTCTTCAAGCTGTTGCCGGGCACCACGACTTGATCGCCGGGCACGAGATAGACGGAATCGGGAGCCTGGCCTTTGTAGATCGCACTGACGTTCACCGGAATCGGCTGGAGATTTCCGTTCGGCTGTTTGCGCAGCACGTAGACTTTGCTCTTGCTGCCGGTTTGCAGTATGCCCCCGGCTTCAGCAATTGCTTCAGTCACAGAAAGACGACGCGTCATCAAGCGAATCCCTGGCTGCCCGACGTCGCCAATCACGCTGTAACGATACGAGCCCGCGCGATCGAGCGAAACCGAAACCTGAGGATCGATGATGTATTCGTCGTAACGCTTCTTGATCAGCTCGGCGACTTGATCGACAGTTTTGCCGTTGACGAAGATGCCTTCGGGAACCAGCGCCAGATAAATTCTCCCGCTTGGGGGAATCACGATGCCTTGTTTCGAATACCGTTCTTGTCCAAAGACGTTTACCGAAATCACATCCTCCGGCCCGAGCCGATACGTGGTGAAAAAGTTGTTGTAGTAAGGCACGATCGACGCCTCTTCGGAAGTCGGATCGCTGCGATTCGTCTGCGCGTCAGCGGTGACTTCGGGTGTCGCCGGCGCTCCGGCCGTCGCGGCCTGCTGAGATTCCTCAGGGGAAGTGCGACGCTGGCGCGTGGCCGTCGGCGATTGGGCGAACACGCTCGCCGCAGTCGCCAGCGCGATCGTTACAACTAAGGTTTGAGTTAACAACTTCTTCATGGTTCCGGACCTCCCAAGGCGACGCAAATTGGCAAATTGCGCTACGTTCCCTTTCCAAACAGAATCGTCTTGATCGTTTCGAACATGATGGTCGCGTCGAGCGCGAGGCTCTGGTTTTTCATGTAATACAAATCGTATTGCAGCTTCTGCTTCGCATCTTCGATCGACGCGCCGTACGGATAATTGATTTGCGCCCAGCCCGTAAGACCC
>DASXTE010000185.1:0-7711 GCA_036505595.1 Pyrinomonadaceae bacterium
GCTAAACGTGTAAGTGTTCTGGCCTGCCGGAATCACGCGCCGTAAGTGACTTCGCGACGTAGTCGTTGTTAGCCGTCGTCGCCGTCCCGTCCTGTGTGGCGATGTCAAACGTTAGGTCCGTGCCTTGCGGCGCAGACGTCAGGCTGACGGTGAAGGTTACGGTTGTTGTTCCGCTGTTGCCTTCCGCGATGCTCACGTCATTGATCGAAAGAGCTGGAGTCGCGCCTCCCGCACAATCGTTCGCCGGGGACGAGCTGTTGCGTGGGAACGGAGTGGACACGAGGAAATCACCTGCGTTTTGGTTCGTGTCAGTGCAGCCTCCGGCTTTGCGGAAGTCGGCAGTTGTGTTGCTCGGCGCGGCAGCTGGGCCGGAACCTTCATAACAATGGCCAGCCGTGCCCGCGGTGCTTCCGTAGCCGACGAAGTCCGCAATCGTGGCATCGCTTGGGTTGAAAGGTGCTGAGCTGTCGTCACCGGGACACGTGCTGGCTGACAACGCTGTGGTGCCGACGACCAGCGCAACTTTTCCCGAAGTCGCGGCCAACGCGATTGTTCCAGTCGCGTCGGGCGTCGGCAACGGTGCGCCATTTGTTGTCCCGCCGGATTCCTGAACCAGGAAATATTTGCCGGGCGCAATGATGCCGGCCGTCAAGTTGGTCTTCGAACTACCAAAGTTTGAACCAACGCTGGCGTACTGAACGGAGTAAGGCGTGATAGCGAAATCGATCGTGGTCGTGCCGCGATTGAAAATCTGGACAAAGTCGTTTTGGAAAGGAGCGCCTGAGTTGTTGCCACCGCCATAGACCTGGCTGATGACAACGTTCGCCGCATCGTCGTTATTGATGGTTCCGGTGCCTTGCGGGCTCCCATTCGAAGCGCTCGTGACGTTCACAAAGAAAGTCTCGTTCGGCTCCACCAACGTGTCGCCGTTCACTGTGACATCGAAGCTGTAATCCTGCTGACCTTCCGGAATGGTCTGATTCGTCAAGCTCCTCGCGACGTAGTCACTGCCGGCCGTCGCGGTGTTGTCCTGCGTTGCGATATCGAAGGTTATTCCGCCCATCGGCGCGGGCAGCGAAGAATGAACTGTGAATGTGAAAGTCTTGGTGCCGGTGTCGCCTTCTGCGGTAGCAGGTGGGTTGACGACGGAGAGCGTGGCGCTGTCATCGTTAAGAATTGTTCCCTGGCCTTGCCCGTCTCCGAGAGTCGCGCCGGAAATGTTCGTCAAGTTCACGAAGAATGTTTCGTTCGGTTCAATCGTGGTGTCGCCATTGACGGTGACATCGAACATGTAAGTCTGGCCGCCGGCCGGAATTATTTGTGCGGTCAGGCTGCGCGCCTGGTAATCGTTATTGGCGACGGTTGCGGTTCCATCCTGCGTGGCAATGTCGAAAGTTACCCCTCCGCTTGGCGCGGGCGTCGATAGGCTCACCGTGAAAGTGAGAGTAGTCGTGCCGGTATCGCCTTCATTCATTGTCGGGTCGTTGATTGAGATCGTCGGGTTTACGGAGAGCACAGACGTTCCCTGCTGCCCGCCGGCGCGCGCGCGAATCGTGCTGTCACCTGAGTTTGTGGTTGATGCTGTAGTCGTCTGGCCGGTGGTCGGAGCCACTGTCGCTTTGGTTGTGTCGCTCGAATCCCAAATGAACGAAACGTTTTGGATCTCGATCTCCGGGCCGCCGGTGTTGCTGAAAGCGTGGCCGGTAAACGATTGCGTAGCTCCGATGTTCACGCGCGCGGACGCAGGCACGACTTCGATGCGAGTGATCGGCGGCGAACCGAACGGAGTTCCGTCAGCGCGGGTGCCGGAAGAGAAGATACGGCCCGCGGCGTTTGTGGCTGCGTTGTGGGCGACGAACGATCCACCAGCATTGCCAATCGCGGCATCAGGTGATCGGGTTAGAGATTGATCGCTGAGCGCCACGACGCCGCTCGCTCCGCCGTATGCTTGGGTAGCAATCACGACATCGCTTCCGCCGACGGCGAGCTTAACGTTCACGGTGTCGCCGGTATCATTCAGGCTGAGCGAACTCGCTGTCAGGATCAATGAACCTCCGAAAGCCGGATCATTCACTGGAGGATTCCCGCCCCCAAAGATAACCACCGCGCGTCCTGACGCCAGCGTCGTGTTCGCCGGGAAGGTGAAACGATTGCTGGTTGAATCGGCTATCACGACGCCGGACAGATCGACGGAGGCGTTTGAGTTGTTGAGCAGCTCGACGAACTCGTCATCGCCCGAATCACGAATCCCGTCCCGATTCGCATCGCCTTCAATTGCCGTCGTAGAAGCGTTGTCGGGAGCAACGTCGGCGTTGATTTCATTAATGACTATCGGCACTTGAACGGCCAGCATATCCGTGCCGGTCGCAGTGCCGCCCGTGCCATCGGGCGCAGAGGCAGTGATCGTGATGCTGCCTAAGCCGACGCCGCGCGCGAGACCTGACGAATCAATTGTGGCCACGTTCGTATCGCTTGAAGACCACGTGAAGGTGACGCCGGAAAGTGGTTGATTGTTCTGATCGAAGGCGGTCGCGCTGAACTGCTGCGTGTTTCCACGATTGATGGTGGCGCTGGTGGGAGTGACATCGATGCGCGTGACGCGCGGCACAACGCTCAAGGTCGCTTGCGGGCTCTTGACGGTGGTGCCGCCGCTGGTGACTGATGCCTGAATGTGTGCCGTACCCTGGCTGCGGCCAGTGACGTTAGCGGTAGCCACTCCGGTCGATCCATTCATGCTGACGGAATCGACGGTCGCCACCGCGGTGTTATCAGAACTGAAGTTGATCGTGACGCTTGTCATCACGCGACCATATTCATCGAATGCCTGCGAGCTGAATTGCGTCAATTGATTGACGGCAACACTGGTTGAAGTCGGCGCGATAGTTACGGTGGTGACGTGACCCGGACAATTGCCGAATGGCGTGCCGTCAACTCTCAGGCCGGGTGAGTACGCGCGTCTATTGGCGCCGGCCGCATCCGTGTGTTGCACAAACGCGCCCGTAACGTCGGGCGAGCGCGTCAGCGATTGATTGTTGTCGCCTTCCAAGGCGGTGCTGCCGCCGTAGGAGAACTGTGAAATTAAATTGCCGGTGCCGTCTCGAACCAGAATCGTCAAGCCGCTATTGGTTAATGACAGACCGCTGGAGGTCGTAGTCTTTACCACTTGCGCGCAACCAAAGACTGGATCAGATGGATTGAAGTTGCCGCCACCGAAAACAACGATGGCTTCGCCCGCGGGCAGGGAAGTACCCGACGCAAACGTGAAGCGCGTGTTTTCAGTCATGCTGCCGGTCGCGCGCGTGCGAATCGTCCAGCCGCTGATGTTGATGAGTTCGCTCGAACTTCCATTCACGAGTTCGACGAATTCATCCTGTGTTCCATCGCGCACGCCGTCGTGATTGGCGTCGCCCGCAATTCCATCAGGCGGATCAGCGAGAACTTCATTGATGACGACGTTGCGACTTGGATCGCCGGTGAAGGTGACCGTCACGGGATTGCTGTCGCGGCCGTCTGTTTGAATCGAAAGGGTGACGGTTCCGGTCCCACGCAGATCAGATGGCACGCGCACGCGAACTTCGTCGAGGCCCGGCATCTCGGAGGATGGAATGATCGCTTCGGGGGTTACGACGCGACCGGCTATGTTGACGGTTGTCTGCAAAGCGTTCCGCACACCTGTCGAGAAAATCGACAGGTGCAGGTTGCCGCTCGATGGATCGAACGGCCCCGATTGCGAGTTATCGCTGTTGAGAATTACTCCCTCGCCAATGCCATCACCGGTCTCGGTGAAGACTCCGGGCGCGGCTCGCAGGGTGGGCACGCTGCCACGCGAAGAGAATCCGTCGGCATTGGTAATTACAACTTCCGCATTCCCGCCAATTTCAGTTTGTGGCGGCACCAGGAAGTGCACGCGATCGGGCGAGACAAAAAAGATCTGAGCCGAGCGGCCGTTGACTGTGACGGTTGTTCCGCCCACGTTCGTCGGAAATGTTCCATCAGCCTGTCGCTGTGATTGTTGGGTTGTATTCGCGAGCGCGCTCCCTAACGCGACGGCAATGCTGTTCGGCGCGACAGCTTTGACCGGTGATGGTTCGCGGCCGAGCGACGCTTGATTCAGAATCGCCGAAAGCGTACCAAACGGCGGCCGCACAACAGTGCCGGTGGCATAAATCTCTGATTTGTTTTCGAGCCCTGAAGCGACTGGAGCCGACAACGCGCGCGGAAAATTGAAGACGACAATTGAGCCGTCGTCATTCAACGACGAGACGACTTCGCACGCAGCGTTGCTGCCATCGAAGCAGTCTGCTTCACCTGGTGCACTCGTGACACGCGCAAAGGTCGTGGTCGGAATGTCGTAGGTGTAGAGCTCGACGCTCGCGTCTGAGTTGCTGAAACCTGTCACTGCCCGGCGCGTCGCAAATGCGATCCGTTTCCCGTCGCCGCTGATGGTCAGGTGCAGCGGCACCTCGGTCGAGCGAGTGCCGAGCGACGTGACCTGACGATTCACGTTTCCACTGCGGCCGTCATAAAAGAAGACCTGACTCGAGTTTGTCGCGGTCTCGCCTGAGTAAACGACCCGCGCCCCGTCGTCGCTGATTGCCCGGCCGTAAGTCAGTGCAAGCTTCTGCACGTTGGTTGCGAGGAGGGTCAACGCGCTCGTCGCTCGATTCAATTTCACCAGATCGCGGTTCGTGCTGGAGGTCGATCCTGTGTCGCGGATGCAGGCGATGTTTGCTCCGTCGCCACTAATCTTCGCGTCGCTGAAGCCAACGATCCCGCTTGAGTTAGTCAACTGCGTGAACGTTGCCGCGATTGCGTCGTAAACAAAGATCTCGAGGTTACCGTCGCTGTTCTGCGACGTAAGGTTTCGGTTCGAAGAGAACGCGAGGTAACGGCCGTCATCGGAAATTGAAGGTTGGAAGTTGCCGTTGATGACTCGGTTTGCCGGGTCACCGGGTGAAGTGTTCGTTATCTGTAGCAGGCTCGACCCATTGAAAAGAAGAATTTCTGAGTTGCCGTCGCTGTTTGTGCCGAGCGGATCATCTTTTGACGCAAACGCGATTCGCAAACCATCCTGAGAAATCGCCGGCGCGGCCGAGCGCGTGGCGCCCATTTGAAAGAAGGTTGGCGGATCTACTGAGATATTGCCGCGAATGCCGCGAAAGTGATCCGTGCCGCCGGCGCCCGCGATGTCTTCGGTGCTCTCAAAACCGATAATGCGACCGTCGCCGCTGATCGACGGATTGATGTTTATTCCTTCGTCGGTGGTGTTCGTAATGCGTCGCAGCGCTGACTGACTCTGAGTGTCCCGAAGACTGATCAGGCAGAGCGCCGCCGAGCATGCGAGAACAAAGAGGAGGATTCGATGGTGAAGCAAGAGAGGGCCGTCCTGTCGATTGAGCGGGCGGCATTCTATATGTTTTGATACCAATTACGATGAATAAGGTATTAGGTGGCATGCATCTCGGCCCTGGGTTACGATTACACGACTTTGCCTGAATCAGGCGCGAGGAGCATTCATGAGAATCGCAATCGCCGGAGCAAGCGGCCTGGTTGGCTCATCCCTGACTCCGGTATTGGAAGCCGAAGGTCACGCCGTGGTGCGGCTCGTGCGCAGCTCTCCCAGAGCGAGCGAGATCGAGTGGCACCCGAACCAGGATTCAATCGATCCGATGACCCTCGATGGCTTTGACGCAGTCGTCAATCTCGCCGGCGAGAACGTCGCCGAAGGGCGCTGGACGGAAGAAAAGAAGCGGAAGATTCACGACAGCCGCGTGCACGGGACGCATCTGCTAAGCGAGGCGATCGCAAAGCTCGGCACAAAGCCGCGCGTGTTTCTGTGCGCGTCCGCGACAGGAATTTACGGCGATCGCGGTGACGAGGTTCTCGACGAGCAGAGCGAATCCGGCGGCGGATTTCTCGCCGGCGTCTGTCGCGAATGGGAGAAGGCGACCGAGCCCGCAACGAAAGCGGGTGTGCGCGTAGTGAACTTGCGGTTTGGTCCGATTCTGGCCAGGCAAGGCGGCATGCTCGAAAAAATGCTGACGCCGTTCAAGATGGGCCTGGGCGGAAAGGTCGGGTCAGGGAAACAGTACATAAGCTGGGTCGCGATTGAGGATGCTGTCGCGGCGATGAAACTCGCGCTGAACGACGATTCGATTCGGGGGCCGCTGAACATCGTTTCGCCGCAGCCGGTCAGGAACGAGCAATTCACGCGTGCGCTGGGCGAAGTTCTGTCGCGTCCGACCGTAATGGCGATGCCGGCATTCGCCGCGCGGCTGGCGTTTGGCGAAATGGCAGACGAGATGCTGCTGGTCAGTCAACGAGTGGTGCCGAAGAAACTTAACCACGCTGGTTATGAATTTACTTATCCCGATCTGGAGAGTGCTCTGCGCAGCTATCTACGAGACTGAAGCTCTGAGTACGGTCATTCCTGTGAAGGAGAGTCCATGAACTACAAACCAGATGAATCCGTCACCACAACACCAACGCCAGCAAGAATCGAAAAACTCCCGCGCCCATCAAAACCCAAAATGCGTTCGGACGGTAACGTAACAGAATCGCGCTAATGACGATGGCCATCGCGGCGCCGATGATCGTGTGAATGCCTGACCGAGCCACGCTCCACGCCGCCGCGATGAGCAACCCCGTCACCGCGGGAGCAACGCCGCGCAGAAACGCCTGCATCTGCCGATTCGTGCGAAACCGTCGGAACGAAGAGCCGGCGGCGATGGTCATCAGAAACGACGGCAGGAACACGCAGACAGTACACAATAGGCCGCCCACAATTCCCGCAACTCGATACCCGACGAATGTCGCCATTATCAAGACAGGCCCGGGCGTGATTTGCCCCAGCGCAGTCGCGTCAGCGAACTCCTGATGCGTCAGCCAATGATGCGAACGCACGACTTCGTTCTCGATTTCCGGAATCATGACGAAGCCGCCGCCGAAGGTTGCTGCGCCGATGCGCAGAAAAATGAAAGCGACCGAGAACGCGAGTCCCAACTTCGCAATGAACGGAATTGCCGGCAGAAACAGACTGCTCATCGAGGGACCGCGCTCTCGATCGTCACGGTCATCCTCCTCGGGCTGCGTGACCCGCGATTCGCTCAGGCGGCGCAGGCGCTCTTCGGCGATCGCTTCCGTCAGGTAACCGCCGACGAAGCGATGCGGCTTGGCGGGTTTGCGTCCGCCGATCCGTGCGCGAATGCGCTGTTGGCGGCGTGTCGCGAACCCGCGAATGCGCTCGAGCCGTGGGCGCTGCTTTTCCGCAAAGGATTCGATGCCAATTCCAATCAGCCCCGAAATCAGAACTACTTCAACCACGGTCGCGCGAAGAAAAATCACCGCGGCAAATGCGAGAACGATCAGAATTCGCTGCCAGGGCTTACTGGAAGTGTGTTTGCCCATCCGCCACGCGGTGACGGCAATCAGCGCCACGACCGCGGCGTTGAAGCCGTGAAAGAGTTGCTCCATATTTGGCAGCGCACGAAATCGATCGTAGAAGATCGCCAGAACGATCATCATCAGCATCGACGGCAGAATGAAGCCCGCCAAAGAAACCGCTGCCCCGCGCCAGCTGCGCAAACGAAATCCGACGTACGTGACGGCATTGCCGGCGGCCGTGCCTGGCAAGCTTTGGCCCAGCGCGAGCGCTTCGATGAAATCGTGCTCGGTTAGCCAGCGACGCTCAAGCACGACGAGATGGCGGATT
>DASXTE010000186.1:0-7298 GCA_036505595.1 Pyrinomonadaceae bacterium
GGTAGCGCAAGTTGGTTAACTTGCGAACTTTCTCGCACTGTCAGCTTCGGGAAGAGTAAGCGGGGAGAGATGTCAGATCTGACGCACTCAAGATAACACCGCGACGGACACACGGCAAGGTTAGCTTCCAGTCATTATCCGGCCAAATTGATTGCGTTCCAGATAAACGGGAAGGTACCCCAGGTTTGGCCACGATGCTGCGGGCGAAAGGCGAAAAGGATGATACGGCCCCTGCCCATTTGGATTTCCGCGAGCGCGATCTTGTCTTTGAGTCTGTCATCGCCACGCAGCCAACCGGAGCGCAGGAGATTGTCTTTCGCGTAGCGCGCGATGACATGGATCTTTACTGGCATCGGGCCGTAATCAATGCCTCTTCTCGGCGGCTCCGTCTCCTCAAAAGCTGAGCTGTTGATGAAATACGCGTCGGTGTCTTTGGACATGGTGCGGGCGATGGGATGCGACGTGTCAACATCCAACCGCAGAATCGAGCCGGGGCAATAGAAGTCTGAAGAACGAACGCCTTCAAGAACGTTTTTCAGTGGCAGTTTCCACTGCTTGACCAGTTGACCACATGAGCCATCAAAACAAATCAGAGTCCCGCCGTCATCAACAAACCTTGCAAGATTCCGGAATCCGGCATCACTGATGCCGCGCGCAGATTCGCCTTCGGCTTCCGTGTCGGGCGCATTGCGCGACTGCTCAGACGGCAGCACAACCACGTCAAACTTCGCGCGCGGATTTTCGGCATTGATTGCTGCTTCGTTCAACGATTGATACGGCGCATTGAAGGTGTCGAAAACGTATCTCGTCCAGCCTTCGTCCATGTTCCCGGCGCGCGAATTTTTGTAAATGCCAATGCGAATTCCCGGCTTTATCGGATTTGCAATCGGCGATTTGTCGGTCGTCCCCAACGGTAGTCCGAGATCGCGGCGCACATCGTTCTCAGAATTAATCAGAGTCAACTTCCGTTCAGGCACGGGTTCGCGAATCGACATTACGGCCAGAGTCTCGATTCCCATGATCATCGGCAGAGTCCATCCTGCGACGTCGTACGGTCGTTCGGCTTCGCCGGTCGCCGTCAGGCGATCCGGATAAATCTGCGGCTCAAACAACGCGAGCACGTTCTGCCGATACGGCTGATTAAGAAAAATCATGTAGCTGCCGGCGGGAGTTTCCGACGGCGAAAACGTCTCGTCCAGCAGAATCTGTCGCATCGGCTGTGCTTGCCCCGGCCGATCCCAAATCGTGTGCAGAGTCTGCAACCTTTCCGAAAGATGAAGTTCCTTATCAAGTCGATAGACTTCAACGCCTTGTTCGACGAGCGCTCCGATCATTTTGGCGACATTTTCGTCACGGCCCTGACCAGCGGGAATCAAATAGCCAATCAAATCACCTTCAGAGCGGGAGGACAGGTTAGCTTTCCCAAGCTCGTAAAAGTTTCGCAGATAGTCGGCGCGATAATTCGAAGCCAGCGATAACACACTGTGCGAAGCGATTAGCTCCATCTGCATAATGTCGCGCGGATGCCATGCGCCGCCGGGCCACGGATTCGGAAAGTTGGTGGCAACTTCCATTGCGCTGCGCATGCCGCGCGTACTCGAACGCGTAAGTTGATCAGGAGTTACGTTACTCGGCGACATCAGACGCGCGCTGGCTGCTTCCGTAAGAATGCCAATCGAGTTGTGAAAGTACGGCGCGGTACGAAAGCCGCCATGCCACCACGTGTCATAAAGCGCGTTGGTCAGAATTCCTTTGAAGCCTGCGGCAGTGACGTCCGCGGCCATCTTGTGACCGATTAATCCAACCTGCCGCAGCAATAATGGCGAAATGTGCGGGTTCGGCGGATCGTAAAACGGTGGCACAAAGAAACGCGATCCGTTTGAGCCCTGCTGATGCACGTCGTAAACAATCTCAGGAAACCATTCCTTCCAAAGCAGACGCGTCACCACCTTCGTCTCCTTCAAATTCAGCATGAACCAGTCGCGATTGTCGTCATGGCCGGCATAGTGATGATAGAGCTCAGGCGGACTGCTGCCTTCCTGTGGCGTGCCGAGCGTCTTGCGATACCAATTCGCGACAATGTCTACGCCGTCAGGATTCGGCGACGGCACAAGAATCAGAATCGTGTTGTGCAGGATGGCCAGCGTGTCCGCGTCGCTCGCGCTCGCGAGGTTGTAAGCAAGCTGCGTCGACATCTGCGACGCCACAATCTCGGTCGAGTGAATCGAGCATGAGATCACGACGACAGCCTTCCCGTCGCGAATTAATTGGGTGCGTTCGGCCTCGGTTGCCACCTTCCTCGGGTCTGCGAGCTTGGCCTGGATTGCTTTGTAGTTTTCGAGATTGCGGATATTCTCAGGCGCGCTGATGAAGGCGACGAACATTGTCCGGCCGAGCGTGGATTTTCCGATAGTTTGTAGTTGAACCCGATCGCTCGCCGCGTCGAGCCTTGTGAAGTAATCGGTAATCTGTTTCCAGTCGGCGATGGTTCGATCATCGCCGGGATTGAAACCGAGGACGGAGCGTGGCGAAGGGACGGTGCGGGGAGATTCGACGCGGCGTTGAGCGCGCGCGCTGTTCGTCAAGAACGACGTGAGCGCAATCACAACAGCAAGCGCCGTAGGCGCGAAATATTTATAGAACCGAGCGCTTCCCAATTTACCGTTGCGATTGAGACGAGATGCCATGCCTCTCGTCTCGATCGCAGGGACCAAATAAGGCGGCTGCGGTTCTATGAATATTTCGCCGCCAACGCGGCTGTTATTCTCGCTGACTTGGATTAGTCTTGGTCGGTGGCCAGGCTGACGACGATGCATCCGGATATCACCTCTCAACGAGCAGGACAGGTCATTACAGAAAGCGCCGCGAAGTCTAGCACAAGACCGGGGGCCCGCATCGTCGGCAAATTGCTGTTCGGTTGGTCATGGTTCGTCGCCGGCCTCTTGCTGCTTATCTTCGCCCCACCTGTCTTGATACTCGGAATTCTGTTTAAGCGACAAGATTGGATTTACTGGTGGGCAAACTGGGGCGCGCGCAATTGGTTGCGCTTGAGCGGAGTGAAAGTGCGCGTCATTGGACGTGAACAAGTCGATCCGAATCAAACCTACGTGTTCGTTGCTAATCACTGGTCGTATCTCGACGCGGCGCCGCTGTTCGCTTTCACCGGTCGTCGCATGGGAATGGTCGCCAAGAAAGAATTACTCAATGCGCCGATTCTCGGCTATGGAATGGGCTTCGTGAATGTGATTGCAATCGATCGATCAAATCGCGACCGCGCCGTCGAAAGTCTGAAGACGGCAACCGAACGCTTGCGCGCCGGCATTTCTTTCGGCGTTTGCCCCGAAGGCACTCGCGCCAAACCGGGAGAGATGTTGCCGTTTAAGAAAGGCGCATTTCACATGGCCTCGCAAGCCGGAGTGCCGATCGCGCCAATCGCTTTAAAGAATACGGACAAGTTGATGGGCAAAGGAAAGGCCGAAGCCTGGCCCGGCACGATCGAAATGGTGTTTCTATCGCCGGTTGAAACTTCGTGGGTCAAGACCGACAAAGATCTCGACGCGCTCGTGCAGCACGTTCAGGGAATGATCATGAAAGAACTTGGAATCGAGAAGCTGTCAGTTCGTCGCTAGCCTTTTCAGTTGTAACCTGTTGTAGAATTAATTGAAATGCGCGACGGTTGACTTCCGGAATTTTGTTATGCGCCGCTTTCTTTGCCTAAGTGTTTTCTTGTCGGCATTTCTTTTGGGCGCCGCTTGCACCATTTATCATGAGGCGCTGGAGCGCGGTCGAGCAGCTGACCTTCACGCTCGCGAAGACATCCTCAAGATAGATCTAGAGGTTATGCGTAGCGCAATAAAACAGTATACATCTGACACAGGAGCGCTGCCGCAGTCTCTTGAAGATCTGGTGAAGACCGGACATCTTCATGAAGTCAATGGCGCCACCGTTCTTCACGATGTTCCACCTGACCCTTTCACAGGACAACGCGATTGGCGTCTGGTTATGGGCTCCTATAAATCCAAAACCAGGCTGTCAACTGGAGTTGTTGACGTTCACAGCAACTCAACCAAACAATCATCTAATGGCACGCGATATAGTGATTGGTAAGCTTCGGTAAAATCGTCGTTGCATGCTTGATCGACATCCGGAGCGCCGCCGTGCAAGAGTCAACTGGAACGACGTACAGCGAATGGTGACGGTTAAGATCGTGAGAGGCACACCGAACTGCTTCCCGATCATTCCTCGACGAAATCGTAGGTCAGTATCCCGGTAATCTTCATCGCAGTTCCGCCAATCAAAGTCGGATTGAAGCGAGCCTTCCGCGCAGCTTCAATGGCTGCCAGCCATAGAGGTTTTGGACCCGAAACGATGTCGGCCGAAAGGACCTTGCCGGTCTCAGCCACGATCACGCGCACTTTCACCTGGCCAGATGCGTGAGTTTTGCGCGCCTCGCCCGGATAGATAGGTTTCGGCAGTTCAATCGCTTTGTCGTTCAGATTTCCTGATTCGACCGGTCCACGCGGTCGAGGCCGGTTGTCTGGAGTAGTTTCAGTTTGCGACAGCGAGCCTGGCTTAACTTCTTCAATTTCGGTAATCGTCACCTTGCCATGTCCGACAATGTAATCGGTGTATTTCACGCGCATCCGGATGCGCAGGTCGGTTCCATTGTCGAAGACCAGATCGTCGTCCGCGTATGAATATGTCGGAAACCAATATTTGCCATCGATCTGTTCGCGGTAGGTTTCGACAACCGGAAATTTGTTGTTCTTGGTCTCGGGAATTCCCTTGCCTTTGGTTTTCACAAGCTGAAAGTCGCGATCGTCCACCCAGATCCGTCCCGTGAAAAACCTCTCTTTCGTTTTCTTGGCATCGGGAACAACTCTCGGCGTGACGTCAAACACAAAAAGGTCAAGTTCGTCGATGCGCTCTTTTCCAACGTACTTGAAATTGTATTGATTGATTTTCGCGGCTTCCAACGCGAACGGATTTACGCCGCCGAGATCTTCCAAATCCTCAGCCGTCATCCCGGCAAACGTCGGCATGGGAAAAAAGTTGATCTTCTCGAAACGATTTCCCTGATCGTCGAACGTGAAATCGGAAACGCGGTGATACTCACCAATCACCTGCCCACCCATGCCGATCTCCTGAACCAGCGCGTCGCGCTTGAAGGCGTAGCTGTTCAAGACGCGACGGAATTCGGTCTCTTTCGCGCTCATCTTGCGAATGATGTCCTCGATCTGGGCCGGCGTCAGCGCAGGCGACGTAATGGTCGAGTCCGTCTTTGCCGCGGACGCAGACTCTTGGGCGAGCGCGAGCTGGCCAGCGCCGATCATCAGGAAAATGCCGAGCAGGAGGAGTCTTAATCGCTCGAAAACAGGGGTCATATTCGAGTTTTTGCGGTTCATATCCGGATGTTCATCAACGAGACTGCGTGCAAATTATAGCGCCGCGAGTGGTTCGTGTTGCAACTTCTTCAGATGACGGACGCTGCCCCGTTGTTGCCCGCCGCCGGCGTGGTGACCGCGCCTTTCGCGGCTCGCGCTGGATCAGTTTTCAAGCTAATATAGCTGGTTTGCGAATGCGCCCAGATTCCCGACTGTGGCGCTTAGCAACGTCTCGTAAGCCATGACCCAGGAAGCCATCGAAGTCCGCGGCGCGCGCGTTAACAACCTCAAAAATATCTCGTTTTCGATTCCGATCAACCAATTGACGGTCGTAACGGGCGTCAGCGGCTCGGGCAAGTCCTCGCTTGCGTTCGACACAGTGTACGCGGAAGGTCAGCGGCGTTACGTCGAGTCATTGTCCGCATACGCGCGGCAATTTCTCGAGCGCATGGACAAGCCGGACGTCGATGAAGTGCGCGGCATCGCTCCGGCGATTGCTATCCGGCAAAAAAATTCGACACGTAATCCGCGCTCGACAGTAGGCACACAAACGGAAATTTACGACTACTTGCGTCTGCTGTTCGCGCGTGTCGGCACGACCATCTGCCGTGTCTGCGGACGCGAAGTGCGACGCGATTCGCCGGAGTCAGCGGCCGACGAGACGCTTGCGACACTGCCCGAAGGCTCGCCGTTTCAGGTTCTGTTTCCCGCGGACGCCGGACTGTTCGCCGAATTTAACGGCAACGGCTCGGCGATAGCGACGCGGAACGGAGACGCGGCGACACGGCGAAAACGTGCGACTCCGCATCCCCGCGTCACCGTTTCGCCGAGTCAGCGAACAGCTCACGTGATGAGCCTGATGCAGCGTGGGTTTACCCGACTGCTGCATCAAAGCGAACAAATAGATCTCGCGTCGCCTGATGACTACAAGCGAGATGATTTCGAAAACGTTTACGTGCTGGTCGATCGCTTGACTGCTCGCGAAGATATTCGTGAGCGGCTGGTGGATTCATTTGAGACGTGTTTCAGGGAGGGACATGGACAAGCTGTGATTGAAGCGAGTCTCCCTTCTCCCTCTGGGAGAGGGGCTGGGGGTGAGGGCTCTAGCGCCGTAAGACCCTCACCCAACCCTCTCCCACAGGGAGAGGGCAAGAGCGGGAAGAGCAACAGCGCCCCGACCCGTCTCCGCTTTTCTGAGCGTTTCGAATGCAAGTACGACGGTATTGTCTACGCGACGCCTGAGCCGCGTCTGTTCAGTTTCAATAATCCGTTCGGCGCGTGTCCTACCTGTCAGGGGTTCGGCAACACGATTGGACTGGACCTCGATCTGGTGATTCCGAATCCGGGACTGACGCTAGCCGAAGGCGCCATCGAACCGTGGACAAAGCCGCAGTACGAATGGGTCGTGAAAGAGCTGCGCCGCTTCTGCAAGTCGGAACGGATTCCGCTGAACGTTCCTTTCAATCAACTGACGCGTCAACAACGGAACGTCATTATCAACGGCAAAGGCGAATGGGACGGCGTCCGCGGATTCTTCGATTGGCTGGAAACGAAGAAATACAAGCTTCACGTGCGCGTTTTTCTCTCAAAGTATCGCGGCTACACCGTATGTCCAGATTGTGAAGGCGGCCGTTTGCGGCAGGAAGCGCGCGACGTGCGCGTCGGCGGCCACACACTGCCGCAGATTTGCGCATTATCAATCAAAGATGCATCCGCGTTTTTCGAAGCTCTGAAACTTCAGGACGAGCAATCAGCAATTTCGGATCGCGTTCTATTCGAGATTCGACGGCGGCTGAAGTTTCTGGTCGACGTAGGTTTGGATTACCTGACGCTGGATCGCCTTGCTTCGACTTTGTCTGGGGGCGAAGCGCAACGAATTCAACTTGCGACAAATCTCGGTTCGTCTTTGGTCGG
>DASXTE010000187.1:0-6406 GCA_036505595.1 Pyrinomonadaceae bacterium
CGATGAGTGGACCGAGACGGCCTGGGCGACGCTGAAAGAATTTCTCGCGCCAATGGTTGTCGGCAGGCAAGTCCAAGATGCCGCTGCCGTGTTCGATCTCATGCACAGCGTGCGCGGACATCGCATGGCCAAGGCGGCAATTGAGACAGCGTGCTGGGACCTGGAAGCGAAGCGCGCAGGCTTGCCGCTGTGGCAGCATCTCGGCGGAGTCCACGAGGAAAGTGCGTGCGGCGTTTCAATCGGAATTCAGAATTCGCCGGAAGAATTGATCGCGAAGATCACAAAAGAGCTGGCTGCCGGTTATCAACGCATCAAGATCAAAATCAAACCCGGTTGGGATTTAGACATTGTCCGGCGCGTGCGCGAGCAGTTTCCCGAAATTCGTTTAATGGGTGACGCGAATTCAGCCTACTCGCTAGCGGACATCGATTTGTTCCAGAAGCTGGACGAGTTCAACCTCATGATGGTTGAGCAACCGCTGGCTCACGATGACATGTTCGATCACGCCAAGCTCCAGAAAGAAATACGGACGCCAATCTGTCTGGATGAATCGATCAAAACTCCAGCAAGTGCGCAGCACGCGATTGACCTGGGCGCATGTCGGATTATCAATCTGAAACTTGGCCGCGTCGGAGGGCACGCGGAAGCGAAACGCGTCGAGACGATCGCGCGACAAAAGCGAATTCCCGTTTGGTGCGGCGGCATGCTGGAATCGGGAGTTGGACGCGCGCACAACATCGCCATGGCCACACTCGCCGGCTTCACTTTGCCAGGCGATGTGTCGGCGAGCGCGCGTTACTGGCACGAAGACATTATCGATCCTCCAGTAACCGTAACGCCGCAGGGCACGATCAAAGCACGGAACAATCCGGGAATTGGATTTGAGGTCGATCGCGCGCGCGTCGATTATCTGACAGTTCGATTTGAAAGGATCACTGGTTGACTGCTTGACGACTGACAGTCCATCCAAAGAGCAATTGACAAAGCTGCGCGACTTTTTCGCGACGCGGCAACCCGAGATGCTGTCATTCATCCGCGCTCTGGTCGAAACAGAATCGCCGTCGGGTGACGAAAACGGCAGTCGGGCGGTTGTCCATTTACTTGCCGAGACCGCGAGGGGAATGGGCTTAGCCGACTCGATTGAGCGAATTCCGGCAGACCATTTCGGCGAACATCTTCTAATCCGCGCGTTTACGGAATCTTCGGAAGATGCCCGCCCGATTCTGCTGCTTGGCCACACAGACACAGTTCATCCGCGCGGCTCGATCCGAGAGCGTCCCTGGCGCGTGGAAGAGAATCGCATCTATGGCCCGGGGATTTTCGACATGAAAGCGAACTGCGCTCTGGCAATTGAACTTCTGCGCGCGTGCGAAGCAAACAACAAGCCGCAATCACCCATCACGATCTTACTGACATGCGATGAAGAGAGCGGCAGTCCCAGCGGGCGCGCGCTCGTTGAGGCTGGAGCTAAAAAGGCCCGGGCTGTTCTGGTGTTGGAACCGTCGGCCAGCGGCGGTCGAGCCAAGACGGCGCGAAAGGGAACCGGAATGTTCACGATCGAAGTCCGCGGTCGCGCCGCCCATGCGGGACTCGATCCGGAAAAAGGCGTGAATGCTGTGCTGGAGTTGGCGCGGCAAACGGTGCGGTTCAACGAGCTGAACGATCCAGCGAGCGGCACGAACGTCACGGTTACGCTGTTCAATGGCGGCACTGCGTGCAATGTTGTGCCCGCGCATGCAACTGCCGAAGTCGATATGCGTTTTACAGCGCTCGACCTGGGAGCAGCCGTTGAGAACGAAATTCTCAATGCCAAACCGTTCGATGCGCGTGCGCAAATCAACATCAGCGGCGGCATCAATCGTCCCCCACTTGAGCGCACAGAAAAAGTAATGGCTCTCTACGCGCGGGCACGTGAGATTGCCGCGCAGCTCGATTTCGATTTAGGTGAAGCGCGTGTGGGTGGCGGCTCGGATGGGAACTTCGCCGCCGCTCTGGGCGTGCCGGTGCTGGACGGTTTGGGGATCGAGGGCGACGGCGCACATGCCGATCACGAGCACATCATCGTAGACAATATCGCGACGCGCGGCGCAACGTTGGCGGGACTGATCGCCTCGCTGTAGCGCAAGTTGTTAACTTGCGGCGTTCGCAATTTAACAAATTGCGCTACTCCAAATGAAAATCGCCACTTGGAACGTTAACTCGATCATTGCCCGTCTGCCGCTGGTCACGCGCTGGCTGGAAAAAGAGAAGCCGGACGTCCTCTGTCTTCAGGAAACCAAATGCGCAGACGATAAGTTTCCACTGCTGGAGCTAAAGGCTGCCGGCTATGACTGCGTGCTCTTTGGTCAGCAGAGCTATAACGGCGTGGCGATCCTTTCGAAAGCCGGTTGCGCTAATCTTCGGCGCGGCTATCCGGAAGATGATGCTGCGAGTCACTCGCGTCTGATTGCCGCGGATGTTGCCGGGATTCGCGTCGTCAATGTCTACGTTCCCAACGGCCAGGTAGTCGGCTCAGAGAAATACGAATTCAAATTGAGATGGATGAAAAGACTGCGCGCGCTGTTCGATCAAAACTACGACACGGCTACACCCGTGCTGCTTTGCGGCGACTTCAACGTAGCTCCCGAGGAACGCGACGTTCACGATCCGCGACTTTGGCAGAACCGGATCTTATTCAGCGATCCTGAGCGCGCCGCGCTTCAGCAGATTAAAGACTGGGGATTCACCGACACATTTCGTTTGCATACTGAAGAAGCTGGCCATTATTCATGGTGGGATTATCGCGCCGGCGCGTTTCGCCGCAATCAGGGTTTGCGAATCGATCACATTTGGGTTTCGCCGCCGCTCGCAGCGCGCAGCAAACGAACCTGGATCGACAAAGAACCACGAGGGTGGGAGCGGCCTTCGGATCACGCGCCGGTCGTGGCTGAATTCGATTGAAAAAGCCACAGATGATCACAGATTTCCACAGATTCTTGTAGTTTTCTATCTGTGTTAATCCGTGTCTATCTGTGGCCGTCTTCGAGTCTTTGCCGAATGAGGCTACTGATTCGAAATCGTCGCGGTCGTCCCGTCAAACTTCTTAATGCTGATCGTGAACGGTTCGTTGTAAGACTTTGCGCGATCCTGCAACACGCTCAGCGCTACCTGTTCTCCTAGGAGAATCGACCAGTAGGTCGAGCTGCGAAAGTGAATGCCGGCGTGAATGCCGTGGCCGAACGAGATGTTGTACGCCAGCTTGTTCAATTCGCCGTTGATGTCCAGATCGTTCGCGTCCGCGCCGGTGTAAGTATTCAGCGACAGGCCGTCAGTACTCGGCTCGTACACATCACGCCCGGCAGCAGTCAGCAGCGGCCGGATCTTTTGGCTGCCTTTAAAGAAAAATTTTAGAGCCGTGATACACGCTCCCCCGACTGTGCCGTGTCCGGTTGGGTAACACGGGTGTGTTGGCGATCCTTCCGGGAATGCCTGTGGCAGAAGATAAGTTCCGTAAGCCGAATTGATCAGCGGCAGGGCCGCTGAATTGAGAACGTCGCTGTGCAGCGCCAGGGCCGCTTGCGGCATCGGGCTCGCGCCAGTCTTTCGCGCATGCACTAACGCGCCATATTCTTCAGGCCGCAGGCGTAGATCCTTGATCCATTTATGGAACCAGGAGGCTTTCAACGCGCGAGTGGCCATCTCACCAATCGTTCCTGCCGCGTCAGGTCCCCCCAGCGTAGCAAACGCTTTTTGCGTCAACGAACCGATGTAGGGGTTGCCGGGATTCGGCGCCGCGCCCAGACCTGCCAATACCAGAAAAGCAACGAAGTAGCCTTGATACAAAACGTCCACGCGCGTGTACGACGCGAGGTCGCGACCGTTTCGCAGATAGCGAAACGTCGAATCGTACGCCACCGGTAACCCTGAGTCCCCGCCATTCTGGACCAACTGATATTCCGTGACAGAAGTCATGTAGTTTGTGCCGGGCAGGAACACCTTGTGCTGTTGAGGAATCGGCTGACTGCCGAAGAATGTTGGCTGGAGCATGAACTGCGAAATGTACGGCCCCATCACGTTGCCGTCACCCGGCAAAAATTGTCCGCGAAACAAATTTTGGCGCGTGATCGGATAGGGAAACTGTGTATTCGCTGCGCTGCCGAGGAACGACATGCTGTTCATGTCCGCCACAGCCTGGCCAACCATCGGATTCGTTCCATATTCAGTAAAAGGTACGTCTGCTAATAATGATCCCCAGTAATGTTCCACCTGTTCGGCCGCGCTCTGCGCGCTCGTGACGCTCGGCGCAGGTGGGATGACAGTCGCATGAGAATCCATGCCTTCAAGATCGAAAGCGAGCGCAACCTGCGGCCCGTTGAGTTTTGAATTGGGACCGCCACCCGGATTACCGACAATGATGCTTGAAAAGTCTGATGGTTTCCCGGTAGCGAAAGCGTTTTTCAAACTGGCCATGGCGGCGGCGTTCGGAATGCCGAGGCTGTCGTGCAACAAACCCTTGCTGTAGCTGCAACTGAAGTCGCTGAATCTTGCCGCATCGCCATTGTCCGCCTGAGGTCCGATGTTGGACTTGTTAGCCAGCGCCATATTTTTTCGATAGTTGAAGCAATCGTTACCGCGATTGGCGGTGGCGCTGGTTGCCGAGCCGTTGCCATTACCCGTGGCGGCTTCAACCACACTCGCTTTCCCGCGCAGAACCGGTTCCAGGGGGACGGCGGCAGCTACAGCGGCTACTGTTGCGGCGCCTTTCACAAAACTTCTTCTGCTCAATGAGCGCACACCGTCGCAACCCTCGTACGCAGGTTCGTCAAATCGGGCTTCCTTGTTCTTCATGGGGTTCTCCTTGTTCCGAAACTTAGCAAGAAAGGCGAGCTGGGGCTTGCCCGCACGGGAGGTCTCTAGCTTGCCGGGCGCCTTTTATCATATTGGTTGTTTGAAATAAAGATCGAATGGTCGTCAAAAGGACGAAAACAATAGAGCTTTCAGCGACAACTAGTTTGAGGTTAGCTCCGCGGTCTTCTCCGTAATATCCTTCTGCGCCCACTCGTTATCGCGTGCGGCCTCGCCGGCTTTGTGACGCTTGGCTTCTTTCATGCGCGCGACCAGGTCCATGTGCGTAGAGAAGTATGGCAAGCTCTTGCCGACGACCTCCTGAGCTGAGTTGAAGCCTTTGTCGGTCATGAATTTGGCCAGGCCATCCTGCAACTCATCGACCATCTTCACGCCCTGCAACATCACGCCCGTGCAAATCTGTACGGTTGACGCGCCGAGCAACATGAATTCGATCGCGTCGTGCGCGCATTCGACGCCGCCGATGCCGCTGATCGAAGTCTCGTTGGGTAACCCGAGTGCGAGCTGGCTGACCATGCGCAGTGCGATCGGCTTGACCGCTTGCGCGGAATAACCGCCGGGCACGGTGTGGCCTTCGACGGTGGGCATGGGACGCAGCGTGTCAAGATTGACGCCGATGACGGAAAGAATCGTGTTAATGGCCGAAATGCCGTTCGCCCCGCCGCGCACGGCCGCGAGCGCGGGCTCGCGAATGTTTGTGATGTTCGGCGTCATCTTGGCCCAGACGGGAATCTTGGCGACTTCGGTGACCCAACTTGTGACTTCCTCAGTTAAGTCAGGATGTTCGCCCATTTCCGATCCCATCTTGCGTTCAGTCATGCCGTGCGGACAGGAAAAGTTCAGCTCAAATCCGTCAACGCCGGTGTCCTGAACTATCTTCGTTAGTTCCTGCCAACGCCCTTTGTCGTACTCTTCCATGATCGAAGCGATAAGCACATTGTTCGGATAGTCTTTCTTCACCTGACGGAACTCTTCGAGCCAAACTTCAATTGGCCGATCGGAAATCAGCTCGATGTTTTCAAAGCCGATGACCTCGCCGTTGTTGCGCGAACGCAGCTTCCCGTAACGCGGCACGACGTTGACGACTTTGCTCGATTCAAGGCTGACAGTCTTCGCCACCGCGCCGCCCCAACCGGCGTCATAGGCTTTCGCGAGTACCCGCGCGTTCGTGCCGGGCGGGCCCGAGCCAAGGACAAATGGGTTAGGAAACTTAATTCCGTTGACTGTGATTGATAGATCCATAATGACTCCTAAAATGTTCCACAAGCTTCAGCTTGTCGACATCGTTACGAGAGAACTCGACAAACTGAAGTTTGTCGGACATCACAACTCCGCATCCGCTTCGATCTCGATCAGCATTCGTGAATCGATCAGTCGACTGACTTCAACCATCGCTGTCGCAGGCATGACATCGCGAAAGAATTCACCATGCGCGCGGCCATATTCTTCCCAGCGCGAGATGTCCGTCACAAACATGCGCGTCCGCACGACGTGCTCGAGTCCTGCGCCGAGTCGCTGCAAAGCCTTCTCGATGTTTCTGATACATTGCTTTGCTTGTTCG
>DASXTE010000188.1:0-9145 GCA_036505595.1 Pyrinomonadaceae bacterium
GAAGTTCCTCGCTCAAGTCGTACTGACGTTTTTGCTGAACGCGACGTGGCAGGTTGCGCTGGTGGTCGCGTTTGCGGCCTGCGCCGATTGGCTATTGCGCGGCATCGTGGCACGCTATCGCCACGCATTGTGGGTTGTCACACTGCTGGCCTGCGTAACGATTCCAGGCTTGAGTGCCGCGCGCCTGCGCCGCCCGCCGCCGCCGCCGGCTTTAGGCTCCGCGCCGATCGCCGCGACCCCGGTCGTTATTAGTCGAATTCTCACTCCCGATGTCGAAATTGCGGATACCCCCAGAACCGAAAGTTCGCCTCCGGCCGCAAATACCAAGCGCCCATTACTTTCCGGAGCGTCGATAAACATGCCGGCGCGGCTGGCATTCATCCTACTCGCGATTTACTTAGCCTTTCTGTTGTTGAAAGTTTTGCTTTTGGTTCGGGCTTGGCGTCGAACCCAATCGATTGTGCGCGGCGCGTCTGACCGACCGTTCCCCGCTCGTCTTCAGGCGATCGTCGAGCGCTGCACCAGGTTAATTGGCGTCCAGCGTGTGCGAATAGTGCAATCGCCTCACGTGCCCGTGCCGATCACGCTGGGCGTGGTCAACCCGATCATAGTTTTGCCGGAAAGCTTGTTGGCTGAAACTGATCGGGACCTGTTGTCGTCGGCTCTCGGCCATGAGTTGGTGCACGTTGCCCGCCGTGATTATTTGTGGAACTTGCTGTTCGAAATCATTTACTTGCCAGTCGCCTTTCATCCGGCTGCTGCGGTCGCACGTCGTCGCATTCGCCAGACCAGAGAGCATTGCTGCGATGACATTGTGGCCACTAAGCTTCTGAACGCTGAGATCTACGCGCATTCGCTGATGAGACTAATTGGCTCAGCGCCGCTGTCGCGGCGACTCATGTCGGACACGACTATTGGCCTGAACCAATCGGACATTCTGGAGGTACGAATCATGTCATTACTGAAATCAAAAACTCGTAAGCCGCGCCATTCACGAATTCTGTTGATTGCTGCTGGGCTTATTTTGGCCACGCCTTGCCTCGTCGGCGCGAAGTTGGCGCTTGGAATCGACATTTATGCGCAAGAACCATCTGCCGCAGAAAGCGCGCAAGACAAAGAAGCTAAACAGCGACAAGAAAAAGCGTTGCAGGAGTTAAAGCGGCAGGCGGGTGAGCTGAACGAGAAACTCAAGGTTGCGGACGAGGCGCAGCGCAAGGAGATCGAGGCGCATCTGCTTGAAGTGCAAAAGAACCTGGAGGAACACGAGCGCGCGCTCACGGATTTTCGCCGGCAGCAAGAGAGCCTCGAAAAACTTCGGGCTTCGCTTGATGAGTATGCAAATAGCGGAACGGCTGATGTTGAGCAATTGAAGAAGCTTGAAGAACAGCTTGCGAAAATCGAAACAAAAATCCCGCAGACCGATGCTCTATTGCGCGAAGTACAAGAGAAACTGGCCGCGGCAGAGAAGTTCGGTCAAAAAGATCGAAAGGCGAAGTTGATCTACCGCGTCGAGCCTGAATACACGGCCGACGCGCGTGAGAAACAGATCGTGGGCACGGTCTTGTTAGGCGTCACAGTTGGTCATGACGGCTTGCCGCAGAATATTCAGATAAAACGATCGCTGTTTCCCTCGCTGGACCAATCAGCCGTCGAAGCGGTCCGCAAGTGGCGCTTTGAACCCGCGTTGAAAGACGGCCAGCCGGTGTCCATGTACATGCTTGTCGAGTTTTTCTTTTCGCCCGACGGAAGCGGTGCTGACGCCTACCGGGAAAAGGAAGAACGCGAGAAGGCTGAGTACCGCGAGAAGGAATATCGGGTCCGCATGAATGAGAACGAAGCCGCCCGCCGAGCCGAACGCGAATCCGAAGAAAAGCGAAATACAATACTCGCGACATTGGCGCAGATTTCGATGGACCAGGCAATTCAGATTGCTACCAGTAAGAGTCCCGGCAAAGTTATCGAATGCAGTCTGGTCGGCGAACAGTGGGAGAGTGCGGGCGAACTTGCCAAACCGTCGCTTGTTCTTTATCACGTTGTGATTCTTTCGAATGAATCGTCTCCGGCGAGAACTCACGTTCTGATTAACGCGATCGATGGCAGTGTCTTTCGCGTGAGCAAAGAAGAGAAACGTGAAGATGAGGAAACCGTAGCTTACGCGACCAAGCGGCGCGCCGTCGAAGGCGGCGCGTTGAATGACAAAGCGCTGAGCCTGCCCAACCCCGAATACCCTACCATCGCGCGCGCTGCCAAAGCTTCGGGCCCTGTCACGGTCGAGGTGATAGTGGACGAGCAGGGAAACGTTATTGACGCTAAGGCAATTTCCGGTCATCCGCTCTTGCAGAACGCGTCGGTCAAGGCGGCGTGGCGGGCGAAGTTCGCGCCCACCTCGCTTGAGGGAAAGCCGGTGAAAGTCACTGGCGTAATCGTTTACAACTTCACGGCGCAATGAATTGCCCGGTAGCTTAGTCGTTAAGTGAATGAGGCGGCCACGGCGGCCGCCTCGTTTCATTTTTTCGACTGGATCCTTCGCGAGCTATTCGGGCGAGTGCTCATCCACCACGCGATACTTTTCCTTCTCCTTCTCACGCTGCAAATACGGAATGCCTTTCTCCATCCACTCGGGCGCGGGCGCACCCTTCAAAAAGTGATCGAAGAACTCCTGCATGCGACGCGCGTAATCCTTCTGATTGATCCGTTTGCGCAGCCCATGCTTTTCGCCGTTATAGCTGAACATGTAGACCTCTTTGTTCATCCGGCGCAGGCCAAGATAGAACTCGATGCCCTGGTACCACGGCACCGCATCGTCTTCGTCGTTATTGATCAAAAGCAACGGCGTCTGGATTTTGTCAGCATGAAAGACCGGCGAGTTTTCCAGAAAGCGCATCGGGTATTCCCAGAGCGAACCACCGATGCGCGACTGCGAATGTTCATATTGAAACTGTCGCGGCAGTCCCGTGCCCCAGCGAATCCCGCTGTAGGCGCTGGTCATGTTCGCGACCGCCGCGCCGGCCTCGGCCGCTTTGAAGCGATTGGTTTGCGTGACCATGTAGGCGATTTGATAACCGCCCCAACTGTGGCCCTGGATGCCGATGTTGTTTTCGTCGACGAATCCTTTGTCGACCACCGTCTGGACGGCCGGCAGGACGCATTGCAAAGCATCGCGGCCTGGATATCCTGTCTTGTAAATGATATCCGGCATGAAAATCAGATATCCATTGCTGACGTAATAAGTCGGATTGATCGAAGTACCGGGGCCGGGATTTCGGAAAGCATGCAAGCCCTGCGACAGTCGTTCGTAGATGTAAACGATCATCGGATACTTCTTCTTTGGATCGATGTTCTCCGGCTTGAGCAGCAATCCTTTCAGCGGGACGCCGTCAGTGTTCTTGAAACTGACCAGCTCGGCCGTGCCCCAGTTGAATTGCGCGCGTTGGGAGTCGCCATTGCTGATCTTCTTCGGGTTTTTGAAAGTCGAGTCAGTTACCCAAACGTCCGGGAATTCATCGAACCGCGACGCCGTGAACATCAACACGTCAGCATCTTTGGCCTTCGTCGGATTGTTGTAATCCTTCGCGCCCATCAGTAACTTCTCAGGCAAGCCGCCACCGACACGATCGCGATAGAATCCCGAATCGCGCGTCTGTTCGTTTTCGGCATTAAGAAGTAAAGGCTTCGCCGGATCGATTGATCGCTCTTTCGGATCAAGGCGCACGTAGCGAAACTGAATTTTGTCGCGGCGGCCAACGCCGTCGGTAAGGTTCTTGGCGCCGTTGCCATCCGGCGATACCTGCCAAACATCGAAGCGATCGTAAATCAGAACGTCGCGGTCATCCTTAGTCCAACCGGCAATGCCGTAAGGGTTCGGCAACTCGGGCGTGTCGTTATCTTCATTAAAGAAATTCACGCCGAGGTTCTTTGTCAGATTTACCTTCGCACCGGTGGCGACCGAATAGCAGTTCCAATCCTTCCCGTCGAAATAAACCCCGTACTTCGCTCCCGGCGAAAGCGAAACGTTGAATCGCTGCTTCTGCGCGACAAGTTTGCGCGCGCCATCTTCTGCATTGACCAAATAGAAGTCTGTCACACCCGGATCGTAATCGCTCATGACGCGATAGGCGTGATTGTCTGAGCCGATCGCTAAGCGCCCATCAATCGACGGCGTCAGCGTCTCCATCTTCTCGTCGGCGAGCTGCACGAACTTCTTGTCTTTGATCGCGTAAGCCGCACGATACGACCGCTGCCGTTCCTGCTCCGCGCGCACTTTCTGAATCGGCTGAATGTAGTCATCTTTCCAGTGCCACAGATCTACCAGCACCTTCTCATCTGCCGCCACATCGTCATCCGGGTTCTTTTCAGGTTCGGGCGGTGGCGCCGCGCCAAGGAAGAGTCGCGATCCGTCGAGCGAGAAACTCAGGTTTGCTTTCTCGCTGACGACAAAGTCTTTGCGAAATCCGGGAGAAGAGGTTGAAACAATCTCAGACGCGACCGGCGGGGCCACAGCATGATTTCGATCCAAGCCCTCCCTAACGGTCGGGCTACTGCCCCGTTCCCACAGATAAACTTTGAATTTTGGTTGCTTCGCTTCCTGATCGTCGCGATCGCTGATGAACGCAAGTTCGGTCTGCTCCTCGTCCCAGGTCAGCTTCTGATACTTGCCCTTACCCGCGAGCAGCGCGCCTGGCGCAGCGTCGCTCTGCGTTGACACAACGTAAACGCCATTTGTTTCTTCCTTCCTGGAAGATACGGTATAGACAAGCGTCTTCGCATCTTTGCTCAACGTGTAGTCGAGCACATCGTTGAATGTACGCTCCGCGCCCGTCGCGGTGTTTCGCAGGATGAGATCGGCGCCGTAGTCTTTCTTCTTTGCGCCCGGGAGCGCGGGCATCCTGCCCGCATTGGAGCCCTCCCTGCCGGTCGGGCGACTGCCCGGTGTCGCCGCGCTCGCTACCGGAGGTGTCGTCGAACCTTCTTTGAAGGTCGGGCTAGGACCAGGCGTCGCGATTGGCGCCGCAGTGTTTGTTGGAGGCTCGCCCTCGGCCTTCTTTTCATCGCCCTTCTTCTGGTCAGTATTTGCTTCACGCAGATAAGCGATGAACCCGCCTGCATCTTCCGGGACCTGAAAGTTTTTCACTCGATCCGTTCTGGCCACTTGGCCGTTCGCAAGATCCATCATGCCCAGCGCGTTTTTCGGCATGTCTTCGGGCCGCTTCTTCTCCCTCTTCGCTTTGTTCAATTCGGCCTTATTCGGTTCGATTCCGAAAACGACGAAGCGCGAGTCCGCCGTGAAAACCGGACGAACCAGACGGGCCTGCTCGGCGATGATTTCTCCGACATTCGGCAGAGAAACATCCGGCGGAGGCGCGGGCGGACGATAGCCGCGCGGCGCGCGCCATTCGTTTCCGCTGGCGACGTTGCGCACGACGATCTCGCTGTCATCGTCCTGCGCCATGTACGCGTAAGCGACAAACTTTCCATCACGCGAAATCTGCGGCGAGACAATCGATCGCCACGAGTCGTAGTCCGCATGCGTAATCGGCCGTTTCGTGCCCGACGTTTGCTGCGCAAGCGCACTGGCCAGCGAACTTGTAAGCAAGGCAGCCGCGCAGACAAACGACACGACTCGCCACAGAACTCTTTTTTGGGATTTCATGATTCACTCCACGGGTGTGCGCAAACATCTTTCGCCCGCTGCGCGGGCGCTACGACGGGTTTTGGATTGTGATCCCAGGGTGGCGCGCTGCGCGCTTACCCTGGGCTATCGAATTGGAACGCTTTCAGCGTTCGAGCTAAAACAGTTGGAACTTAATCGTCAAATACTTCTTCGGGTTTTGGCGAAAATCGTACAGCAGCTTCACGCCTTCGGACGAAAGGTTGTTGACGTTGTTGTAGAGCGCTTCGTCCGTAATCAGCTTGCCGAGGGTGCCTTCGCCGCGTTGCGCGCCGGCGACAACATTGTCGATTCGTTCCGCAGTCGTGTTGAAGCGGGCAATCGCGGCGCGCGCGTCGTTGTAAATCGCTTCGTCTTTGACTAAACGCCCCAGCGTTCCGCGGCCCGCGTTCACATCAGCGACAATCGAGTCGATCTGATCCATTGAGTGGTTCACACGATCGGCGATGCGATTGACCTTGTTGTAAAACTCGTCGTTGGAAACAAATTTCCCGGCTGAGCCACGGCCGGCGCGAATGTCGTCGGAAATCTTTTTCAGGTTCGCCGCGACGTCGTTTGCGTTGTTGTAGATCGCGTCGTCGTAGATGAATTTGCCGGCTGAGCCTCGGCCGCTCTTAATTTGCTGCGCCAAATCTTCGGCGTCGCGAATCGTCGCGTTCAGGTTGTTGTAGAGCGATTCGTCATTGAACAGGCGGCCGACGGTGCCTTTGCCCGCCCGCACGTCTTTCACCACATCGTTAAGCTGATCAGACAGTTTGGTGAGCCGATCTGCCAGCTCGGTGCCGCGATTGGCCAGATCGCTCATCGTGTTGCCCGAGGTCGAGAGCAGCAAGTCACCATCTTTGACAGGCTGGCCCAGCGCCGTGCCGGGCGTAATGTTGACCATCATCTCGCTGCCCAGCAGGCTGGGAGAAGCTTGTTGGGCGGTCGAGTCGTTGCGAATGCGATCCGTCGCCGGCACTCCATCAATCGTACTGTTGATGGTCATGTAAACCTCGATCTTCTGCGGATTCGGACCAGATCCAACTTCGGATGCCGTCATCAAACGGATGCGGTCGACTTTGCCGATGCGCACGCCCGCCAGGCGCACTTCTGAGCCTTCGCGCAAGCCGTTCGCGTCGATAAAGCGTGCGCGCAGATGCAGGTGACGCGCGAAGGGATTGAGAGTGCCGGACGCGTTAAGGATCAAAACGATCAGAACGGCGATGGCAATCAAAACAAGCAAGCCTACGCGCAGCTCGCCTAAACCGATTTTCCTGGTTGATCGTGGCATGGAAACAACAAGGTAAAAGTAAAAAGGCAAAAGTCAAAAAACAATGCCCGATGCATCAGTTCACTTTCCCTTTTTCCTTTCTTTAGTGTCCGCGCAAAAACTTCTGAATGTACTGGTCTTCAGCCCGGCGCAAACTTTCGTCGGTGCCGCTGAAGATCACCTGCCCGTCGCTCATCATCAAAACCTTACTGTTAATGAGACAGAGTTTTTCGCCCTCTTTTTCGAAGACGACTTCGCCTGCTTCGTTGACCACCGCGTATTCCGAGCAAAGGTAATCCAGATTATTCATTTCATGCGTGACGAAGATTGATGAGACGTCTTCGAGATCGCGCAGCTTCATCGCTAACTCGCAAATCGTTCGCGCCGTCGGCGGATCTAAACCGGCCGTTGGTTCATCGAACATCACGATCTTCGGATCGCCCACCAACGCGCGCGCAATGCCGACGCGACGGCGCATGCCGCCTGACAATTCTGACGGCATCTTATCGATCGCCTGCTCGAGGTTCACGAAGCGAAGCATCCGGCGCACCTCGTTTTCGACTTCGTCTTCAGGCACGCCCGCCTCGTGCAGCTTGAACGCGACGTTATCGTAAACCGAGAGCGAATCAAACAACGCGCCCTCCTGAAAAATCATGCCGATCTTTTTTCGGACGTGCATCATTTCAACTTCCGAATAGTTCGTGATGTCTTCGCCGTTGACCAAAATCTGCCCGCTGTCCGGCTTGAGCAAGCCCAGCACCAACTTGATGGTTGTCGACTTTCCACAGCCGGAGCCGCCCAGAATGATCTTGGTCTCGCCCTTCATCACTTTGAAACTCAGGTCGTTGAGCACTTTCCGATCGTCGAACTCGATCGTGACGTTGCGGAACTCGATGGCGGGAATGGCGCGGTCAGAATCGTCGACTTCGCGAAAAGTCGAATCGGCAGCTTGGGCGCTGACCCGATTGTCGATTCCTTCGTCGATTGAAGATTGAGTCATCATGGCGCAGTGCCCAGAACCAGTTGCAGAGCTCTGGCAAGAATGAAGTCGGCGAAGATTACTATAATCGAAGCCGTCACGACCGCGGAAGTGGTTGACCGTCCCACGCCGACCGTGCCGCCCTCAGTCCTCAAGCCTTTGTGACAGGCGATCGTGCCCATCAGGAACGCGAACACTAGTGGCTTGACAATGCCGCCGATGATGTCGTCAGTATCGATTCCATTGCGCACCGAGCTGATAAACATCGACGAAGGCAACCCGTAAAGATAAGTCGAAACTGCCCAGCCGCCGCCGATGCCCACCGCGTCCGCTATCAAGGTCAACAGCGGCAGCGTAACGACCAGCGCGACAATCCGCGGCGCCACCAGCTTGCGGATCGGGTCTGTGCCCAGCGCGCGCATCGCGTCGATCTGTTCGGACACCACCATCGAGCCGAGCTCAGCCGAGATTGCGGAAACGACGCGGCCCGTAACCATTAGTGCTGTCAGCGTCGGGCCGAGTTCTCGAATCAGTGAAACGCTCACCAGATATCCGAGCTGATCGACCGCGCCGTACGAGGCCAGTGTTTGATACGTTTGCAGAGTGAGTACGCCGCCGGTGAAAAATCCGGTCAGCATAATGATCGTCATCGAGCCCACGCCGATGCTGTCCATCTGCGCCAGCGTTTCCGGGACGTAGCGGGGCTTGCGGAAGAGTCCGGCGGCGGCACGTGCCACCAGCAACGCCATCTCTTGCAGCTCGAGCAACAGGCGCGTGAAGATATTCATGCTTTTCTCAGAACCATCCGCGACAGCGGGCCGGCGAGCTTAACTTCCGAAGCTTCGCAAAGGCAGGGCGTCACGAGTGTCGGTAGCAAAAATGCGAATTGAATCTCGGATAAGTGATGTGGGCGCGCGATCACACATCTCTGACTACCTGACACCCAACACCCGATTCTCGACACGCAACACCCAAATAAAAGAGCGGCCTATAATGCGCAAACGAAACGACTTGCGTCAAGGATGTGCGCGACATGTGATGCCGCTAGCCGGAGGCAAGCGAGCTAGACATCCGTTGCTAAAACTGATTGTACGATGAGGTGGGCGGATTTGGGGGGGTAGGTCAACATCTCGTATGATCATGAGTGACGAAGAATCACAGCCCCGACCCACAGTTGTTTTGATCCCAGTCTTTTTGATCTTCCGGGCCAACCCGAAAGATGAATCACTTCATTTCGAAGCGCCAT
>DASXTE010000189.1:0-4223 GCA_036505595.1 Pyrinomonadaceae bacterium
GTTGACAGGTTCCATTGCTGCAGCAATTCGAGCAGCATTGCAGGCCGCTTGTGCAGGCTTGGCCAAGTTGTCGGCAGCTGGCGACCTGGGCAGCCACCGGCGAAGAGATAGACATGATGACCGGCAGCGCCAACGCGGCAGGCAAATACTTGCGCACGAGATCACGTCGTGTCACCGTCATGGGAAAAATCGTGCGCCTTTCTTTTTCTTCCAGCAGGTGAAACCGACGCAGTTGATCGAGCGCCAGCCAGACCACGTCTTCTTCGATGGGTGTTGCCAATTGCTTTTGCAGCAGCGTCCTCAACTTAGCCACGCTCGTATTGCCGTCACAATGCTTCCAGACCAGCGCGGATGCCTGGTTCAGACAATGCGCTTTGTCGCGCTCCGAGTCGTAAATCAGAACTTCATCGGGAAGCTCGCGGATGATCAATTTGTTCCTTCGGGCAAGTGGTAACATTTGAGCGGGCGCCCTCATAAAACTCTCCTTTCAAGGGCTTTGCATGAGGAAAGCCTTTGATCAAACAGTCGGAATTGCGGCGAACTGGCCCGCAAAATAATCGGAATAACCCTGCAAGTCAAGGTTTTGAGCGGCGCCGCCCGGGTCGCCGCGGTTTCGAATTGCTGCTGCACGCGGCGTCAACATAAGTGAAAACCCAGTCAATCACGTCAGTCGCCTCTCCGCGCGCGCCCTTCAGAACTGCCGCGTGCGTCGCTACTTTTTCGAGCGTGATTAAAGCTCTTCGCGGCTGCCTTCGCGCCGAGACGGTCTGCGCGAGTATCTCCAAAACGCCTTGCCCGGAGGATAGCCGTGTGGGTCGCCATCTGGTGCCCGCTCGATATTTGGTTAGCACCACCAAGCTCACTGGCAGGGGTTTGGTTCCAGCATGTCCGCCGAATTGCTCGACTGAATGTCTCGTCTGTTTTCCGGTTTTAGAATCCCTTATCTGCAAAGCTCCGGCAAAAGGGTGCACGCGCCCGCGTTTGTCCAGGACTGCGAACTCGTCGGAATAGTACGTCGCACCAGCCTTGACCAATTCCGCGACCAGCGTCGTCTTGCCGGTGTTGCTCCGACCGGGAAGCAGAATTGCAGTATCTCGCCACGTGACCACGCCGGCATGCACAAACACTCTGTCAATCGCCATCTCAGCGACATATCGTTGAAGGTCGGATGCGAGCACCTCGAGAGCTTCTTCTGAATCCGTGGTACGCGCCAGCCTGGCGATGTCACCGTAGAGCAGGTTGAACCGGCGCATCGCTCGCGACGCTCCGTTGGTGGGAAGAATCAACGAGTACAATCGATCGACCAGTCGGGACGAAGACGCCTTCCAACCGGGCGGTAAATAGTGTCTTGCGAGGCGCAATGCTAACGGCGAGTTTGCGCGCACGCCGACGCGCACTCCGTAACTTGCGAACGAGATGCCGGCCGCCCAACCCAGGCGGTCAATCTTCTCCATTCAAGTGGATTTCCATTTGAGGCGCGGCAAGTTTTGATGTGACATTTTTCAGGAATTCTCGCTTTTAGCGCACAGATTTCGGCTACCCGCGAATTCTAAACCGATCCGTCGCGTCAACCAGCGCGCTCAGGTTCCCTGGCTCCATGATCGAATGACCGGCGTCAGGCGTGATGTGCAGCTCGGCTTCCGGCCACGCACGGTGCAGGTCCCACGCGCTTCGCATCGGGCAAACCACGTCGTAGCGGCCCTGCACGATGACGCCGGGAACGCTACGAATTTTAGCGACGTTTTCGAGCAAATAATTGTCCGTGGGGAAGAAACAATTGTTCATGAAGTAGTGACATTCAATGCGCGCGAACGCGAGTGCAAAATGCGGATCTGAGAATTTTTCGATCGATTCGTGGTCAAAGAATAACTTCGAGGTGCTGCCCTCCCAAATGCTCCAGGCGCGCGCCGCGGCAATTTTCTCTTCTTCGTTGCCACCCGTCAGCCGGCGATAGTACGCACTGATCATGTCACCGCGCTCATTTTCCGGAATGACTTTCACGTACTCTTCCCACACGTCGGGAAAGGTCCAGCTGGTGCCTTCCTGGTAGAACCATTGAATCTCTCCGGGGCGGCAAAGAAAAATTCCGCGCAAGACGAGTTCAGTCGCGCGACTGGGGTGCGTCTCGGCATACGCGAGCCCCAGGGTGCTGCCCCACGATCCGCCGAAGACTTGCCACTTCTCGATGCCGAGATGCTCGCGCAGCTTTTCAATGTCAGCTACCAAATCCCACGTTGTGTTTTCTTCGAGCGAAGCATGCGGCGTGCTCTTGCCTGATCCGCGTTGATCGAAAAGCACGATGCGATAAGCGTCCGGGTCATGGAATTGCCGATACTCCGGCACGATGCCGCCGCCCGGCCCGCCGTGCAGAAACACGACCGGCTTGCCGTTCGGATTGCCGCATTGCTCGTAATAAATATCGTGAGTGTTCGAGACCTTCAGGTGTCCTGAGTCGTAAGGCTCGATTGGAGCGTACAAGTTTCGCAGTTCGGCCATGTCGGGATGTGCCCTTCCGTGTTTTTTTTGTAGAGAACTCTTATGCTCGCGCGATCGTTAGCACGTAAACATCAGTCGCGCCGGCTGATTTCAAAACCGCCGCGCACTCTGAAACGGTGGCGCCGGTGGTAAAAACATCGTCGATTAGTAAAACGCGCCGGCCGGCAATTTGTTTCGGCTGACGCACGTCAAATGCTCCGGCGACGCTTTCGCGGCGAGCTCGCGCGTCCATTCCGGCGCGATGCTTTTCAGTGTGCACGCGACGAACGAGAGTATGTTCGTCGATTTCCAGTTCCGTCGCGCGCGCCAATTCGCGCGCCAGCACTGCTGCCTGATTGTGTCCTCGCTCGCGTTCTCGTCTGCCGTGCAGCGGAACTGGAATCATCAAGTCAGCACCGGCGATCGGCACGCGCTGTTGTGCTTTTCGGAACGTCTGCACCATTCGTCGCGGCACATGCGGTTCACGTTTCAACGCCAGGACCGACGCTCGTAAGGCGCCTTCGTATAGGCCGCATGCGCGCGCCGCTGTGAAACTGGCCGTCTCGCACTGCCCACAGCGAACAGCCTCGCGTTTGTCCATCGCGACTTTAGCGGGAGTAAATGCTCCGCACTTCCAGCACAGCGTATCGCGTTCGTCGAATAGTTGCGTTGCATTCCAACACGAGGCACAGGCAACACCATCGTGCCGCGATTCAACAGAGGCGCCGCAGATGGCGCACGCCTGCGGATAGATCAGCGCGAACACTGAATCATAGACACCGCTGATAACGCTGACAGTTGAACCCGGCATCGGCGTCGCAAATCAAAGCGGCCACCCTTCATCAGGGCGGCCGCCGATTATGTCACAATTCGCTTTGTAATCGTTGCGATGGACGTTATTCCTCTTCCTCACTCAACTGTCCCCGCTCGATCAAGTCCTGGCAACGAATACAGTGACGCGCCCAGGGCACCGCTTCGAGCCGCTTTTCCTGGATCGGCTGACCGCAATGCGCGCATTTGGCATAATCACCATTTTCAATTCGCTCGAGCGCTGCATCGATTGATTGCAAAAGCTGTCGATCATTTGTGGACATCGACATCAACAATTCCTTGGTGTAGGCGTTCGCGGCCATGTCGGCCGGGTCCTGGGTCGCCTCGGCGTCGCGCTCACGGCTATAGGCCTCCGCAGCCTGCACCTGCCCCAACAGTGCTTCACGCCGTTCTAATAATTTGTCCTGATATACCTTTGCTTTTCTTTTATCCATTACTGGTTTCGACTCCTAATCCACAATTTCATTTCTGATAAGGCAATCCCCGATTGATTGCATAGGCCCGATACAACTGCTCGACCGCGAGCACGCGCGCCATTTCATGCGTCAACGTCAAACGCGAAAGTCGCCAGCAAACATTCGCGCGAGATTGCACTTCCGCTGAAACTCCTTCGGGGCCACCGATCACAATTGCGATCTCCTTCACCGCATCGTTCTCCCATCGTCGCACCTGACGAGCAAGCTCTTGTGAACTCCATTCGCGACCATTCAAGTCCAGCAGAACAGCAACGCCCGCTTCTGGTATCGCTTCCAAAATCCGCAGCGACTCTTTCTTGACTGCCGCGGCATCTCGCGTTCGGCTCTCTTTCAGCTCGACGACCTCGCAACGCGTAAATCGCGAAAGCCTTTTCAAGTACTCATCAATCAGCGATCGCAGCCATTCATCTTTCGTCTTGCCGGGCCAGATGAAGCGAATAC
>DASXTE010000190.1:0-4678 GCA_036505595.1 Pyrinomonadaceae bacterium
AGATGGAATGGTTCGGGCGATTATCCCGATCCGTCGTCTGCCCAACGGTCTGACTGCCGCCGCAATTCGCGCGGCGCGTCAAATCAGGTTCACACCCGCTATGAAAGATGGCAAGCCTGTTTCGATGTGGATGCAGCTCGAATACAACTTTAATCTCTACTGAACACCGCAAAATTCTCCCCACACGTCACGTTGCGTAAGCTACACTGTGCGAGGTGGCGTCTGAACTCACATCAACTAATCCGCTAGTTCAATCGATCATTTCCGGCGCCGCGCCTCCGGCGGCGCGCATGGCTGCGGCGCGTGGCCTCTTGCCGCTGACGCAAGCAGAACTGCTTGAGGCGCTCGTATGTCTGCGCGACGACAGTGAAGCGAACGTTGCGGCTGCCGCGCAAGCGACGCTCGATTCACAGGCGCCGGAAGATCTTCTCAGCGTGGCGCGGGCTTCTGATGCAGCGCCGTCTGTGCTTGGTTATCTTGCGTCGTTAAACAACTCAGCACGCGAGCTCCATGAAGCGGTGACGACGCATGCGAACACGCCGGACGCGGCCATCGCTTTGCTTGCCGGCGCGACGACTGATGGTTCACTGCTGGAACTAATCACGTTGAATCAGCAGCGGTTGATTCGCGCGCCGGCAATTATTGACGCGGTGCTGACAAATCCGGCGCGGACTGCGGAAGCCGAACGGCGCGCGAAAGAAACGCGCCGCGAGTTCTTTGAAAAAGAACGTGGCGCAAAACAGATCGCGGAAGAATTACGCGCGCAGGGCAATAGCGCCGCTGCGGAATTTTTTGAATCGGCGGAACTCCAGCCTCTCGATGGCGCGCTGTCAGCCGATGACGCGTGGCTGCTTGCTCAGCACCTGGAAGTGGCCGACGCCGACATCGATGATAGTTGGCTGGCGCGCGAACTGATTGAAGAAATGCTGGTTGAGACCGCCGAGCAGGCGGCAGCCAATGTGCAGGCCGTGATCAATGCCGAGCGCCTCGATGTTGGCGAAATCGCGCCGGAAAGGATCTCTCTGGTTCGTCGCATTATGTTCATGACGGTGAAAGATCGGGTGAAGTTTGCGCTGAAGGGCGACCGCGAAGCGCGCGGCATTCTGATTCGCGACTCAAACAAAGTCGTGGCGACGGCGGTCATTTACAATCCGCGCATCACTGACAAGGAGATTGAAAACATCGCCGCGATGCGAACTGTATCAGAGGAAGTTCTGCGACTCGTTGGCATGAATCGCGCGTGGGCGCGTTCGTATCCCATCATCCATAACCTGGCGCGAAATCCGCGCACGCCATTGCCCACTGCCGTGCACATTCTGCCGCGAATTCAGGCAAAGGATTTGAAGGCTCTTTCGGAAAACAGAAACATCTCAGAGGGTGTTCGGCGCCAGGCCTACAGGTTGGTTCAAACTCGCGCGGGTAAGTGAATGAAGAGCGATGCAGACTACTCAGTATCCGGTCTGTCACAAACCTGTTACTATTTTCTGGATTTTCGCTTGACTCAAAATGCGAATGGGTATAGATTCCGGCTTACCGAGTCACGTTTCAGGTATTTGACAGAGTTGATTGCGTTTTCATGTGGCGCTGATTTCGAAAGCGAAGGCGGCTGTTTTCTTTATCGTACCTTGCCGCGGACTTTATCTCGCCCGTCAATACAGCACCACCTGAGCACAGGATCGGCCATGAGTGACGATTCTCAAGTCTTTGCATTGTCACCCCTGTAATACCCGAACCTACCCGGAAGTCGCGCCCCGCCAGTCCCGAAACATCGGGATTGACGGGGCGCATCTCTTTTTGTGTAGGCCCGGCACTCTTTGTGCGCATCCGCGATTCGCTTCCCGCGTTTCTTGCTGTCGCCCCGAACATGTTGACCAGTACCTGATTCGGGCGTAGAGTCCCTTCGAACTTCCAAAGGAACTCAAGACAGTCAATGGTTCCTTCCTCGCTCGCAAGGATGTTCGGGTCCGTGAAAGATGAGTACATCTGAGCGATGACTCATCATTAAAGTTTCGGATTTCGAGCGCCGGTCTCGCGCCCCTGATATCCCGCAGGCTCGACTCCCCAACTCACACGGTTGGATTCCTCGCTCACATCAATTCCTGGAGGACGAAACAAAATGTGTAGAGACTCATCCCAATTTCCGTTGTGCTTCATAATTCCGTCCCATATCCACGAGCACATTGCGCGCAACGGTAACGAGAGGCAGAAAGAAACAGCTTTTCGAGCCTTGACAGTGTCTTCGCGCATGCGGGGCCAACGTGAATTTCTAACCACGTTTGCGGTGCTGGCCACGACGCCCACGGGCACAAAACGGCGCACGATCTACGACGCGAAGAACGGCATGACACTGCCGGGCAAGTTGGTGCGTGGCGAAGGAGGTCCGAAGAGCGCCGATAGATCAGTTAACGAGGCTTACGACGGTTCAGGCAAGACCTACGACTTTTACCTGAAGGCTTTCCAGCGCAACTCGATAGACGATCGCGGCATGCGTCTGGATTCCACCGTTCATTACCGTCGCAACTTCAACAACGCGTTTTGGAACGGCCAACAGATGGTCTACGGCGATGGCGACGGCCAAATCTTTCAGCGCTTCACTAAGTCAATCGACGTGATCGGCCACGAGCTGACGCATGGCGTCACCCAGTACGAAGCCGAACTGTTGTATCAGAACCAGCCGGGAGCGCTTAACGAGCACTTTTCCGATGTGTTCGGCTCGCTGCTAAAGCAATACGTGAAACAACAGACAGCAAAGCAGGCCGACTGGCTAATCGGCGAAGGCATATTCGCTCCGCGCATCCATGGCGTCGCCTTGAGATCGATGAAAGCGCCGGGAACGGCCTACAATGATCCCATCATTGGGCGCGACCCACAACCGGCCCACATGAAGAACTACGTCAAGACAACTTCCGACAATGGCGGTGTGCACATTAACTCAGGCATTCCCAACCGCGCGTTCTATGAAGTTGCCATTGCGTTGGGCGGCAGAGCCTGGGAACGTGCCGGGAAAATTTGGTATCGCACGCTCATCGACAAGATCCAGCCGTTGACGAATTTCGCAGAATGTGCGGGAATGACTCATGAAGTTGCCGGCACCATTTACGGTCAGGGCAGTGTGGAACAAAAAGCGGTCAAGGCCGGTTGGGCAGTGGTCGGGGTTCCGATCGGCGCTCAACTCGCGAAAGCTGCCGGAGCAAAATAAGGATGCGGGTCAAGTTTGAAAGGTCGGGCGGTTTCGCAAATGTTCCGTTGCGCGCGGAGCTTGATTCCGCTGAAATGACGCCCGATCGGGCGCAAGAACTGGAGCGGCTGGTCGCAGAGGCTCGTCCTTTCGACCAACCTTCCGCACCCGCCAGCGCTAACGTTCCGGACGATTTGCAATACCATCTGACGATTGAACACGGCGGCCAGTCGAAGACCATCAAGGTAAGTGACACCGCCGCGCCTGACGAACTCAAGTCGCTGCTCGACTTTCTGGGCGAAGAAGCCTTGAACAAGGTAACCGACAAATCCTGAGCCGCGAGCTTTCGTCGATTGCCTCACTCCCCAAGCCTCTGTTACTAATGTTTCTGTGCAGAGTGAAATTCCATCCGGATTGAGGCGGAGTGTGTTCCGAGCGTTGGCCTCATTATTGGCCGCGGTGTTATTCGCCGCCTGCGCAAAACATCCGACGCAAATCGATCCGAACGCCTACGCAAAAGCGATCGAGCAGTGGCGCGCGCAACGACTGTCCGATCTCACGAGCGAGAATGGCTGGCTGAGCTTGATTGGCCTTTTCTGGTTGAAAGAAGGACCGAACACGTTTGGCAGCAATGTCGCGAACGACATCGTTTTGCCGAAAGTTCCGCCGCACGCCGGGAAGTTTGTCCTCACCAACGGCGTCGTAACGTTCGACACCGCGCTCGCAAACACTTTCACAGTGGACGGCGCGCCGGTTACTTCACTTCAATTGAAGTCCGACGCCGAAGAAAAGCCGACGGTCGTTCGTCTCGGCTCGCTGAGTTTTCAGATCATCAAGCGCGGCGACAAGCTCGGCCTGCGCGTTAAGGACAGAGACAATCCCGCGCGCGCGAACTTCCAGGGACTCGAATATTTTCCCGCGAACGTCAAGTGGCGCATTGATGCCCGTCTTGAGGCTTACAATCCGCCCAAGCCCGTACCGATTCTCAATGTGCTGAATATGGAGAGCGATGAAGCGTCGCCAGGCGCGATCGCGTTTGAAGTTGACGGCAAGACTTATCGGCTGGACGCGATCACCGAAAAGGACGAGCCACGGTTGTTCATGATTTTTGCTGACACCACGCGAGGCAAAGAAACCTACGGCGCCGGGCGTTATCTCTACGTCGATCCACCAGACAAAAACGGGCGCGTCGTCATTGATTTCAATAAAGCCTACAGTCCGCCTTGCGCGTTCACTGATTTTGCGACCTGCCCGTTGCCGCCGAAACAGAACATCCTGCCGTTTCCCATTGACGCTGGCGAGAAGTACAAACCGCGCAAGGATGTGCATTCCCACTAGTACCGGTCAAAATTGATTTGGCTCGACCGAGGAATCTTCCTCGTGCGGGGTTGCTGCCGCGAGCGCTTCCCGTTTGTAAAAACTTGTGAATTCTCCGCAACGAACAGGTCGGTCTCTTGCGGTAAGCTTGTCGCGCGTTACATAATGCGCGCCAAATTTTTG
>DASXTE010000191.1:0-10120 GCA_036505595.1 Pyrinomonadaceae bacterium
TAGCTCCCGTAATCATCAATTGGACCAGCCCAAATTGACCGCATTTTCCGTTCTGTGATAGGTTGCCCGCTATAAAAGACCCGTCGGGATAAACCAAGATGTTGAGCTCTACCAAATTCGTACAAATTAAGTTCCCCTTCGTCTCAAAGCTTTTCATCCGCCTCGCGGTGGCAATCGCGGTCGTCGTAACTTTGGCCGCAGTCGCAGCAGGACAAACAGAACCCTCCGTTTCGGCAAGCACGAACACAAAGACCGAAGCGAAGACCGATAAGACAAATGGCAACAAGTCTGAGCAGCCCGCCAAGGAATCAAAGCCACCGTTCACGTTGAGTGTTACTGACGATCAGATCATTGGCATCTCGCTCAAGGCACGGGATGCGAGCCTCAAAGACATCGCGGCTGAACTGTCACGGCGTCTGCGAATTCCCGTAGCAGTCACGCCCCTCATGCAAAAGCATCTGGTGACGACGAATTTCAGTGATCTGGTGCTGGAACCCGCGATGCAGCAGTTGGCGCCGCAGGTCTTTATCGATTATGAAATAGACACGACTCCGGGAAAGGCGCCCCGCCCACTGGGAATTTATTTGCAGGGTTACAACGAGGCCCCGCCAGCGGAAAATGCTGTCGTCCGCGGCAATTCGGATGTGATGGTGATCGAGGGAGACACCGAAGACACCGGCACTGAGAAGAAAGACAAAGATGACAAAGAGGAAGAGCTGAGGGTCAAATACGAGAAAGGCGAACTCACAGTAAAAGCGAAGCAACAACCTTTGGTCGTCGTGCTTTACGCCATCGCTAATGAACTCGGAATTCCTTTGCAGGTCACGAATGAAATCAACGATCCGGTGACTGTCAACATAGAAAAACTACCGGTCGAATCGGCGCTTCACCAATTGAGTCCGAATCTTCGCTTATACCTCAGAGCCGACCTACTGACGCAGGAACGACGGCCGCTGCGAATATTGCTTGTCGAGCAGGAGAAAAAGTCGTAGAATCCTCGGCCCCAAGCGGGAGTAATCCAAATTTAGCCTTTTTTTCATAAGGATTTGCCGGAATTGCTGTAGTCGGGTTGGCCGCTCGAACTTAAACTATCAGGAGGAACAGCGTGGACAAAGCAGAAGTGGCCCCGGAAGCGGTCAAGATAGACGACAGCAAATCCGAACCAGCAGAAGACTCCAATTCGACGAAGAAGAAGTTCGTCACTCCTCAGATCTCAGCGCCGGTTGACGTTTTGGAAGCGACGACCTTCTTTCAAATCACCGACAGCGGCGTAATCAGTTAATCCAAGGCCCCGTGAAGGAATGTCCTTTGCGATGGAAAGAGTAATTTGCTCCGACTTAGCTATCGGAGCTTCGGAATGTTCCGAACGACCGGCTTTCGCGAGTGTCTACGCGGTGGCCGGTCGTTTTATTTGCGTCGAAACCTGCGATGCGAAACTGTCTGAATTGATGCAGCGTTACTTCGCGGGTTGGCACGTCGCTCCCGTCACCGCTTATGGCGGCATCAAGCCCGACGTCACCCTCGTCATCCGCACGTCCGACGATCCACCAACAGCGCCTTTCCATCTCGCGCCGTTCGAAGTAGCTGAAGGCGGTCGCTGCCGCACCGACGTGAGTATCTATTTTTTCGAGAATCACGGTTCCACAGTCGCCGCGGGCCGCTTGAATCCGTCTACAGTCGAAGTCTGGATCGGCAGCAATGCGCAAGCGCGAGAACGTTCGCCCCTGGCTCGTCTGATCTTTAACGCTTCCATGGCAGCAATGCGTCGTTGTGGGCTGTACGAGCTGCACGCTGCAGGCGTCGTTGACCCGGCCGGCAAAGGAGTCCTGGTGGTGGGTCCTTCGGGCAGCGGCAAGTCGAATCTCGCAGCGCAACTGGCGGCGGCGGGGTGGCAGTATCTCTCGGATGATTCCGTCTTGCTGTTCAGCAAGAACGGCGTGGTTGAAGCGCATGCCCTCAGACGAATGTTCGCCCTTACGGAAGAGACTTTCTCGGCAACCGGAGTGGGTGATACGGATTCAATTGAAGTCATGACTGCACCTTTCGATCCGCTCAAGAAAAGGTTCGAGCCGGCGCCGGTTTTTCCCGGCCGGTTCGCGCAATCGTGCATGCCGGCTAAGATCTTCTTCTCGGAATTGGGAAATGTGCCAACCAGCCGCACGCGATTATTGAATCGATCAGAAACGATGGCTCGGCTGATCCGGATGTGCCCCTGGGCCTGCTATGACAAGCCGACGGCGCAAGCGCATTTGGAAGTGCTGGCGCAACTCGCGCGGCAGGCTAAAGGGTTTGAACTTTTTGCCGGCACAGATCTGTTGCACAGCGAACGAGCCAGCGAGTTCTTGCTTTCGCATGCTGACTAACAACATGATGTTGCCAGTGGAAGCTACCGCGCTTGAAGATGGCGGCCGCGCGCGCGACTATGGGCCGCCGCGTCTGATTATCGAACTCTCGAACATCTGCAATCTGCACTGCAGTTACTGCCTGCGTGATGAAGACGCGCTCTATCATACGCCGGCAAATTTCTTCTCATTAGATTTGCTGCGACGCGTAATCCGTGAAGCGCGCGACGCGATCGGTGCGTCGCACGTGATGTTCACGGGCGGAGAAACAACTCTTCACCCAAACTTCAAAGAAGTAATCGAAACCGTCGGGGCTGAAGGCTTGAAGTGCAGTTTCGTGACCAACGGTTGGCACTTTGAGCGGATTTGGCCGGTCATCAGCGCGAACCGAAATGTCGTTACGCACGTGGCGTTCAGCCTGGATGGGCCGACGCGCGAGAGTCACGATCGCTGGCGCGGCGAAGGATCTTTCGTGCGGCTGGTGCGCGCGTTCTCGCGCTGCCGCCGCGCGGAATTGCCGTTCGTGATCAAATGCGTCATGCGCAAGGACACGCTGCCCCAGTTCGAACAAATCGCTTTGTTCGCCGCGCGGATGGGCGCGGCCGCCTTGAACTTTGGACACCTGCTGCCGACTTCCAACGCGTTTGCCGATGAATCGGGCCTTACTCCGGATGAACGGACGCAGGCCGAGCAGGAAGTGGCGCTGCTTGCGCGCGTCTTCAAAATGCGAATCAGTTTGGAAGTTGGCTACTACAATATTGATCCCGCGCCGCCCTGCTCTGCGCTCGCCAGCCGGAGTTGCAACATCGATTACCGCGGTCACATGTCGCTGTGCTGTAACTTGTCAGGCTTTCGCGGCGCGGTGGGGGAAGCCGAGGTGGTCGCCGACTTGAATAATGAGGGATTCGCTTCTGCTTTCACGCGTTTGCGTGCGATCGCCGAAGCGCAACTCAAGAGCCGAAAAGAACTGCTGGCTGATTATGCATCCCGCGGCGAGCAACCGGAACTCTACCTGGGTTCGCCCTGCCTGCTCTGCCTGCGGTCGTTCGGAAAAATTCCCTGGCACAACGCGCAAGCGATCGCTTCGAGTAAGCACGCCTTGCCGATCCTAAATGTATCGACCAACCTGTAGAAGCTTCCGGCTAACGCAACGTTACGCGATAGAGCACCAGCTTCCCAACACCGACACCTTCATCGCGCGCATACCAACGATCGAGATTCGCCAGATTATCGTTGCGCGAAGCGACCACAAACGATAACTGAATGCCGGCTGCACGATCGCGATCGAACGAAGCGATGTAATCCGAATAGCTGCGCACTTCCTGTTGAATCTCTTCTTCAGAGATTGGATTCGAAGAGGATGCAAGCCGCGGATTTACGCGTTCCCAACCAAAAACTACGCTCGGCGCAATCGTTGTCTGCCGCAGCAGCGATTCAAAACTCTTCACGTCTGTGCCGGTGTAATAAAGCTGTGCGTAGTAACGAGACTTCTCTTCCGCAAGGCTGATGCCTGGAAAGCTGCGCATGTGCGGAGCCCAAAGGACCGGCCGCGGCGCATCGGCAGGCAATGTGTCCGCCTGGACGATGTTGGTTACCAGCACCACCCCGCTTCGCCGATCAACTGTGACCGGAGAAGTTGCTGCGATATCAGTCAACCGCAAAGCCGCCGGTCTGACTTCGTCTCGAATTCGGTTTAGCTGTGCGCGCGAGCGGATCGCGTACGTAACTTCGACGACTCCCCAACCGATTGCGCAGATCGCTGCGATGGTCAACACTCGCGACGGAAAGCGATGCGGTCTGCGCGCCTGCACGATCACGCCAAACGCCAACACCATCGCCAACAGCGCAACATAGTTCGCGACGTAAAGCTCATAATGAATCGGTTGAATTGAGTAGCCGGTCAGTACTTGCTGATTGAAAACGACGAACGGCATTAATGACAGAGACAAAACGAATAGCAGTCGATGTTCGCGCAGGTTGAGGAACCCCCTGGGCCTCGCGCAAACTACGATTGCCGCGGCTATAACGATGCCGATCAATTCCGGCACGCGAGGCAAATCAGGCTGGTGCGTCGTCGTCAAAACCTGAAACGCATCCGTGGCTGCCGCGCGATGCGACAGCAGTCGCCAGTAACCGAGTAACCCGACGATTGCGCCCGCGCCGATGACGGCAATGGCTTTCAAATTGTTTCGATAACCATCCGGCCTGAAAACCATCCACAAAATGGCCAGTATGCACACCCAGGCAATCGCCGCGGTCCACAAATAGAAGTACGAAAACAGCAGCAGAGTGAAGATCGCCGCCGCGGCCACACTCAGGAAAAACTTCTTTCGAGTGTCATTCGTCTTGAGAAGCATCCAGACAACGATCACGAACAGAATGAAAAACGGGAAAGCGAACGAGGGCAGATAGCTGCGCAAGAACGGGAAGTATTGCACTCGTCCGTTTGGGACAAAGCGCGTTATGAACGGCGCATAGCGGAGCGATCCGCAGCACAAGACAACCAGACTGCCGGCCGCCGCGACTCGATCGTCGTTGGTTATCAAGCGAATGAGGCCGTAAATGACTACCGCCGCGCACAGCGCAACCACGCAACTCAGAATCGCAAATGCGCGTTGCGCGGAAATTCCCGGCAGCCGCGCCGGGAGCGCAATCGCATATGCCGGAACAAATTGAATCGAGAAGATCGATTCAGGCTGCGGAGCATCCGCCCGGTCGTCGCGGCCCGAATACGGATCGGTTTTCCGCGGCCGCCCGTCTTTCAATGCGTTAACGTAGGCGAGGTAAGGCGCTTCGTCTGGATTGAACGAGAAATACGACCCCGACCAACTTTGTCCGTCCAGGATTCGCAAGGCGACCTGCGGCGCCAACGCCAGCAAAAACAGAATGGCAGCAGGTAGCGCGATCCAGCGCCAACCTTTTGTTCCTCTGGAGTTAGCAATCAATGGAGTCTCGACTTGTCCTAACCTCAAATCAAGGCCGCAGCTTGACTCGATAAATCATGTAAGCGCCCGCGCGTTCGCCTGCATCACGTTCGTACCATCGATCGATGCGCGAAAAATCCGTGGCTTCTTTCACCGGGGCGATCACATACGCAAGCTGCGGCTGTGACGCGCGCTTCGCATCAAACGTGTTGACGTACTGTTCGTACTCTGTCAGCGCGGCCTGCTCCTCGGCTTCAGTGATTGGCCGCCAGTTCGCATTTAGCCCTTGAATCACTCGTTCCCAACCAAAGTTCGCGAGCTGAAAGTAAGTGTGCTCCAAAGTGGCCGACCGCAACGTCTGCTGATCAACGTCCGAATAGTAGAGATTTTGGTAGAAGCGCTCTTTATTTTCCGCGAGCGTAAGTCCAGAAAAGCTGAACATGTGAGGCGCCCAGAGCACAGGCTGCGATGTAGTCATACATAGTGTGTCCATGACTACGAACGATGCAGGTGATAAGACGAGAGCTACGGTTGATGAACCAGTGCCACGGTCGGACATCCGTCGATTCAATTCGGCGACGCGTACGGCGACGGGTCTGCTTTCGTCAACGATGGTTGAGAAATTGACTCTGCTTCTCGCGCCGAGCCACGCTTCCTGCGACGCACGCGCGATAGAAATGACGGAAATTAGAATCAATATGAGCGCTGGGATCTTCCGCCCGCCGGTCCGCGCCCACCACAAAAGACTTGCGGTCAGAACCAGGGCCAGAAGCGAGACGTAATTCGCAATGAACTGCTCGTAGTGGATCGGTTGAAGGGAACGGCCGGTCAGGACCTGCTGATTGAACATTAGCAGCGGTGCTAACGCGAATGCGGCCGCGAATACGACCGACGGATCGCGGCGCGCGATCAAGCCGCGCCACATTGCGAAAACCAGCACCAATAACAGCAGCGCGCACAGTACCGCCGGTGGCCGCAGAAGATCCGGCGCGTGCGAGTAGGTGAGCGCCTGTTGTGCATCCATCGAAGGTGCGCGATGTGCCAGCAAATAGATATACGGAATCAGCGGCAGCGCCATTAACACGGCCAACTTTGCGGCGCGGACTAAATCCTGTCGCCACCCTTCACCACGAACAAGTGCTGAGACGCAGATCAGACTTACGACCCAAGCTACTGCGGCCGTCCACAGAAAATAGTAAGAAAAGATGAGCACCGTAAACGCAAACGCGGCGCCGAGCGTGGATACCACAACCGCGCGGCGCTCTCTGGCCCGCAGCATTACCCAAACCAGCCCACAGAAAACGAAGAACAATGGGAAGGCAAAGGCCGGTTCATAACGCCGCAGAAACGGCAAAAAGATGTAAGGCGTCGCTGCGCCGCCTAACATTCTGACCAGCAACTGTCCACGCGCTAGACCACCCATGCTCAAAACGAAGACTGCTGCCGTTGCGGCCAAGCGCGGGTCCTTCGTGATGCGCAAGATGAGCCAAAAAATTCCGAGAATGGATGCGAATGCCACGATTGGTGTGAGCACGATGAACATCGTCATCGCCGACAGCCGCAGCAAGCGCGCGGGAAGCGCCAACGAGAACGCCGGCACAAATTGAATCGACAATAATGATTCAGGCAGCGAGACGTCCGGACCATCAAGCCGACCGGAATACGGATCGTTACGACGTGGACGACCCTGGATCAGCGAGTTGACGTAGGCTGCATAAGGCGTTTCATCAGGATGATATGTATAAAACGCGCCGTGCCATTCATGGCCTCGCACCCGCCAAAAATTTGCCTGTGGAATTAGAGTGATCAGCGCGAAACCTACTGCGGCGTAGAAGCCCAGCCGCCAGCGCAGCCAACCGTCTCTTCGAAACCAAAGCTTGTTCAAAACGGGATTCCTACTGCCGCAACCGCACCCGATAAAGGATTAAGTTTCCGATTCGTTCACCCGCGTCGCGCTCAAACCAGCGGTCGAGGTTCGCTAGATTTCCAAGCACTAAAGTCGAGCAGCGCGGCTTTACTGATTGCGTTTACGAGGCTGCCGTTTTTCTTGTGGACACGCATCTTTGCATTCAGCGTCAGAGGCGTCAAGCAAGTATCCGGAACTCATAGGGTCCTGCCAGTTCCTCTCTGTCCCTCTGCGAAAACCTTTGCGCTGCTCTGCGGTTAGAATTCTCTAAAAGCATTCACCGCAGAGGAAGCACCCAAGGCAAGCGCAGAGGCCGCAAAGGATGAGTCGAGAATTAGTACGCAGCGTGGTTATCTGTGGCAGAGGGCCAATTGCCGACACCAGAAACAGGTGTTATCTTCCTACCCGTTATCGCGACTTTTTCGAAGGCGACCAAAATCAGTGAGTGAGTCTGTGACCAAACCTGCAATTGCTGCGAACGGGGCGAAGCCAAAGCCTCTTGACCACATCGTTTTTACCGACTTCGACGGTGAAGAAGGTATCCTCGTCGACCTGAACACGAAAAAGTATTATCAGCTCAATGAAACGGCGATGTTGATCTGGAAAAGTCTCGAGGAAGAAATGGCCACCGATGAAATCGCCGCCCGGCTCGTCGCAAGCTACGAAGTCACACATGAGGATGCTCTAAAAAACGTCGAGCAGCTTTTGAACGAACTAGCAAGCTACAAGCTAGTTGAGGGCAAATAGCAACTGCCCATGCATTTCCTGGTGGGGCAGCTTATTGTCGCCCGCGACCAAACAATGAATTCGGATCCGGCTTTGATCTGAACCAGCCCGCTAGGGCCGTCTTGGCAGCGCCGCCCTCAACTTCGCACACGCGGTGCTCGAACTTTTCATCAACCGGGAAAATCAAAGCGTCGCCGTAGCCGCGATTGTAGACTTCGCAAAACAGCTCATGCGTCTCAGCTGAGCGTATCTGCAACGCGCCGCCCGCGTACGCCTCAACATTCAGATTGATGCTCAGCGCAATCATGCGCCCTTCGTCGGAGATGTCAGTGTGCCAACGGTTAAAGTAAGTGCTGCTCGCCGGCCGTCGATAGATGCGACCGCTGAAACAGGCAATCGGCGCGCATCCCGTGAGTTGTTGGATTGCGCGGAATAGTTTCGGACCGTTCAGCAGAAGTTCTGTCGCCAAGTACGCCGTGCAATCCATTGGTCGCAGCTCGACGCCTGTCTCGCGATCAACCACGCAATACTCGCTTTCATCCAGCTTGCGCTGAATCAGTTCGAGCAGCGACGCGTCGAGAAAGCTCGGCAGCAGCAGCCAGTGTTGTTGCGCAAACGTATTCCGCAGCGCGTGAAAGTCTGCTTCTGATTCGCCGACCACTGCGCCGCGTCTGGTGACTTGCACCACAGGCGCGGTGACGGCCACGGCAGAATTTTCGTTGAATGACATGTTTATTCGCGAGACATGCGGCTTTGCCGCCAGACAGCGCGGTAAGGCTTGGCCTTACCGAGTTGCGCTTGGAAAAACCCACGAGGCGAACTCGCTTACATCGGCTTCAGCGCGCTGCGCGCAAGTTTCTTCTTCAGATCGACGTAACCCTGATCGCCGGCGACAAGTTGGCCCAGCACTTTCCGAATCCCCCGATGACCGCGCGCGAACTCGATCATGCGGTCAGTAAACGGCGCGCCCCAGAAGTTTCCGTAGAAGCGCCGGCGCATCTGTGAAGCGCGCTTCAGTTCGCCGCCGAAATCTTTGCGCCAAAGTTTCTCGTATTCTTCCGGCTTTCCCTTTAGATACGCACCCGCGAACAGTTCCGCTGAACGCAGCGCGTAATAGATCCCTTCGCCCGTTACCGGATCGGCAAACCCCGCAGCGTCACCCAACAGCGCCCAACCTTCGCCGCAAGCCCTGCGCGTGTCCCAAGTGCGCGGCGCGAGCCCGGGAATGCGCGCGGCGTAACGTTCAGCTTTGTATCGCAAGTTGTTAACTTGCGCGCTTTTATTTTTGCCTGACCAAAGCCGCATCGGCCGCTGCAAGTTACCAACTTGCGCTACTTCGTAGTAACTCACCATGAAATCCCACAACAACTGATCCAGCGCTTCGTGATCGAAAGCGTCCTGCGTCGTGGCGATGCCAAACGAAACGTGATCGACGCGCGGGAAGGCCCACGCATAGCCAACCCACTTGGGCAGAAACGCGACCACCGTTGCCGCCTCACCAGATTCCGGCAACGGCGCGCGATAGCCGAAAGCGACTTCCATCTCCGCCGGCGGCAAAGGCCCGGCGAGCTTCTTCGCAATCGCGCTGTTCGCGCCATCGGCGGCGACTAGGAATTTGGCTTTGAAGTCTGCGCCGCTTTGTGTTTTGACGATCCATCCGTCGTCGGTAAGTCTAATTCCGCGGCCGGAAACTTTGTCCGCGAACACCTTCGCACTGGCTTCACGCGCCCGCTCGCGCAAAAAAGTATCGAACGCAATCCGTGAATAGACCGCGAACGGCTCGTCCAGCTTCATGTGCAGATGCTTGCCTGAAGGCGAGTACATATCGAGCTCATCAATCGTTCTTCCGACCGCTTCCAGCAGATGCGGCCAGGCCTTCAAAGCCTTCGAGGTCACGCCGCCGCCACAGGCTTTCGGCTCGCCCGGCGGTCGGCCATCGAACAGCGCCACGCTTACGCCGGCGCGCGCCAGACGCTCCGCCGCAAACGATCCCGCGGGCCCCGCCCCCACAATCAGAACGTCGAACTCATTCATGCGCGGCTAATCATAAACCGTGTCATCAAGTCAGTACCACCCGCGTCAGCGGGTGGGTTTAAGATTCAGTTTGCGACGTACCTGCTAGTCCATCTGCTTACGCAGATGGTACTGACTCCATTGCTCGCCGGTGCTAGAATCTCGGTGTCATTGTATTTCTTTCCCTCGCTTTCCGGCCTCTGTGGTTA
>DASXTE010000192.1:0-18103 GCA_036505595.1 Pyrinomonadaceae bacterium
CTCCTTGATCAACTCGCTGGCTATCATTTGGTTTTTGTGTAATCGAAGCGCGTCAAGGGCGCGTTGCTGCGCTTGACTCAGTTTTTTCTCGCCGGCCGCCTCGATTAGTCGAATTGCCCTTTGCCGTTTCGCTCGCGCCGCGATGGAGCGAGTTCGATAGGTACGCTCAATCAATCCACCGCTCTCAAGCTCTCGCAGCCACTTCGGAATTCGCGCAGAGCCCATTCGGAGGCAGAAAGCGTTGATCTCCGCTTCGCCTTCATCGGCGAGGATTTGGAGCGCGCGCTGTTTGGTGGCAGATCTCTCGGTCCCACCCGCTGACGTGGATGGTACTGACGTGTGTGCGAGCGCTTCGCGGCCTTGGGCTGTGATCGACGCGACTTGCATGATTGAAGTGTCGATTCCGGCCGGTAGAGCCGCGCGCATTACTTCACCCAGAGGCGCGCCGTAGTAGTCCGCGACCCAGCGCGTCAGTTCAACCACCTCCGGCGTCACTGATGGCTCAACGTCTAATAGGTCTTCAATTTCTTTAAGTTCGGATTCGACTAAGCTAGTGCCCTCGCGAAGCTTCGGCAGCATCGCGACGATGTACCCGGTCATCGGCTTGGTGCCGAGTCGTACGACAACACGCGAACCAACGCGTGCGGTTTCCTGCATCGATGTCGGCAAACGATATGTGAAGAGCTTGCGCAGATGAACCGGTAGGGCGATCTGAGCAAATCTGGGAGCTGATTCTTGAACGGATTGTACTGGAGCAGACATGTGATTGCGCCTGGGCGCAAAGATTATCGCGGGAGGATGCTGATTAAAAGTAGAGGTCAGGTGCTCGCTGCACTCTGCGCGCGGCTATCAAGATACTCCATCACCTTTTTCAGGTCTTCCCACGTCTCGCGTTTCTTTGAAGGGTCTCTCAATAAGTAAGCAGGATGAAACGTTGGCATGACTTTGATGCCATGATAATCGTGAAACTTGCCGCGCACGCTGCTGATTCCGGCGCGAATTTCCAGCAGATTCCGCAGCGCGGTGTTGCCCATCACTACAATGACATCCGGACGGACCGCGCTGATTTCGCGAAACAGAAACGGGCGGCAGATGGCTGCTTCTTCCAAAGTTGGCTGGCGGTTGCCGGGCGGACGGCAACGATTGACATTCCCGATGATGACCTCCTCGCGCTTGATGCCCATCGCTTCAATCATCTTTGTCAGCAGTTGACCGGCGCGACCGACGAACGGCCTACCCTGCGCATCTTCGTCAGCGCCGGGCGCCTCGCCGACAAACATGAGCCGCGCTTTTGGATTGCCATAGGTGTTAACAACCTGTGTGCGCGCCGCGCACAACCCGCAACGAGTGCAATCACCAATGTCGCGCCAGATATCTTCGAGCGTTTCGGTCGATTGCGGCAGCGCCGGTTCGATTGGCGCGGTGTCGCCGAAGAGGTTGCTCTGCGGAACAGCAGCTGTTGCCGGCGCTACCGTTGTGCGCGCGAAGAGAGTCGTTGTAGACGGCGCGGGTGCACGCGTCGACTGCGGCCGCGATGCCGCCGGCGTGGGCAGCGTTATCTTAGGTTGTGGACCAGTCGAGACAGCTTGCGCAGAAATCTCGTCGGTTGTGGACCCCAAGGCGATCGTCTCAGCGCCAAGTTCGTCAAAATAGCGGACGTACTCTCGGGTTTGCGCCAAGAGGTCGATTAGTTCCTTCGCAGCTTGATCAGAAGTCATCGGTTGTCGGCGGATGCTGGGCGCGACCTGCTATCACCCCGGCGGAGTTTCACCACCTCGTCGAGAATACGATCCGCCGCTTCCATTTTCGACATCAACGGCAATTCTACGATCCCCGGCTTATCGCGAAACAGCACCACGATCGCGTTGTTTTCTGAATCGAAGCCCGATCCCGCATTCGAAACATCATTAGCGATAATCGCATCGAGTCCTTTGCTAATCAGTTTTTCCCGCGCGTGCCTCAACAGATCCTCAGTTTCGGCGGCGAAGCCAATGATGAGTTGACCATTGCGGCGCGCGCCCGCGACTTCGCCAAGAATGTCGGGGGTGCGCTCAAGCTTCAGTTCCAAAACATCGCTCGTTTTCTTGATTTTCTGCGCGGACGCGCGGGTTGGGGCATAGTTAGCAACGGCCGCGGCAGCCACGAATATCGTCGCGTCCTCGATGCATTCCAGTACCGCGCGATGCATTTCTTCGGCGGTGGCAGTGTTGATCAGCCGGACATCCGCAGGCGGATCGACGCTCGTGACTCCGGCAACCAAAGTGACGTCGGCTCCGCGAGTTCGCGCGGCCCGAGCCAGCGCAAATCCCATTCGTCCCGATGAACGATTGGAAAGGAATCGTACGGGATCGATAGGTTCGCGAGTCGCTCCGGCAGTTATCAAAATGTGTTCGCCGGCCAAGTCTCGGTTTGTTCGAGCGCCCTCCAATATCTCCAGCGCAGCCGCGACAATTCTTTCCGGGTCGCTTAATCTACCAGGCCCGATTGTGCCGCAGGCCATTTCTCCTGCGTCGGGTTCGATTATGTGAACGCCATCCGCACGCAGCTTTTCAATATTCCGCTGCGTCGACGGATGTTCCCACATCGTCGTATTCATCGCGGGCGCAACTAACACCGGCGCGGTGCAGGCCAGATAGGTGGAGGTTAGAAAATCGTCGGCGACGCCATTGGCGAATTTCGCCAACGTGTTGGCCGTGGCCGGCGAAACGATGAGCAAATCGACGGTCTGAGAAAATGTGATATGCGCAATCGGATCCGGGTTATCCGGCGCATAGTCATCCACCACGACATACGAGGCCGACAAGGCGCGAAACGTCAATGGCGTCACAAACTCGCACGCATGCCGGGTCATCGCCACCCGCACTTCACACCCCGCGCGTTGCAACCCGCGCAGGACCTCGATCGCCTTGTAAGCAGCGATGCCCCCAGTTACGCCGAGTGCGACTCGCTTCCTCGCGCCAGTTTGATCGTTCATGGTGAAATCGAAATGTAACATCCACGAATTGTGGGTGCAATATTGCTCGATTTGTGACGCGAGTATAATCGCGGGCGATAACGGACCGACAGAGATTGGCTTACTGTGAGTTTCCTGCGCTAAAGTAGCTCAGGCTGCATTCCTGGTCGGACACGCTTCAATCAAGGAGGGTGACTTCGATGCTCCGCTTCAGATCCTACTTACTAGTCATAATCGCGACCCTCGCGGTAACAGGTGCTGCCTTTGCGCAGCATGGTCTCAATGGCAAGAGCAGCAAAACTTCAGAGTTTGGACCAGTGATGCGCGCCTATCTCGGATATCTTCGAAATGAGCAGGAAGTTGTCGACGATCGCATCAGCCGGCGAGAGATCTCGGGTGACTACTATCGACGAAATTCAAATCGCATTCGGGCGCTCCGGCAAACGGCGATTCGTCTGGTAACACAGAGCGGCAATGACTATGTACCTGAGCTTGAGGCCGTCACAGGAGAGGAATTGGGCATCCTGTTCGAAAACCCTCCCAGTCCAAGAAGCTTTCGGCTGAACCAGGTGGTCGGGAATACGTTCCGTTACCTCGGAGCGACCAACACTGGTGAAGTGTTTTATGTTTTCGCGCGGCTTGATCCGTACGAGCAAGCTGCCCTGCTCGAGGCCAACGGCTCCCAGAGCGCCGGCAACCAGAGTGAAACTGTGGGCGCAAAGGGCCAGAGGGTTGGCCAGGGCACAACCCGTCCTCGAAAAGCGGGACCCCGTTGAGATACCCCATCTGATTGTAGCTTCATAACGAGAGCCCCACCCAGAATCTTGCGCAAAAAGAACACAGAATCTTGACAGCATTTAGGGAAAAAGCTCTTTACACCCTGTGTTCGCCGTGTTATCGTGCCGAAACCTAGCAATTTAAGGGCTTAAATTTAGGGAATTTCAAGGAATTGGCTGTTGACATAGGGGCGTCAATTCGTGTACAAAAGCCATTGATTCAGTGGCTTACGTGGCCACGAAAAAGCTTCTTCTTAATTCAGTCTTGAGCAACGGAACGAGGTGTTCCGCGGCGGCGAGAAACGAGCCGAGTCAAGAGTGCATTCCAGGAATCTTGTTCACTTCTACGGGAGGAAACGATGACTAGCAGAAATAGGAGCCGCAAGTCGATTGCATTCGCGGTTGCGATTGCCGTACTTAGCGTCTATTCGATGGTGGCGCTGGCAAAGCCCGGCCAACAAAAGAACGCCGGCGAGCTGTCGGTTTCGGGGCAGGTGACCGTTAACGGTCAAGCCGCAATTTCGGGTGCGACTGTTTTTTCAGACAGCGTCATTACGACTGCGGCCAACAGCAGTGCAGTGGTGGGCCTCGGAAAACTGGGGCGCGTGGAGTTGCTGCCGAATACCACCGTCAAGCTCAGCTTTACCGATTCAAACATTTCAACGTCACTTGATGCGGGCCGTCTCCAGGTCGCCACGTCGTCAGGTGTTTCGGCGATAGTTACGACGAAAGATGGTGCGGCGGTTGCCGACGCAAGCCAGGCGGCGAACTTCATGGTTGACGTCGAGTGCGGTGACATGAGAGTCAACTCGCAAGCTGGCGTGGTCGAGTTGCGCGCGGGTGGCAAGACAACGGCCATTGCCGCGGGAACTACTGAAACGGCTGGCACACCGCAACCCGGCACTCGTTGCACCCGGCTGGCGCGGCCCGGCATGCCCGGCATTGGTGGCGGTGCTCTCGCTGCCCTCTTGCTGGCAGCTGGCGGCGCAGTTGCGGCGGCTATTTTGGCAGGCCGATCGTCGAACAACGATCTCAACTTCGGTGGGTCAGTCACGGTAGTTAGTCCGACGAAGTAGCTTGCGTTTCAAACTTACCTTGTGACGTGCCCAGGGCGCGGCACATGATGATAAACTGCGGGTCACGCGCTGATGACGTGCGTGACCCGTAACTTTTGATCTGAACGATTGCGAGAAATTTAGTCTGAATGCATATAGCCGTTATTGGCTCCGGCTACGTTGGGCTTGTAACTGGAGCGTGTTTTGCGGAATTTGGTGTCGACGTAGCCTGTGTTGATGTAGACGCTGACAAGATTGCCCAGTTGAGCCGCGGCCAAGCCACGATCTACGAGCCCGGACTTGAACAATTAATTCAAAAGAACCTTCATGCGGGACGATTGAGGTTTACGACCAACCTCCAATCGGCCGTTGAGCCCGCGTCGGTAGTCTTTCTTGCCGTTGGGACTCCGCCTAAGTCGGACGGTTCGGCCGATCTCAAATTTGTTGAGAATGCCACGCGAGAAATAGGTCGGCACATTCACAGCTACAAAGTCGTCGCTATGAAATCGACCGTTCCCGTTGGAACGGGCAAGCGGCTTACCGAACTGATCAAAGACAATCTTTCGAAGCCCGTAGCCTTCAGCGTGGTTTCCAACCCGGAGTTCTTGCGCGAAGGAGCTGCGATTGGCGACTTCATGCGTCCCGATCGCGTTGTGATTGGCAGCAACGAGCCGAAAGCGACGGAGTTGATGCGCGAACTCTATCGGCCTCTCTACCTGATTGAGACACCATTTGTTATCACTTCTGTCGAAGGCGCTGAACTCATCAAGTACGCGGCGAATGCATTCCTCGCGACGAAAATTTCCTTCATTAATGAGATTGCCAACCTTTGTGAAAAGGTCGGTTGCGACGTTCACGAAGTCGCGCGCGCCATCGGAATGGATCGCCGCATCGGTGGCAAATTCCTTCACCCGGGGCCGGGTTTTGGCGGGTCGTGCTTTCCGAAAGACACGCGGGCCCTTGCTGTAATCGGCCGGCAATATGATTCCCCGACCAGAATTGTTGATGCGGTAATTGAGGTTAACGAGCGGCAACGCGAAGCAATGTTGCCGAAAATTGAGAAGCTGGCGGCAGGATTGTCAGGAAAGCGGATCGCGGTGTTTGGCCTCAGTTTCAAGCCGGAAACAGACGACATGCGCGACGCTCCAGCCATTGACATCATTCGCGGTTTGTTGGATGCGGGCGCAAACGTAATCGCGTACGATCCAGTTGCCCAGCATGAAGCCGCAAAAGTGCTGCCGACGATTGACTACGCGGAAGACGAATACGCCGCCGCAACGGGCGCTGATGCGTTGGTATTCGTGACTGAGTGGAATCAGTTTCGCGCTTTGGATATGGAGCGCATTCGCAAACTAATGCGGACGCCAAACATCGCGGATCTGCGAAACATCTACGAGCCTGCCGACATGCGCGAAATGGGCTTCAACTATGTTTGCGTAGGAAGATAACAAATGGCACTTTCAGGGATAGCCCTCGTCACTGGCGGCGCCGGTTTCATCGGCTCTCACATTGCTGCCACTTTGGTGCAGAGCGGCGCGAAGGTTCGAATCATCGACGACCTCTCAACGGGTTATCAAAGCAATATCGATGCGATCGGGTCGCAAGTCGATTTTGTAAAGGCGAACGTCGCGGATGAGCGGGCGCTACAAAAGGCGTTATGCGATGTCGAACTGGTATTCCACGAAGCCGCGATTCCTTCTGTACCTCGGTCCGTATATCGACCGGCTGAGAGTCATCACGCGTCGGTTGACGCTACGTTCGAGCTGCTTTTAACGGCCCGCGATCAAAAGGTGCGACGCCTGATTTATGCCGCATCGAGCTCTGCATATGGCGACCAGCCGGAGCTGCCTAAGCGCGAAGATATGCGTCCCGCGCCGCTGTCTCCCTATGCTGTTGGAAAATTGGTGGGCGAGTACTATTGCCAGGTTTTTACGCGCGTCTATGGCCTGGAAACGGTATCGCTGCGTTACTTCAACGTCTTCGGGCCTCGTCAAGACCCAACCTCGCAATATTCGGGCGTCGTCTCTCGCTTCATGAGCGCGCTCGTGACCGGCTCGCAGCCGGTCATTTACGGCGACGGCGAACAATCGCGCGACTTTACGTACATCTCAAACGTTGTTGATGCGAATATGCGAGCGGCTGAGTCCGCGGCCGCGTCAGGCGAAATCATCAATATCGCAAACGGACGTCGCACCACGTTGAACGAACTCCTGGAGGCAATGAAGACCGTTACCGGGAAGCCGTCGGTCACTGCGCGACACGAACCACCGCGCGCTGGCGATGTTCGAGACAGTCTCGCCGATCTCACGCGAGCGCGCACACTACTCGGTTATGAACCGCGGGTGAACCTGGAAGATGGACTGCGGCTAACTTTTGAGTGGTGGAAAAAGAACAACTAGAGCTTTTCTATATTCAATTAGTGACCATTCGACAGCTTCCCGATCAACGAGAACATAGGCAGGTACATCGACACCACGATGCTACCGATTGTCACACCCAGAAATCCAATTAGAGCGGGCTCAATCAGCGTCAACAGATTCGCGATGGCGGCGTCAACTTCCTGCTCGTAAAAATCGGCAATCTTTCCAAGCATCGAATCCAACGCGCCTGTCTGTTCGCCGATGCCGACCATCTGCGCCACCATGTGCGGGAAGATCTGGGACGTGCGAAGCGGCTCGACGAAACTCTTACCCTGTTCGACGGCATCGCGGATACTCGTAATTGCTTCCTCAACCACGATGTTACCCGAAGTTCGGGCTGTGATGTCGAGTGATTGGAGGATTGGAACACCTGAAGACAGCAGTGTGGAGAGTGTTCGCGAGAAACGCGCGACCGCGATTTTCAAGAAGATCGAGCCAATAATGGGAACCTTCAGAAGAATCGTGTCGATTACTTTTCTCCCTTTCGGGGTCTTGTAATAGAACTTCAGTCCCACGACGGAAGCGATTATCGCAACCAGGATGCACAGACCACCCCAGCCGGCCAGAAAACTACTAAATCCGACAACGATGCGCGTCGGCAGCGGCAGAGGCTCGCCCGGGCCTAACAGCCCGAGAAAGATATTTTGGAATTGCGGAATCACAACGATCATGATGACCGCAATGGCGACGATCGCCAGCAAGATCACCGCGGCCGGATAGATAAGGGCGGAGACCACGTCACGCTTCAACTTGACGATCTTTTCAATGAACGTCGAGAGCCGTTGCAGAATCAAATCCAGAATACCGCCTGTCTCGCCCGCTTCAACCATGTTGGCATACAACTGGTCAAAGACTCTCGGGTGCCGGTTCATGGCAGCAGCGAGTGTCGAACCTTCTTCGACGTCCTGGCGAACCTGCGCCAGCACTTGCTGGAAATACTTGTTCTGCTGCTGTTGCGACAGAATGTCGAGACATTGCACCAAAGGGAGTCCGGCATCGATCATCACAGAGAATTGGCGCGTGAAGATCGCAAGGTCCTTTGACTTCACCTTTTTTCTGCCGGCAAGTTTCGGAATACCAATCTCGCGGCCTTTTTCTTTCACCGACATCAGCGTGATCTGCTCGCGCCGCAACGCCTGCCGCAGAGTCTCGCGATTGTCGGCAACGCGCTCGCCGGAAACAATTTCATTCAGCCGGTTGTGTCCCTTAAAAACGTAGGTTGGCATTGGTTAGTGCTCCGTTCTCGTAATGTTCATTGTGGCGGCGCCGCCTTACCTTCGCTGCATCACTCGTTGTGAGTTGTAGGCGCCCGCCATCGGAGGTCTCGGTAGCGAGCCGTTTCCCGAATTTATGCCCGCGCCGCGATCGATCAGATCGCGTAATTCATTCGCGTTGGACGTACTGTGAAAAGCTTGTTCTCGCGAAATCAGTCGCTTGTGGAAGAGTGTCGCCAGACTCTGGTTAAAAGTCTGCATGCCGTGCACGTCCTGCCCGGTCTGCATCATCGAGTAGATCTGATGGACTTTGTCCTCGCGAACCAGATTGCGGATTGCTGAGTTCGGAATCAGAATTTCCATCGCCAGAGCGCGCCCGCTGCTGTCCGCACGCGGCAATAGTGACTGACACAGAATGCCTTCGAGCGTTAGCGATAGTTGCGCGCGCACCTGGGCCTGCTGCACCGCGGGAAAGACGTCGATGATGCGGTTGATTGTTGACGCGGCCGAGTTGGTGTGCAGAGTTGCAAAGGTCAGGTGACCCGTCTCAGCGATGCGTAGCGCCGATTCGATCGTCTCCAGGTCGCGCATTTCGCCGACGAGCACCACGTCAGGGTCCTGACGCAGCGCGGTTCTCAGCGCCTCAGGAAATCCTTTCGTGTCGGCATTGACCTCACGCTGATTCACGATGCAGTTCTTGTGATTGTGGAGAAATTCAATCGGATCTTCGATGGTGAGAATGTGCTCGTGTCGTTCGCGATTGATCTTGTCGATCATCGCGGCCAGTGTCGTGGACTTGCCTGAACCGGTCGGCCCGGTGACCAGCACGAGACCGCGAGGCTTGCTGCAAAGATCCTTGACGACTTGCGGCAGGCCCAAATCCTCAAACGACTTGATCTCGTAAGGAATCGCGCGAAACACCGCGCCCACCGCACCACGTTGATTAAAGAGGTTCGCGCGGAAACGTGACAACCCTTTGACGCCAAAGCTGAAGTCGAGTTCGAGGTTTTCTTCGAACCGGTGCTTTTGCGCGTCAGTGAGCACGGAATAGGCCAGTTGCTTTGTTTCGGCCGAGGTCAGCGGGCGATATCCGTCTAATGCGCGAATAGTGCCGTGGACGCGGACCAAAGGAGGCGTGCCGGTCGTGACGTGTAAGTCAGAACCGCCCAGCTCAGATAGTTTACGCAGAAGTTCGGAGAGGGAAATTTGTGGTGGATTTTCCATTGGTGTATTCGTTCCTTTTTGAGATCTTCAGATCCGTTTCCTATTTTTGTTTCGCTTGCGCCGATTCCGGCGAAAGCGTGCTGAGGAATTTCTCAGCATCAGCGGCGACGGCGTTGTTGCCACCAGATGTGCGAGTGGTCAATGAATAGACGCGGCCATTGATTTCAGCAAAATAAAAATTCCAAACCTGGTCGGGCTTGCCGTCGCTGGAAGGCGTTTGAGCAATTACTTCAAACACCCTGCGGCCGCCAATCTCACGTTGGCGATCGTTCACTACCCAACCACCGGCGCTGATCATCCGATCAATCACCGTGCGGCGGAGTTCCGTAAAAGACGCGCCACCGACCATGTTTCGCTGTTCGCGACCGAAAGGCTGACTACCCGCCGTGGGTGCAACCACACTCAGCGTGGCGTGAGCTTCAACGCCATTGGCTGGCGCTATGCGAAAAGTCGCTGCGCCATTGGCCGAAGCATCTGGCGACCAGCCGGTCGGTAGCGCAATCGCGGGCGTGTTCGTACTGGCGGTCACAGGTAACACGGGCGCGGTCGAAGGCGTTGCGTGATTACCGGCGGTTTTTGGCGCAAATGAGGGAATCGTGCCGTGGCGGCGCGCCATCAGCAGCGCGCGGCGTCGGGCCAGCAAAGCTTGCCGGCGACGCATCATGGCGCGATGCCGGCGCCACCATGCGCGCGAATGCCGCCTGCGATGCGAACCGGCAGAGAAGTGTGAACGCAAGTTGTGCGCGGTCGAGCTGACCAGCGGAATCATGACAACCAGCGATACCAACAGACAAAGTGCTAAAGCAATTCGACGTAACATTTTCCTTGCTCCTTTCACGCCACGGTCTCGCGGAGAACTTCCTCGATCGTGGTAACCCCATTCCTGATTTTTTGAAGCCCGGATTCCCTAAGACTGATCATTCCGTCTTCAATGGACTTCTTGCGCAGCTCGAGGGCTGACGCGCCGATGAGGATCAGTTCCCGAATTTCATCGGTGATCTCCATAACTTCGTACAAGCCGATGCGGCCTTTGTAGCCTGTATCGTTGCAACTCGGACACCCACGGCCTTTAAAAGTTTTAAGTGTCTTGGTTTCCTCGGCTGAAAAACCGATCTCGACCAGCGCTTCGAGAGGCGTTGGGTGTTCTTTCTTACAGTCCTTGCAGATACGGCGAATGAGGCGTTGAGCTTGAATGAGGTTTACGCTCGTCGCCACAAGAAACGGTTCAATGCCCATATTCATGAGGCGTGAGATGGTCGACGGAGCGTCGTTCGTGTGGAGGGTTGAGAGTACAAGGTGACCTGTGAGAGCGGCCTTGATGGCGATTTCCGCGGTTTCGAAATCGCGAATCTCGCCGACGAGAACGATGTTCGGATCTTGTCGCAAGAACGAGCGCAGGGCGGCCGCGAAATTCAGGCCGATCTGTTCTTTCATCTGCACCTGGTTGATTCCAGGCAGATTGAATTCGACCGGATCTTCAGCGGTCATGATGTTGGTGTCCACTGTGTTGAGAGATTGCAGCGCGGAATACAGTGTGTTCGTTTTGCCGCTTCCCGTCGGGCCTGTTACCAACACCATGCCATATGGCTTCGAGATGTTGCGCTGGAATTTGACCAGGGACTCAGGCTCAAACCCGAGGTTTGTCATGTCGAGCATCAGCTTCTCTTTGTCGAGCAGACGAAGCACGACCTTTTCACCGAAAAGCGTAGGCAGCGTCGAAACACGGAAGTCGAGTTCGCGTGAACGCGAATCGACCTTAACGCGAATCTTTATGCGACCATCCTGCGGCAGTCGCTTTTCGGAAATGTCGAGCTTCGACATGATCTTGATGCGCGAGATCAGCGCGTCACGCATCTTGAGGGGTGGGTGCATGACGTCGTACAAGACACCGTCAATGCGGAAGCGAATGCGTAATTCTTTTTCGTAAGGTTCAACGTGGATGTCTGAAGCTCCGCGTCTGAGTGCATCCACGAGCAGCACATTAACGAGGCGCACTACCGGAGCGTCCTCGCTCATGCGGGTGAGACTCGAAAGATCGATCTCGTCGTTCTCTTCGAAGACCTCTACTTCTTCCGCAACGCTGTGGTCGAAATCGAGTGTATCCAGCGAAACCAAATCAGCGTCGGAAAATCCGTTGCCATTCGGAGCCACTTCCGGCGCCACCGACGCAAGTTCGATCTCGCGGGTGGTGCTGTAGTACTTGGAAATGGCTTGCTGAACACTCGCCTCGGCGACAACTACCGGCTCGACATTGAGTCCCGTCATGAACTTGATATCGTCCATGGCGAAGACATTGGTCGGATCCACCATGGCCAGCGTCAGCGTCGCACCAACTCGGGAAAGCGGGAGGACGGAATATTTCTGTGCGACTTCCTGCGGAATCAATCGAAGGACTGAGTCCTCAATATCGAATAGCTCCAGATTGACCGAAGGAATGCCGTACTGTCGCGAGAGGATCGCAGTGATGGTATCGTCCGAGACCAATCCAAGCTTGACCAGGTTGAAGCCGAGTCTCCCGCCATGCTCCCTTTGATAATCGAGAGCCTGGCGAAGGTGCTGCGGGCTGATCAGATTCTCGCGGACGAGAATTTCGCCGAGTTTCGCTGACATTTTGTGCTTCTAGTTCAGGTGCTGTTTATCGTAAAGGCCTTGAAATTGGTGGGCTCGAGCCCGAGACGGGGCACAGGCTAGGGCAGAAATGCGTCGCGACGGCGGTAAACACCGTTGCAACGGCAATAGTATCGTTCAACCACGGGGACTGTCAATCAATATTCTTTTGGCCTCGTGACGGGTGAGTACAAATCGCGGATGTAAAAGCCACCTGGACAAATATTCGTTGATATTCGACAATATTCGCGTTCATTCGGAGGAGGTGAATTTCTATGGCGATCACCGCGCGTCAGCAACGAGTTTTAGACTACATCACAAACTATGTGGCAGATAATCAGGAGCCGCCAACGATGGCAGAGATCGGGCGACAGTTCGGTATGACGTCATTGGCGAGCGTCCATAATATCTTGTCCATACTTGAACGCGAAGGATTGATTCGCCGGATCCCCAATGTAAGTCGCGGAATAGAACTGCTAAAGCCGGCAACTGAAAACGAGAATTTTGAGATTCCCTTGCTGGGTGTTGTGGCCGCGGGAGCTCCCATCGAAGCAATTTTAAATTACGAAACGGTCTGTATTCCGCGCGACATGATGAGAAAAGGACGGATGTTTGCTTTGCGTGTACGTGGAGATTCGATGATCGATGAGCAGATTCGGGAAGACGATTTAATAATTTTGCAATCGCAGCAAACCGCTGATAACGGCCAGACAGTCGTCGCGTTGATCGATAGCAGCGACGCCACGGTTAAGCGATTTTATCGCGGGCGAAATCATGTGCGACTTGAAGCGGCTAATCCGCGATACAAGCCGATTATTGTGAAGCCTCCTGACCGTTTACAAATACAAGGCGTGGTTGTTGGAGTGATACGTAAATACGCCTAGCGAACTTACCGGGCTCTTGAGAGAACGGCGGCTATTCGTTTTAAGTCGTCGATGAACTTTCGCTTTTCTGCGTGGCGAGTTTCGTCATCGGGCGCACGGAGAATTGAAGACGGATGAACCGTCGCCATGATGTAAGGCGCCAAAGTTGATTCGATAAATTGGCCGCGCTGCTTTGTAACTTTGAACTGCGGACCCAACAGAGCCTGCGCGGCCGTCGCGCCGAGGCAAACAATGACCTTCGGTTTTACTAAGCTGATTTCAGCTTCGAGCCAGGGACGGCAGGCGGAGATCTCGCGCGCATTTGGTTTTTTGTGAATGCGGCGTTTACCGCGCGGTTCCCACTTGAAATGTTTGACTACGTTCGTGACGTAAATTTGGCTGCGATCAATGCCGGCTTCCGTTAACGCATCATCCAGTAAACGACCTGCGGGACCAACGAAGGGGTGGCCGGAAAGGTCTTCTTCGTTTCCAGGTTGTTCGCCGATGAACATGACGTCTGCGCGGCGGGCGCCTTCGCCGAAGACGGTTTGGGTGCCGCGTTCCCAGAGATCGCAAGCTTTGCAATCGGCGGCCGCCTCGCGAAAGGCTTTCAAGCTTTTGCGTTCAGGAAAAAAATCTGCGGCTGAAGTTTCCGATTTGTCCTTTGCCATGAAACCTTATTTTGGGACACAGTAACTATCAGTGCAAACCATGAATTCAGCCATCACCAAACAAGAAATCGAGTCGGCGTTGGCTGTCCGTTTCGGCGATGTATTTGAACGGCACGGACAAAGATGGGTCGAAACACTAACCACGGGCGTTAGCGAAATTGATGATGTCGTAGGCGGTTTTCCTCGAGGGGCAATAACGGAAATCCGCGGTGCAGCATCATCGGGACGGACCAGCTTGTTGTTTTCTGGTCTGGCAGCGGCGACCACGCAGGAAGAAATATGCGCAGTGATTGATTGTAGCGACACGTTCGATCTTTCTTCAGCAGCAAAAGCCGGAGTCGATTTCGAGCGATTGCTGTGGGTTCGCTGTGGCCACAGCCTCGAGCGGGCTTTCAAAGCAGTTGATCTGATATTACATGCGGGCGGTTTTGGTTGTGTCGCGCTTTCTTTATGCGATGTGCCGGCGAAAGCCGTGCGCCGAATCATTTCATCCTGGTGGTTTCGTTTTCGACGCGCGATCGAAAACACCTCGACAAGCCTAATTGTGCTCACGCCTGTGTCTGCCGTTCGCTCGTGTGCCTCTTTGGCTTTAGAAATGAAAAACGAGCGAACACTATGGCCTGGCACTATGTCGTTAGTTTCATCGAATGATAGCGGCGACAAGAATGCAATCGAAGCCGAACGCCGGCTTTCATTGGTCGCAACGCCTGCTGCCAAACCCCACGTTTATCCGGCCCATACGCATTTTCTGCGGTCCATGCAAATCCGCGCCAATCGCCAGCGGCCGATTGATTGGTCCGCAGGGGCCATGCGATTCAATCCGCAATTGCATTAGCGATTTGCGATATTCGGCAATATTCGCTAATATTCGCCGCAATCCAACCTCTTCTGATGAAGCGGTTTAGCGCGGTAGGGTGGCCATGTTTGCCTGCATTTTTGGCCGAAATGTCTGTAGATCCGAGGGTCGAGCGTCCGCTGATGCTGAAAACCAACGGTCTGGACTTGGCGATTTAGCATTCACATTTTCGCCTTTAGTCGAACAAACAACGGATGCCACGTTGGTGCTGGACATCTCTGGCCAGGACCTCTTGTTTCAATCGACAGGTTGCGCGATATCAACTGGTGAAATCCAATCAGCGCGAAAGGTGGCGAACGCGATTGCTCGCCGAGCTAAAGACCTCAATATCAAAATCAATGTCGCGGTTGCCTCAAATCCTGATACGGCAATCCATGCGGCACGAGCATTCAAAGGCGTAACTGTCATTGAGTGTGGCGAAGAGCTTTCTACAATTGAAAGTCTGTCGATCAAAACAATCGATTACTCATTAGCTTCAATTGATGACAAACGTGCCGAAGAACTTCAGGAGACGTTTGCTCTTTGGGGGATTCGCACGTTTGGCGAGCTGGCGCGATTGCCTTTGCCAGGCGTGGCCGAACGACTGGGCCAGGAAGGTGTGCGGCTGCAAAAGCTGGCTCAAGGAAGAACCAATCGTCAACTCAATTTGGTTCGTCCGCCAATCGGTTTTGAACAGTTACTGGAATTAGAACATCCGATAGACGAGCTCGAACCGCTTTCGTTCATTCTCTCGCGTCTGCTGAATCAGCTTTGCGCGAATTTGCATGAGTACGCGTTCGCGACGAATGAACTCAAACTAAATCTAAAGCTTCAGGACAAATCAGAGCAACAGCGCGTGATTACGCTGCCTGTGCCGATGCGAAATCCCAAGATGCTTTTGCGGCTGCTGTTGTTTGAAATCGAACGCGAGCCCCCGCAGGCGGCAATTGTCGCCGTTGCGATCGTTGCTGAACCGGTAAAACCACGCGCATCGCAAACTGGTTTGTTTATTCCGCTCTCGCCTGAACCGGAGAGACTCGAAATCACTTTGGCGCGGCTGGCGAAGTTGGTGGGCGCCGACAACGTTGGTTCACCGGAAATTCTCGACACTCATCGGCCGGATGCCTTTCGCGTAAAGAAATTTCGACTTGATCAGAAAACGCACCGAAACGTGAAGAACAATTCGCGCTTCGCGCTCAATGCGGGCGAGGCGCCTGCGCTCCCGGTGATGGGTTTGAGAATTTTTCGGCCGCCGTGGCGAGCTGATGTCCGACTAAGACATGGAACACCAACGCGTATCAACGCGCGCTGCGAGCAAACATCATGCAGCATTCACGGCGAAATTGTTTGTGTCGCCGGTCCGTGGCGTGCGGCGGGAGATTGGTGGTGTAAAGATGTTTGGGCCCGAGATGAATGGGATGTCGCGGTGATTGATCCGAAGTCGTTTGAAGGCGAAGTGCTCTGTCGGATCTTTCGCGACTTGACGACTGAGCAATGGTTCGTCGCAGGCATTTATGACTAAATACGTTGAGCTGCATGCGCGTTCGGCGTTCAGCTTTCTGCGGGGCGCGTCGACGCCTGAAGAATTAATCGCGGTTTGTTCTGAATTGAACATGCCGGCGATGGCGTTGCTCGATAACGACGGCGTTTACGGCGCGGCGCGCTTTCATCTGGCAGCGCAGAAGGTTGGGATAAAGGCACATATTGGGGCGGAAATAACGGTTTCAGGCTTCAAGTTTCAGGTTTCGAGTGCGGAGACAAAATCCCGCCGGCAGAATGCCAAATTCCAAATTTCAAATTCAATATTCACGCTTCCACTCCTCGTCCGAAATCGCACCGGTTATCAAAACCTTTGCCGCTTGATCACCCTGATGAAGCTGCGTGTGCCGAAGCACGCGAAGCCGGGCGAGTGCGCGGTGACTTTCGATGAATTGGCGGAGTATGCGGAAGGGTTAGTTTGCTTGACCGGTGATAGCGACGGGCCGATTGCAAGCGATATTAACCACAGAGGACACAGAGAAGAAAGATTAACTGAGCGGCTGATCGACATTTTCCGTAAAGAGAACGTCTATGCGGAGTTGCAACGACACTTCAATCGTGATGAAGAAGCGCGCAATCACGCGGTGATCGAAATCGCGCGCCGTTTGAAACTGCCGCTGCTGGCGACGAATGGCGTTTGTTATGCGACGCGCATGCAAAGACAGGTTGCGGATGTGTTCACTTGCATTCGCAATCATGTGCATCTGGAAACCGCCGGACGTCTGCTCTCGATTAATTCCGAAACGTTTGTGAAATCGCCGAAAGAGATGTCGGCGTTGTTTGCTGATTTGCCGGAAGCGATCGCGAATACGGTTGATTTGTCATCGCGACTCGAATTCACGCTGAAGGATCTTGGTTACGAGTTTCCAAAATATTCGGTACCGCCTGGCGAAACGATGACTTCATTCCTGAGGGCGCGAACTTATGAAGGCGCTCGTCTGCGTTATGGCCGCAATGGCTCGTTCGCGCGCGCGGAAAAACAGCTTGAACATGAATTGAAGTTGATCGAGAAGCTTAAACTCGAAGGTTACTTCCTGATCGTTTGGGACATCGTCGAGTTCTGCAGACGCAACGGAATTTTGATCCAAGGGCGAGGATCAGCAGCAAACAGCGCGGTCTGTTATGCATTGGGAATCACCGCAGTCGATCCGGTTGGCATGGAACTTTTGTTCGAACGCTTTCTTTCGGAAGAACGCGGCGAATGGCCAGACATCGATCTCGATTTGCCGAGCGGCGATCAGCGCGAACGCGCAATTCAATATGTTTACGAGCGCTACGGAAAACTTGGCGCAGCAATGACCGCGAACGTGATCACTTATCGTGGGCGCTCAGCGGCGCGCGAGGTTGGCAAGGTGCTTGGCTTCGATGATGAAACGCTCGGGCGTTTGTCTGGTCTGGTCCACACCTGGGAGTGGAAAGATCCGAAGGACACAACGGAGCGGCAGTTCAAAGACGCCGGCCTTGATCTACGCGACCGACGCATCAAGAAATTCTTTCAGCTGTACCTGGCGGTGCAGGATTTGCCGCGCCATTTGGGCCAACATTCGGGCGGCATGGTGATTTGCCAGGGTCAGCTTGATTCGGTTGTGCCGCTGGAGCCGGCGGCGATGCCCGGCCGCGTCGTGGTCCAATGGGACAAAGAAGATTGCGCGGATCTGGGAATCATCAAGGTCGATCTGTTGGGCCTCGGCATGATGGCTGTGCTGGAAGAAACGATTCAGCTCATTCGTGACGATTATCACGAAGAAGTCGATCTCGCACATCTACCTCAGGACGACCCCACCGTTTATGCATCTCTGCAACAAGCGGACACGATTGGCATGTTTCAGATTGAAAGTCGCGCACAGATGTCTTGTCTCCCGCGTCTGCGGCCGCAAAAGTTTTACGACATCGTGGTGCAGGTGGCGATCATTCGGCCCGGCCCCATTGTCGGCAACATGGTGAAT
>DASXTE010000193.1:0-1759 GCA_036505595.1 Pyrinomonadaceae bacterium
CTGCCGCGGCATCTCGCGTTCGGCTCTCTTTCAGCTCGACGACCTCGCAACGCGTAAATCGCGAAAGCCTTTTCAAGTACTCATCAATCAGCGATCGCAGCCATTCATCTTTCGTCTTGCCGGGCCAGATGAAGCGAATACGCATAAGGCAGAGAGCAGATGTCAGACATCAGACATCAGTTTTCGTTTATTACTCTTGACCCCCTGATGTCTGATCTCTGACTTCTGACGTCTGTCCTTCACGCGCCAGCCGCTCGTACAAATTCTTTCGGCTGATACCGAGTATCCGTGCCGCGTCGGTTTTATTGCCTTTCGTCGCCGCCAAAACTTCGCGAATGTAATCGGATTCGACTTCGGCCAGCGTCGGCCGCCGATTCTCAAGCGCGCGCCGTTCAGCAGCGGCGCGTAAACCTGCGGGCAAATCCGCAACGTCAATGCTCGCACCGTCGGCAACAATAGCGGCGCGCTCAATGATGTTCGCCAGCTCGCGAACGTTGCCGGGGAAATCGTAACTTTTCAAACATCGTAAACCGTCGGCGGAAATCCGACTCGCGCGTGCGCCGTGTTTAGCTGCGTACGCCTTCGCGAACATTCGCGCGAGCGTCTCCAGATCCTTTCCGCGTTCGCGCAGCGGCGGCACGTGAATGTGCACCACGTTCAGCCGATAAAACAAGTCGTCGCGGAACGCGCGCCGCTCAACTGCGTTCTTCAAGTCCGCATTCGTCAGCGCGATCAGCCGTGCGTCAACTGAAATTGTCTTGCGTCCACCGAGCCGCTCGAACTCGCGCTCCTCAATTACTCGCAAGAGTTTTGCTTGTGCATCGAGCGGCAGATGCGCGATTTCATCCAGCACGAGCGTGCCCCGATGGGCGGCCTCTAATCTTCCCGGCTTTGCTTCAGTCGCACCCGTAAACGCGCCGCGCTCGTAACCGAACAGCTCCGCTTCCAGCAAATCGGCCGGCAAAGTCGCGCAGTCAATCTTCACAAGGGGCTTGTCTGCGCGCCGCGACCGTGCATGAATGAACGTCGCCAGCGCGTCCTTGCCCGCGCCCGACTCGCCGGTGACGAGCACGTTCGCGTCCGTCGCGGCTACGCGTTCGGCCATCGCAGCCGCTTCGCGCATCGCATCCGACAACGCCACTAGTTCGACCACTATCCCTCTTTCAAAGAACTCACTGTCTCAGTTGTCAAATTGTGAAACTGAGACTCCAGCATCTCCGGCGAAATATCCAGCCGCCTCGCCTCGCGCCACAGATACTCGAGGTCGTAAAAGCGGCGCGCCTTTTCATCGAACACGTGTACGATGAAATCGCCGTAATCGATCAGGATCCATTCGGCGGCCTGATAGCCTTCCACGCGCGCCGCGGGCGTTCCGCGCCGTTTGAGTTGCTCGACGATTTCGTCCGAGATCGCCTGCATCTGTCGCTTGTTCGTGCCCGTGGCGATGATGAAGAAATCTGTGAACGTGGCCACGCCCCGTAAATCGAGCACCGTCAGATCAATCGCTTTCTTTTCTGCCGCCGCATGCAAAGCCCAGCGAATCCGCTCATCGAAATCGCCCGGGTTTGCAGGCGCAGATGTGGCGCTGCGCCGGCCGATGCTTGCGGCCTGCACTTCCGAACTCAACACCTTTTCTTTCAAATTTTGACTCATTTAATTTCTGTAAAGCTCGTATTTCTCAATGTAGGCCGCCACTTCCGGCGGCACCATTTTCGTCCATTCGTTTGCCTCGGCCCTCCGCACCGCGGCGCGAATCGCG
>DASXTE010000194.1:0-14964 GCA_036505595.1 Pyrinomonadaceae bacterium
AATCAGAGACGCTTGGCACAAGCACTTCGGAAGTTGAAGTTACTCAGATTTCCAAGCATGGAATCTGGTTACTGCTTCAGGACAAGGAACAGTTTCTGTCCTTCGATAACTTTCCGTGGTTCAAGGATGCGTCGGTCTCAGCAATTCAGAACGTCGAGCTGCTGAACGAAGATCATCTCTATTGGCAGGATCTTGATGTTGACTTGACCGTTGAGTCAATTGAAGAGCCCAGCATCTTTCCACTAATTTCAAATATGCGAAAGTAACGTAGACAATGACTACACGCGACGGAAAGCCTGACTGGTTCTTGTTGATGTACGCGTGGCGCCAGGAAAATCATGGCGAGCGAGGTCTGACGCTTCCCTTTCTAATAGGCGCTCGCGCATATAGTCGTAATACACAGCCCAACATTTCGGACGCCCGGGCATTGCTAAACGAGATGATCACGACGCCGGTGGACAACTTCGTAGTCGAGATTGCATGGTGTCCCAGTTTAGCCGCTCCGATACTCAGCGCTTCTCCGTCTCCTTCACTATTTCAGCCAAAGGTGGGTTTTCGTCTCCCTGGAGCGGAAGAGATGTGCGTGGTATTTGGCTTGGACTTGCAAAGTCGTTGGAACTCTTCTGACGCGAATGACCTCCTCGATTCGCTTATTGATGAATGCGAGATTGCAATTCTTGATCGTACATATTCGAGGGACTCGCACTCGAAAACCTACAAGGCGTTCGAACCGTGGGAGCATCAATTCATCGATAGTACGTTAAGAAGCCAGTGAGCGAGCTCTCTTAGATCAATCTTCGCCTCAACATATCCAGCGCCGCCTGCGACGCTCGCCAGCGAATGAGCTCGCGATCGCCGGGCAGCATCAGTTTCTTGTGTTCCGTGTGCGCGTCATCGGCAAGGGCGATGTAAACCAAGCCAACCGGCTTTTCTTCTGTGCCGCCGTCCGGGCCGGCGATTCCGGTAACCGCCAATCCGAAATCAGTTTTCGCTTTGTGACGAACTCCGCGGGCCATATCCCGCGCGACTTGCTGGCTGACCGCGCCGAATTCTTTCATCACTTTTTTGTCTACGCCCAGCAGACGCGTCTTCGATTCGTTCGAATAAGTCACGACGCCTTCGATGAAATATTTCGAAGAGCCGGGCACGTTGGTCAGTCGCTGCGCAATCAATCCGCCCGTGCAACTTTCCGCTACGGCCAGCGTGAATTCCGTCATCGCCAAACGCCGACCGACAACTTCTTCCATCGTCTCGCCGCGAAATGAGAACACGGCGTTGCCGAGCGCCTTTTCAATTTTCAAAGACAAATCGTCGAGCAGCGCGTCGGCGTCCGCCTCAGTTCGTCCATGAGCGCGCAAGTGAATCTCAATTTCACTGCTGTTGAAGAGAATCGTTGTCTGCGGATTTTCATACTTCGTGTAAATCGGTGAGATCTTTTCGTCAACGGCCGATTCGCCCATCCCTGTCACGCGCAGTACGCGAGTTGCGAAGCGCGTGTCGCTGGAGAGTTTTGCAATGCGCGACTGGACTTGATTCTCGAACATTGGTTTCATCTCGCGCGGCGGCCCCGGCAACAAAGCAACGGCGCAACTTTCATGTTCGAGATAAAGCCCGGGCGCTGTACCGTTCGGATTCGGCAGAACTTCAGCTCCATCTATCACCATTGCTTGGCGCGAATTTCGCTCAGGCATGGTCATACCAAAACTCTGAAAGCGTGCGCGGATTTCATTTAAGACATTCTCGTCAAGCGTCAGCCTGCGCCCCAGCGCGCGCGCCACAACTTTTCGCGTAATGTCATCCTCTGTCGGCCCAAGGCCGCCGGTGGTAATCACGACACGCGAACGTTTCACCGCGTCCTTGACCACTTCTTCCAGTCGCGCGTCGTCGTCGCCGACGATCGTCTTCAACTTTACGTCGATGCCGATCCGATTAAGTTGGTCTGTTAGCCAAAGGCTGTTCGTGTCGCTTCGATTCGGCGAGAGCAATTCAGAACCGATGGCGATGATTTCCGCGGAGAGCATAAAGGATTATTACCACAGAGGACTAATGGAGTCAGTACCGAGAGCGGTAGCGACCGGGTGTTTGCCTGGCATCGGCTATCAATCATTTGGCAGAACCCGGTCGCTACCGCTCCCCGTACTGACCTGAGATCAAGCAAAGACGCAAACGCACAAAGACTTCGTTTGTCGATTATTCAATGGCTCGCTTATAGTCAGACTCTTTCACAACCATGGCAAAAGAATCCTATTACATCGTAGCCCTGCCGGGCGACGGCATCGGCCCGGAAGTTTTGGCGCAGGCTCTGCGCGTGTTGCGTGCCGCCAGTGAACTTTTCAAAGTCGAGTTCCGCATCGAAGAGATCGAATGCGGCGGTCACTACTACGCTGAACACGAGACCGAATGGCCGGAAGGCTCGTTCGAAAAATGCAAGGCGGCGGATGCGATTTTGCTCGGCGCAGTCGGCCACGAAGTTGATGGTAAGACTGTCTTCACGAAACCGGGCAAGCCTTATCCCGACCCACAATTGGCTGGATTTGCGCAGGTAATTCTCAATCGGCAGAAGTTGGATCTCTACGCGAATGTGCGCCCGGTGAAGCTTTATTCGGGCGTGAAGCACAAGATTCACGGCGAACTAAAACAGGTTTGGGAGCCGGGAAAAGTTGATTACGTGGTGATTCGCGAGAACACCGAAGATGCCTATACGGGTGAGACTGACGAGATTTCAGATGGTCGCGTGACGCCGATCAGAATTACGCGCCGCGCCACTGAACGAGTCGTGCGTTATGCGTTCAATCTCGCCCGCCTTCGCAACAAGCAACTCAAAGTCACTTGCGTGGACAAGTCGAACATCATCGGCGCGCACCGCTTCTTTCGTGAAGTGTTTCGTGAAATAGGCCAGAAAGAATTTTCCGAGTTGAAGCTCGACTACGCCTACGTTGACGCGTTCTGTCAATGGCAGATTCGCAATCCGGAATGGTTTGACGTCGTCGTCGGGCCAAACCTGGTTGGCGACATCGTCAGCGACAACGGCGCCACCACCGCGGGCGGTTTAGGTCTTGCCGTCGGAGGCAACATCGGCGATGAGCATGCGATGTTCGAACCGATTCACGGCAGCGCGCCAAAGCATGCAGGCAAAGACAAGGCGAATCCGCTCGCTGCGATCTTGTCAACTCAGATGATGTTGGATTGGCTCGGCAATCGTCATTCAGATGATCTTTTGCTGCGCGCGGCGGAAGCGGTTGAAGCCGCGGTGGCAGAACTTCTCAGCGAAGGTAAGACACTGACTTACGATTTGATTGGCGAAGAGAAAGCCTCGCGATGCAGTGAAGTTGGCGCCGCGGTGGAAGAGAAGCTGCGAAGCCTCGCGAGTTAACCCGGCTTCGCCGCCCGATGTGCGGAAAGGCTTCGCCTTTCCGGCAACGAAGCCAGTAGAAACAGTTGAGGTGACGAGGCTGCGCCTCGTCACCTCAACTAGTCTATTCCGTATTAGGACGATCGGAAGGCCACAGGCCTTCCGCACATCAAGCGGCAAAGCCGCTTCTCTTTCCGCATTACTTCGAACGATTAGCCAATCGCTCCTCAATCTTCGGCAGACTCACAATCACAGTGTCGCCGACGGCTTTCAGGCTCTTCGCGGAAATCTTATCCAGGGTGTCCTCTTTTGTGTGCCAGTACGAGTACGTGCCGAGCTGAATAATGTCGAGCGCGTCTACGCCCGCCCGCAGAAACGGCTTATGGTCGTCGTCGTCCACGCCCTCTCGACCATCCGTAAATTGAGAACCGTAACCAATCTCCCGCGCGGTCTGCCACACAACATCAACCAGCCAGCGCGCGCTCAACTCTGGGCGACCGAGCCTCAGGTCTTTGGATCCAATCATGTCGAGCAAGATCATTGCGCGCACGCGCTTCAGTTCGTTCTTCGCGATTAACTGATCTACCATATGCCGACTGCCGTACGTATTGTCGGCCAGTTCATTACTCGGATCGGAAGGATTTGGGTTCTTGCAATCTTCCCACTCCGCGCAGAAGGCCTCTTCTCCGTCAAAAAACACGAGCCAGTACGTGAATTTCGGTTTTGTCTTTTGCGCCGCCAGGACTCGTCCGATTTCGATCAGCGCGCCGGTCGAAGATCCAGCATCATTCGCGCCAACGAATTTGAAGTCCTTGAAGTACTTGGTGTCGTAATGGCTGGACAGGATGATGACGTCGGAAGATTCACCTGGTACTTCGGCTATGACGTTTACCATCTTCTTCTGCCCCTGCGGCGTGGTGGGATGAAATTCGTCTGTCGTAATGTTCAGTCCGTACGATTTGAGTTGGTCGATGATGTAGCCTCGCGTCTTTTCCAGCTCGGCTGAACCAGCCGGTCTTGGTCCAAACTCAACCTGCTTGCGCACGTGCTCATACGCACGATTACCATCAAAATCCGAAGTTGACTTTCCTGGCGACGAATTCGTCGGCGCCATGTCGATTGGCTTGTTGCTGTTGCTCGGACAACCGAGCAGCGAAAGCGGCAGAACCAGCGCGAAGGCAATCGTGAATAAGCGAAGTGGTTGTTTTGACATTTGAAAGATTTGATACGGGCTGATGGCGCGACGAAATCATCGAGCGGCGGCCGCGGTTTTCTTGCGTGACGTTCGCCGCTTTCGGCAATCCGCACAAACACCAATCATTCGCAAGAGATGCTCGGTCAGCTCAAATCGATGCTTCGCAGCCATGGCATCCTGAATTGCTTCCAGCTCCGGCGAGTAGAATTCGATAATCTTGCCGCATTCTGAACAGATCATGTGATCGTGATGCTGGTGTTTGTAATTGTGCTCGTAGTGCGCGCGACCATCGCCGAATCGCACTTCGCGCGCCAACCCGGCCTCCGTCAGCAAACGCAGCGTTCGGTAAACGGTTGTTTGGCCGATGGTGGAATCCTTCGCGCTCACAAGGCGATAAAGATCTTCGCCCGACATATGACCCTCAGTGTTGAGAAACACGTCCAGGATTAGATCGCGCTGCGCCGTGCGCTTCAGTCCCTTCTTTTGAATATGCTTGAGGAAAACTTCCTGCTCTTCAGTCATCAGTCGCGTAGGGAAGGACACCACAAGAAAACAACTGCATTCTATCATCAGTAAGCTGTGGGCAGTGAGCAGTGGGCGGTGCACGGTGAATTGTGAACAGCAATCCGCCACCGATAAGAAGTCCCTTCGGAGCGGCGAGCGCCCCCAAGCTTGGTTGTGTTCGGCTGCGCCGGTGCCGCTGAGCCACAACTATCCGACCGGTCCCGGCTAGCTCACTGCTCACCGCTCACTGGCTATGTTATCTTCTGACGACACGCCGGGGTGGCGAAATGGCAGACGCTACGGACTTAAAATCCGTTGGGAGTAATCCCGTGTGGGTTCGAATCCCACCCTCGGCACCAATCGTTTCAATCATTTACAAAGCGCTTCGCTGTTTGCTTCTGAAATCCCAACGGACTAAAAGTCCGTTGGTCGAAATTAACTGCGCTCCTTAAGATGCTCGCTTTCGGATATTTGACGAATCGAGTAATCCCACTCGAAGATATCGTCATCTTTCGGCTCGGCACCGCGTCGAAGAGAGGAATGGCTACAGAGCGCCTCTTGTTAATCTTATTTGAACCACAAGATACGATCTGCAGTGCAAGCCGCGATGGCTTCGATGGTTAACGCAGGATCTACTCCCGTCGAAGTCTCAGAGACTGACCCGTCGGATTTTGGAACTACCGAACATCGACCCGAGTTTGGCTCTGCTTACGAAGCTGCTGGACGAGTTCGTGTCAGCAATCAATTACTGACCGAATTTTTAGGGTGGGCACAATTGAGAATGGGCGCGACCACTGCGCGTTGCGCGGCTCGCAAACGTAACCAGCGGTTCTCACCAAAGTCTTAGCGTCGAAACTTCATTGGCAGACTGAAAAGAATCGGGTTCTGCGGTTTAATCGCGAGGCGATAAACCGTCTGCGGAACGGGATCATCCTGCGTTAACTCAGTTGCGGCGTTCGCCCCGGCGGCCTGTTCTTTCTCGGTCATAATGGCGCCCGCGCCATCCGCCATCTCAAATCTGGTCGTGGCGACGCCCCACTGTTTTTCCCATGACTCGACCTGTTGTCGCGGCAATTTGATGCTGCGCGGCCCGAGCTGTTCCGGGTCGATCAGAGGTTCGCTTGCGACGATTATCGTTACCAACTCACCCACGTGCGGCTTCGGCCCTTCGCTGGGCTTGATCCGAAATTTTCCCGAGGCGGAGGGAATGTAAATGAGGCGTCCGGGCTTGACGTAATTCGCGTCGCGAGTTTTTTGCGTTGGGAAAATCAGGACAGGTTCTCCCAGCGAGCCGTCGGCGTATTGCTCGCGATCGATTACGTAAAGGTAACCTGCGCGCGAGAGCGACTCGATGCTCAACCGCACGCGTTGACCGGACGCGAGCGGCGTGCCCTGTTCGATTCGTTCGAGGGTCCATTCGACCGGGCCGTCTTCGTCTTCAACCAACTCCTTAGTTTTGTCCGCGGCGGTTGACCGGCGAAAGCGCCAGAAAGTCACGCCGACTTGCGCGAAAGTCATTCCGGGTGGCGGCACCGTGGCGTTCGGATTGACCGACATCTTCACGGCAGGCCGGTAACGAATCGTTGATTTGCGCGCCGCGGGCTTGCGATCTTTGATGAACACCTCAGCCTTGATCGCTTTCGAGGTGTCTTCGTCCTGTGCAACCGCGGAGTGCGAAGCGCCAAACGACAGCCCGACGAAGATTGCCACGAGCAATTTACGGAGACCGTTCTTTGTCAACATACGTTAGCTCCTTCTCAATACGCTTCGTGCGACAACTGAATCAGATTTACCATCACTTCACCGCGTCCCTTCACCAGCGTCTGCTTTGACGCTTTGTCCGTTCTGCTCTCGGGAGACGCCTCGTCATACTTTTTCAGCAGCGTCTGAAGGTGCGCAAGGTGTTCGGGGTTCGTCACGACGCCGGGAGCGTCGCGATTGCGCGCCGCTTCCTCAAAGATTGCGTTCAGGGTTGCGTCCGGCTGAGCGGTCCATATTAGCCAAAGCTTCTCGACTCCTGTCTGCTCAACAAAACGCAACCAGATCGTTTGCGCCGTTTGCTCGGCCGATACTCTGGCGTCGACTTTATCATCTCGCGGTAACGGGAACAGGACGTTGTATTCGTTCGTGTTGTTTTTCCCCGGACCGACGTTTAGCAGATACATCGCCCCGTGCTGCGCCGGCCGTAGATTGAATCGAAACTTCCAGCCGTTCCCGAAGATGTTGTCACCGGCCGATTCGATCGGCTCGCCTTCCGGTTTACCGTTGCGCATCTTCTGTACAGTCAGCCAGTACGTTACCGATTGCTCCAGGCCAATCGAGGGCACCGCTTCGCGGTTTGGCGGCTGAGTTGTGGCCGCGTTTTGTTTCAAGGCGACCCACAGACCTCCACCAAACAACAACACAAAGACGAGCGCGACCACAGCTATTGCCGCTCTGCTTTTGTATATCGGTTGGGCCATCGGCGCCGGCAATCTCGACGGGGCCGCCGGATTGCCGAAGTCATCGCCATAAAAATTAAAGACGTGCACGCGCAGACCGTGTTTGACTTCAACTTCTCCGAGATCGTGCAGATAGTCCGACCACCGCGCCAGCTGGCCGAGGTCGTCGGCCACGCGTTTCGACACGATAATGTGCCCACCGTCGCCGGAGTCCATCACCCGCTGGGCGATGTTGATTCCGCCGCCGGCTACGTTCAAATTCATGTTGATGTCATCAATGTGGTAAACGAGTCCGCTGTGAATGCCCATGCGCAAGTCAAAGCCACATGACGCCTGACGCATTGCCTGGCTGATTTGCATGGCGCACCTGACGGGAGCTTCAGGATCGCCAAAGAACGCCAGCGCTATCCCGTCACCGGTGGGAATTCTGATCAAACCTTTTTCTTTCCGCGGGCGGCGAAATTCTTCGGTCGCCGTTACGATCTCCTGAAGATTTCGCAGGCAATCGGTCTGGTGATCGATCAGCAACTTTGTGTAACCGACTATATCCATGAACAGCACGTGCGCGGTCTCGAGCGCGGGTGCTTCCCCAAACGGCTTTGGCGTTTGCACCACCGTCACCTCGGACGGATCGTCGACTTCACCAACCAAAGCCGCGGCCAATGCGTCACCGAATTCGCGGGCCTTCTGATATCTCTCCTTTGGATTAAACGACAGGGCTTTCAAAAGGATTGCCTCTGCTATCGGTGAGACATTTGGCCGCAAGTCACGCGGCTTGATGCGCAAGCCGGCGCGCTGCATCTCGAGAAGCTGAAACGCTGTCTCCGGATTCGTCGGCCGCCGGCCGGTCAGCATCTCGTAAACGATTACGGCAAAGCAGTAGACGTCGCTCGCGGGCGAGTGAGGCTCGGCTTTGAGTTGCTCGGGCGACATGTAAAGCGCCGTACCTACCGTCTGCTCGCCAACGGTGCTGAGCGAGACGACCGAATTCTTAATCTTGGCGACGCCGAAATCGATAATTTTCACCTGCTCCTCGCCGTCGCTGAGTGTCTGGACCATGATGTTTTCAGGTTTCAGATCGCGGTGCAGAATTCCGCGGTCATGCGCGGCGCTGAGTGCGCGACCAGTCTGGCGAATAATGTTTGCCGCTTGCGAAAAGCCCATGCCCTCCGGTTTGATCAGGGCGCGCAAACTCGCGCCATCAACATACTGCATGACCAGAAAAGGTTTGCCGTCATCCATTTGGCCCGAATCGAAAATGCCGACGATGCTGGGGTGATCGACGCGGGCGAGCGCCTCCATTTCCTGCTTGAATTTCCTGACACTCCATTCGCTGCTGATCTTTTCGTCGAGCAACACTTTAACGACGACCGGTCGCGACATCATCTTTTCGTCGGAAGCCAGATATACGGCGCCAAAGCCGCCGTGGCCCAGTTTCCGTTTGACCAGGTAACGCCGGTCGAGCATCGAGCCGATCAGCGGATCGGGATCGAAACGTGTCGTCGAACCGACCGGGGCCTCTTCGGTCGTCTTTTCCAAAACCGAGGGGTCTTTTCGTTTGTCCATTTGGTGTTTAGCGCGATGCCAGTTTGGCAATCATGAATCGCTCGGCGCCGCCTTCACGCATGTTGAAAACCCGCGGACGCTGAACGCGCTTCTCGTCCGCGTCGACTTCTTCCAATTCTTTTCCCGCGCGCGGTTTGTCAGTGAAGATGCGCGGCACGCGCTCAGTTGCATAATCAAACCACTCTTTCAAAAAAACCTCGCCGTTGCGATCTGAATCAGCCGCGCCGGATTTGATTCCTTCCTCGACTAAAGCATAAGCGAGATAACTGTGTTTCAGTCCGGCCGATTCGAAGGCCACTTCGTCGCTCTGCGAAGCGGTCAACACGTACATCCCTTTTTCGTAAGCAAGCTGCGCCAGACCGCGCGTGTTCATCGGCCCGCGCCGCTCTTCCTCAGATTGCAGCACTTGGCCCGAATTGCACGCATCAACGATGAACAGCAGTTGGTCTGCGTCGACGGGCCGCAACGCTTCTTCCAATTCGAGGTCGGAAACACTGTGCGAAACGATTCTCGCCAATCCGGCTTCGTCGAGTTTCGCGCGCGACCCAAGATATCCCAGGTCATGCGGTATCAGATAAAAGCGGTCGCCCTGCGCCGTGCCGTGACCTGAAAAATAAAAGACGACCGCGTCTTCCGGGTGTGCAGGTTTCAGTTTCCGAAGCGCCGCCGGCGCGCTGCCAGGCGGATTTTTCTCCGTTCCGGCCAGTAATTTCAAGGCCAGCAGGATGTTTGCCTTCGTCGCTTCCTCGTTGAGCAGCGGAACGACTTCAACCGGATGGTACCGCCGCAGGACTTCCTGCTGATTTCGTAGTTGTTCACCGATCGCCGTGGCGTCGGCGACGCTGTAGTTTAGATTGTACTGCGAATTGGTGTAGCGGCTAACGCCGACCACGACCAGGTAGGCGGTCCCGATCCTACGCAGGGTTTCGGCGCCGTTCAGCGTCAACCCCGCGTCCGCGGATTTAACGTTGTCGCGATTGAAGGCGTAAGCGGTGAACTCGTTTGCGCCGGCGACAATCGGCACGGTCGTCTCGATCGTACGCTTGCGTGATCCATTCAAGACATCGCCGAGCCACGACTGCACCAGCAAGCCATTCCGGAACAAACGGAGATCGCGCGCGCCGCTGGATGTTTGATGTTCCGCATCGTCAGGTGCTTCGGCAATTTCGAGTCTCAACTGAACGTTGCGCTCCGAGACTACGCCGCGTTGCCCCGACTCGACGCGAATCTGCGGTTGGCGCCGATCGCGACTTGTGATGTCCTGCTTCGGTCGAGGGTTGTTGTTCGCCAGCACATCGGCCAACAACCCAGGATAATAAAATTCGTTGAAGTATGATTCGACCGGCGCAACGCGAAAAGTGTCTTGCGCGAATCGCCAAAGGAGAAACTTCCACGCGCGAGGCGAGCCGTCAAACAACCCGCCCGGCGTCGCCACCAGCCAATCATTGGTATCAGGGACCGAAACCATGAACGCGGACGGCGAGCCGGTCTCAACTTGCCACACAATCATGCTGCCATCGCCGTTTGCTGAGACGAGTGAACGCGAATCTGTACTGAAGCTGAGGCCGTTGACTTCGCCGGTTCCGCCGACAAGTATGTGTGTTTGCGCTCCCGTTTTCGAATCCCAGATTCGCACCGATTGATCGATGCCACCCGATGCCAGCCAGCGCCCGTCCGCGCTGAATGCGAGCGAGAAAACTTCGCCCGTGTGTCCTGACAGTGTTCGCGTCTGATTTGTACCTGCCGAAGCGAGATCGAACAAAGCAATCTTCTTGTCGGCCATTCCGAAAGCGAGCGTTGAACCATCGGGACTTACCGCCACCGCGTTGACATCGTCCGCAAACGGGCCGAGGGTTTTCACCACAGACGAGCTGGCCACGTCCCATAACCTAATCGTCTTGTCCGTGCTGCCAGAAAGAACTGTTGAGTATGACGCGAAGACGATGCTCGTAATCTCGCCAGTGTGCCCGGTCAGATTGCGGCTTTCCTTTTTTGAGACATCGAGCAGACGGATCGTCTGCCCCGTGCCCGCGGCTGCCAACCATTTGCCGTCCCGACTGAAAGCAAGCGTGTGAAACCGTTCGTCCGGATACGCCTTATGAAAAACTTCGCGTCCGGTATTTGGATCCCACAATTTGATTTCGCCACTATTGCTCGCGGAAGCGAGCAAGCGGCTGTCTGGACTGAAGGCGACCGCCTTGACCCAGCCAGTGTGACCCGTGAGTTTCGGCAGCTCGCGTCCGGTCGCTAATTGCCAAAGCCGTATCGTTCGATCATTCGTGCCCGAGGCCAGCCATCTTCCGTCTCGACTGAACGCCACGGCAAAGAAACCGGCTGAACGACTCGTCAAAGTCCGCCCCAATTCGCCATCGGTTGTGCGACGAATCTCGACAATGCGACTGCCGGTGCTGACCGCTGTCAGCTTTCCGTCGGCGCTGAGAGCGGCGAACAATAACTCTTCCACGTCCTGTTGACTGCTGGCCGTGCGCTTTGGTTTCCCCGATATCACATCCCATGAAACGATTCCGCCGTTCGCATGGACCGAAATGAACTCATCGCCTGGGGTAAAGGAAAAAGCCAATACCGAAGACTGATTGCCGGTTGCGAGGTTCCGATCTTTTCCGTCCGCCACGTGCCAGAGTGTGAGCATTCCGTCTGCGCTGCCAGACAACAGGCGTTTGCTGTCCGGACTGAACGCCAGCGCGGTGATCTTTTTAGTGTGCCTGCTGAGCGTGCGCAGCTCTTTCCAAGTCGTTGCCTCCCAGATTTTGATCGAGCCGTCCGCACCTCCTGAGGCCAAGTATTTTCCATCCCCGCTAACCGCCAACGCCCCGACCGCAGCCGTGTCACCCGAAAGCGTCTGAGCGAGACGACCGGAACCAGCATCCCAGACTTTGATTGTTTGGTCAGCACTGCCGGACACGATCAACTTGTCGTCTGGCATGAACAACAAACTCTCAATCGGCGCGGTATGACCAGTCAGAGTAACGAGTTCGCGCCCGGAGGAAACACTCCAGATCTTAATCGTCCGATCGTTGCTTCCTGACGCGAGCAATTCGCCACCGCGGCTCACGGCGAGTGATCGAATCCAGTTTGAATGGCCATGCAAAGCGCGCAACTCGAGCCCGGATTCCGTGTCCCACAATCGGATCGAATTGTCGGCCGCGCCCGTTGCCAGCCATCGGCCATTCGGTCCGAACACCGCGCAGTTCACGCGCGAGCTGTGTCCGGTTTGAATGACCAATTCTGGTGGAACGGCGGTCGAGACTTGTGAAGTGGATTCCGCCCAAAACAGGCAGCAAACTGCGATTGCGATCACCGCCGTGGCACGCCGCAACAAACGAAACATTATGCAGCCCCGTGCCGGATTGAAGAGATGAAGAGCTTTAACCATCGCGGCGTCTCGCTAAAGAATGAAATCGATGAGCGGAAACAGCAAATACTCCGCCAGTATCGTCTTGTTTGATTTAGGCGCTGAGGCAGGGCTGCTCGAAGACCCAATGATGATGAGATTTGGAGTATTACTGCTGTTGACGCCATTCAGCCGTATGCCGAGCGGGTATGTGCCGGGGCCTGCCAAATCAGGCAGGCGGAAAACGATATACGACCCGCCGGTTATCGTATTCGGGCCTACAGTTTCAACCGGGTGCGAGTTGCCGCCCACCTGTACAGATAACGTGCTGCTCGGGGGCTGAAACGTCTGCGGTAATCCAAGGTTCGTCGTGAAAAAGATGATTCGCGTCCGCTGATCACTACTGAGGTTCTTCGGGTTGTCAAGCGTGAACGGCCCGCGGACCAATGTGACTGAATCAACTGCGGCAATGTTGTTCGTGCCGGCTTCAACAAAAATAGTTGGCCCTGTAGGCGTTGGCGACGGAGTCGGTGTCGGAGTTGGCGTCGGTGTTGGAGTCGGCGACGGCGTTGGAGTTGGAGTTGGAGTTGGTGTCGGCGTTGGTGCTGAACCGACTTGCATGCAGGCTGAAAACTCAGAAGTATTTCCCTGGGCGTCAGTCGCGGTGCAGTTGATGATGTCGCTGTTTATCCCTACCGGAAAATCAAACGGAAAACTAAACGCAGCGCTCCCGGCTCCGTTGGTAGTCACCCCCGGGACCTTCCCGGTCACTAGCGGCCGGGTCGCCGCCTGGTTCGTCACACATTGCGAATCGGCGCTGAAATACCAGTGGACGGTGAAGTTTGTGTTCGGCGTGCTATTCAGGGTGCCGTTGATTGTCAGCGCGGCCGCGAGCATCGGATCCGGCATCTCGCGTCCCACTTCGCCAGCGCGCTCCCAGACAGTTTCTCCTAAGGCCGACGCCACAGCCGACGTTAACACCGGAAAGTTCTGTTGCAGGTTCGCGCCGCCATCAAGATCCAGAAAATCGTTTGGCGTAATCCCGGGTGCTCCTAGATCAATTCCTAATGCGGCATTACTAAAAATGCTATTGCTATCGATGGTAATCCGAACACCAGGGTTTGAATTATCGGGAATGCGAATGCCGCTGCCTCCATTGAAAACAATTAGATTATCTCTGATCGTATTCACGTCGGTGTCGAGATCTACGTAAAATTGTTCTGTATTACTTCCCCGGTTCCGCCTGCGAATCGCGGCCACGGAATTCTCTGTCTAAGTTGGCCATCGGCGCCAGAACCCAACTCATCCTGGTCTAACTGACCCACAGCTAGTGCCGTCACTGTGCCAGGCATCGTCAATATTTCTGGTTGGGCTTTCAGCGAGCCATTTGGACCTTCAAAGACCAGTACTGTCGAGCCTAGCTCGTTAGTAACTCCCACAACCACGTCCGTCAGTCCATCGGCGCGATTCACTTCCCCTGTAGTCAGTGCTGTGACGGTGCCGGGCAATGAAATCTCTCGCGCTTCCGCGAAGCCGCCGTGCCCGTCACCCGCGAAGAACAGCAGCACGCCGTTGCCCCTGCCGGCGGCGGCGAGATCAAAGTGTCCATCGGCGTCGAAGTCGCCCGCCGCGAGGAAGTCGGCTGCGACTCGCGCGTCAAAGACCCGCCCCGGCGAAAGAAACGGCGCGGCCGTGAAAGTGCCGTCGGCTTTCCGTTGCTTTGCTTCCGGAGCGTTCGGATAGATCGAGTCAACATTGCCGCGATGGAGCGTGATAATGCCACGGCCGTCATATGCATAACCGCTGACCAAATCAGGAACCCCATCTTCGTCGAAATCCGCTGATGCCAGACTCAGAGGCTCAGCGAGATTCTGCTGAAGCGCATTCGATAACTCTTGCGGACCAACATACGACGTCAGTAATTCGTGTCCATCACTCAGATTGATCTTAGGATTGCCACGGCCGGCGGCCTGAACGGTCACTCTAGTGCTCAGACGTGCAGGCTCCGCATAGGAATGAGCGTCGACCTTTTCTAATGTCTCGGACAAGAATGCGTGCGCGAAAAACGGGACTAGAGAAGAAGCGAACAAGGTCAGCACAATTACAAAACACGGCTGAATTTTTCTCCATGTTGGAAGCCTCGCGGTGAAGTACCTGTGGGACAGGGCGCCGACCATTGATCCTCCCTAGATTAAGTGTCCCGCTCGTACAGTCGAGCCTTGATCTTGAAATACATCTCTTTGACGTGCCTAAAACCCAGATTTGCTCAAGAAAGGACTAAGAAACAGAGAGATTATCAAAGCACTTGATATGGGCCGGGGGATTATGCCAAATGTTGACAGGCTTGCCTAGCACAAAATCGGTATGACGGTTTGCATTCTAGAACGAATACTTCAGCGCCAACTGCAAACGGCGTCCAGGTGTGTTGGTTTCCGTGGCGAGGCCAAAACCTGCCGCGCCCAACCATCGCACGGGAACGCCAAAGTTCGCGCGGTTAATAAAATTGAAAATGTCTGCGCGCAGGATCAGACTACGTGTCGGCGAAGAAAGAAAG
>DASXTE010000195.1:0-4102 GCA_036505595.1 Pyrinomonadaceae bacterium
GCGATGGGCGTCGATAAGTACATCGATCTGCAGTTGAACCCGGACAAGATCGAAGACGCGGCGACTGAAGCCAGGCTTCAGAACCTGGACGCGCTGCGCATGACGACCGCGCAGCTCTACGAAAAGTATCCGCAACCGGGACAACTGCTGCGACAGTTGCAGCGGCGGAACGACTTGCCCGCGGATCTTGCGGCCGCGCGAGACAATCGCACGAAGGGTGGCGCGAACGCGGGCGCGAATCAGAACCAACCAAAAGCTGGCGAGTCGATGAGTGGCGAGATGCAGGGTCCGCCGAGCAATAACGCGAATGCTAATCCCAACCCGAACCCGAACCCGAACCCGAACGCGAACGATGCAAACCCGATGAACAACGCCGAGTATCGCCGCGCCGTTTACCAATACTTCAAAGAAAACAATCTGCGGCCGCCGCAGTTCATGACGGGCGAGTTGCAAATGTCACGCATCCTGCGCGCGGTTTACAGCGAACGGCAGTTGCAGGAAGTGTTAGTCGATTTCTGGACGAACCATTTCAACGTGTTTGCCGGCAAGGGCGCCGATCGCTGGCTCCTGATTTCCTACGACCGCGACACTATCCGTCCGCACACACTCGGAAAATTTTCAGAGTTGTTGCGCGCTACGGCCGAAAGCCCGGCGATGCTTTTCTATCTCGACAACTTCCAAAGCGTTAGTCCTAACGCGCCACAGCAGCAGCGGCCGCTCGGTCCTTTGGCCAACCTGCGCATGAGCAATAATCCACAGCAGCAACAGCCGCAACAGCAACAGCGTCGCGGCATCAACGAAAACTACGCGCGCGAACTGATGGAGTTGCACACGCTCGGTGTCGACGGTGGCTATACGCAGAAAGACGTGCAGGAAGTCGCGCGGTGCTTCACTGGTTGGACAATCTTTGCGCCACGTGGCGCAGGCGTGGCGGCTCAAGCCATCGGCGATGGCCGCCGGCTCGAGATGTTGCGCCAAAACGCCGGCAAGTTCTTCTTCAACGCACGCGTGCATGACGATGGAGAGAAGATGGTGCTCGGTCATAAGATTCCCGCGGGCGGCGGAGTGAAAGACGGTTTGATGGTGCTGGACATTCTTGCCCACCATCCTTCAACGGCTAAGTTTGTCGCGACTAAACTCGTGCGACACTTCGTTTCCGACAACCCGCCACAGGCGCTGGTTGATCGCGTTGCGCAGACTTACATGAAGACTGACGGCGACATTCGCGAGATGCTGCGCACGATCTTCTTCTCGCCTGAGTTCAATTCGACGGATGCTTATCGCGCGAAGATTAAGCGGCCGTTCGAACTGGCGATCAGCTCGGTGCGCACGCTGGGAGCGGATACGAATGGAGGGCCTGGATTTCATCAATGGATTGCGCGCATGGGCCAGCCGCTCTACGGGTTTCAGACGCCGAACGGTTACGCCGACGTGGCGGAAGACTGGGTGAACACCGGTGCGCTGCTCGAGCGCATGAACTTTGCGCTGGCGCTGGCGAGCAATCGCATTCCGGGTACGCGTGTGAACCTGGCTCAATTCATGGGCGACGAGAAATCGATGAACAAGGAGAGGTTGCTCGATCGATTCGTCACGCTAATTGTGGGCGGCGAAATCTCGGCGAAGACACGCGAGAGTTTGCTGAAGCAGCTCAACGATCAGATTACGATTCCGGCGATGCCGGCGCAGACTGCCTCCGCGCAAGCTCCTGAGAATCCGTTTGAAGTCGGGTTTCAACGCGGGAATCTCCCGGGCCCCGGTGCCGACAATCAACAGCAGCAGCAGCCGCGACCGCAGCAATTGGCGAGCATCAACCCCGCGACGATCGAAAATCCGGTCGTGAAGATTGCCGGATTGATTCTTGGATCGCCGGAGTTTCAGCGGCAGTGATGGCGGCAAAGGGCAAAGCGGAAAGGGCAAGGGAAATGAATAGAAGATACTTCATCAAATCGGGCAGCATCGCTTTGGCTTCGTTTGGAGTCGCGACCGCGGCGCCGTCTTTCTTGAAACGTGCGCTCGCGCAGGCCGTGGATAAGAACGGCAGACGCAAGACGCTGATCGCGATTTTCCAGCGCGGCGCGGTTGACGGATTGAACGTCGTGGTCCCGTTTGGCGAGTCAGCTTACTTCGACATGCGGCCGAACATTGCGATTCCGAAGCCGAACGGCGGCGCGGATGGGGCGATCAACCTTGATGGCTTTTTCGGCCTGCATCCCTCGCTCGCGTCGTTCAAACCGCTGTGGGATTCGAAGCGACTAGCGATCGTTCATGCATCAGGCTCGCCGGACAACACACGTTCCCACTTTGACGCGCAGGACTACATGGAATCCGGCACGCCCGGCGTGAAATCCACGCGCGACGGTTGGCTGAATCGTTATCTGCAATCGAAAGCTGACACTTCGAAGTCTTTGTTCCGCGCCGTTTCAATGACCCAGCAGATGCCGCGGGCGATGCAGGGCAAGGCGCCGACGCTCGCCATTTCAAATCTCGCGGACTTTCGAATTCGCGCTGGTCAAACTTCAGAATCGGTGCAGGGCGGCTTTGAAGATCTTTACGACGAGGCGGTCAATGACGAGCTGCACGGAACCGGTAAGGAAACTTTCGCAGCCATCAACTACCTGAAACGGGTCAACCCAGCGCAATACAAGCCGGACAATGGCGCAACTTATCCAAACACTCCTTTCGGAAATTCATTGCGACAGACAGCGCAACTAATCAAGGCCGGTGTGGGTTTGGAAGTCGCGTTCACAGACATCGGCGGCTGGGACACGCACGTCAACGAAGGCAATCAGCAGGGACAACTCAGCAACCTGCTGCGGCAGTTCAGCCAGTCAATCGCGGCGCTTTACACCGACCTGGGGCAGCGGATGGATGATGTGGTGATTCTCACGATGTCTGAATTTGGTCGCACCGCGCGCGAGAACGGAAATCGCGGCACCGATCACGGTCACGCGAACGCCATGTTCATTGTCGGTAACGGCGTGCGTGGTGGAAAAGTTTACGGCCAATGGCCCGGACTGAAATCAGATCAACTTTATGAGGGTCGAGACTTGGCGCTAACCACTGACTTCCGTGATGTATTTGGCGAGATTGCGTCGAAGCATCTCGGCGCGTCGAACTTGAACTCGATCTTTCCGGGTTACGCGGTGAGTTCCCCGAAGTTCCGCGGCTTCCTCGGATAAGGGACCGCAACAAATCGAAAGCAAAGGGCAGCGTTCATCGAACTGCTGCCCTTTCTTAGTTGGACCTCACGAATTTCTGGCGCGACGGGCGCATGGTGAGACCGCAGACCAACAAGAGTGTGCCGTAGACAATCAACCCCCCACCCAGCATGTTCAGTGCAAACCTGAATGGGCTGCTTCCCAGCACGAGGATGAAAAGTATTATCGACATCACGCCGGCGAGCGCGAAGAAAACTACTCCACGCAGATGCTCGCGCAGACGAATTGCGGCGACGATCTCGAGGAGTCCGGCGGCAACCGACATTAGGAGGAAGACTGCAAAAGGAAATACGAATACGACGTGCAGCACGCCCGCTGCAATCACCAGCCAGCCCCGCTTGTAAGTTGATAGTAGTTTCGCGCCGGCAATAATCGCGCAAACGCCGCCGATCACTGAAGAAACCGCGATTGACAAAAAAGGAACGGCGTAGACCTTTTCCGGAGCTGCTTGCATTGCAAAATAGTACAGCGTTGGCAGCCCGTTCATCGCATCCCCCATAGCAGCAATAACAATCCGAAAAGAACTGCCAGGAGACCGCGCACGATGAACATCCAGCGCACCACATCCGGCAGTGATCGTTCTTCGGCGATCGGAGTCGGGGCAAACCGCGGCGATGGCTGATGCATCGGCTGTTGTACGAAAGGCGCGGCAATTGTTGGCTGCAATTCTCCGGGAGCGGCGTCGCGCGTTGGCGGCAGAGAATCGAGGCCGGCAGCAGGATTAAAGACTTCAGTTGGGGGAGGGCCTGCGTCCGGCGCCGGAGACTCAAACGGCTTGGGTACCGTCGGATCAAACGGCGCGGACAAAACTGATCCGTCGATCAGACAGAACGTGAACGTATCTTCAAACGTTCGATTACAGGTGGGACAAGCTTTCATCTGAC
>DASXTE010000196.1:0-4967 GCA_036505595.1 Pyrinomonadaceae bacterium
CGAGATGCGCAAAGGGATTAAGGTCGAAATCAACACCAGCCGCAACGACATCACGAATGCATTCAACATCACCTATCGCGGCCGCGATCCAAAGACGACGCAGGCCATCGCGGCGGAACTCGCGAGCAGGTACGTCGACGAGCAGACGAAGGGCACGGTGAACGCGGGCACGTCGGCGAAGCAATTCATTGAAGAGCAGGTGCGCTCTGCGAAAGAAGAGCTCGATGCCAGCGACACGCAAAGGCTCGCTTATCTCCAGCAGAACATGAACAACCTGCCGTCCCAGTCACAGGCACTGGTTGGCCGCCTGACGGCTTTGCACGAAGAGCAGAAGGCGCTGATTGCTGAACAGGGCCGTCTGCGCGATCTCGCGGCCGCCTATCGCAGCCAACTCGGCGACATAACCAAGAGCTACGAACAGGAAATTGTTCTCAGCGCTGAGAACACAACTGATCCGAAGACGACCGCCGCGTGGGCCGAACTCGTGCGCCGGCGTTCCGAATACGAAGGAGAGTTGCAACTCCTGCTGACGCAGTACAAAGAAAAACATCCCGATGTCGTCGCCAAGAAGAAACAGATCGAAGACATCAAGGGCCAGCAGGATCTGATGCTCAACGATTGGAAGGATCGAATCGAGGAAAGGAAACAGAAGCTGACGAAGCTGACTGATCCGCGCTTGCTGACGCTGCGCACAAACATTTCCATGATCGAAGGCGATATGGATCGTCAGGGGCGCTTGCTCGACGAAACGAACAAGCAAATTGCTGAACTGAATGCGCGCATCAACGCGATTCCCAATGCGGAAGTCGGCCTGGAAGCACTCGACCGCGATTATCAAACGAAGAAATCCAATTACGACAACCTGCTTCTTCAGCAGCAGAAGATTGTCGTCGGCGCCGACGCCGCCAAGGAACAGCAGGGCGGCGGAATTCAGGTCGTCGATCCGGCGAACCTGCCTGAGAAACCGGTCGCGCCGAAGCGATTTGTTTTGACCGCCGGTGGTTTCGGAATTGGGCTGGCGTTGGGCCTGTTGCTGGTGCTCGGTTTGGAAGTGCGACGCCTATTCACGATTCAAACCGTTGCAGACGCGAAGCACTACACGACGCTGCCAGTCCTCGCTTCGATTCCTGAATTGCTGACGCCGGCTGAGGCGCTCGCGATTCCGCGACGCCAGAATCTTGTTCTGGCTGCCGGCATCGCCGCAACCGTTGTCGCGGTGCCAATGCTGGCATTCGTTCTGACGATGACGCACGTGTTTGAAAAGATCGCGCAGTAGCGCAAATTGCTAATTTGCGGGCGCAAGTTAACAACTTGCGCTACCCCATGGAGGAACCATGTACACAGAATTCTACGGACTGAAAGAGTTGCCATTCGCGCTGACGCCCGATCCGCGCTACCTCTACTTCACGCCTTCGCACACCGAAGTGATGGCCAACCTGCATTACGGCATCGAGAGCGGCCGCGGGCTGATCGTCGTGACGGGTGAAGTCGGCACCGGCAAGACGACGCTGCTGCGCTGGATGATGCAGCGGCTCGATCGCACCGTGATGGTCGCGTACATCTTCAATCCGCGTCTGTCGGTGACTGAGTTTTATCAATACCTCGCGACGCTTTTCAATATCGGCGCGTGGGAAAACAAATCTGATCTTCTGATCGAGTTAGGCAAAGTTCTTGAGTCGCGTCACAACCGTGGGCTGCGAACAGTTCTGGTCGTGGACGAAGGGCACGGCTTGTCGACAGACGTTCTTGAAGAGATTCGCCTGCTTTGCAACTTCGAATCCGACACGGCGAAGCATCTGCAAATCGTTCTGACCGGTCAGCCCGAGCTGCGCGAAGTTCTGAATCAGCCGAACCTGCGCCAGCTCAAACAGCGCGTTGCACTGCGTTGCGAGATCACGGCGCTGCCGAACGTCGACGAGACTGCGCATTACATCGCGTCGCGCATAAAGGTCGCCGGCGCGACGAACGCGAGCATCTTTTCCCCCGGAGCGGTGGATTACATCTTTCGTTGCTCGGCCGGCATTCCGCGCAACATCAACAACCTTTGCGACAACGCGCTGCTAAACGGCTTCGCCTCAGGCGCTACGATCATCAGCCGTGCGATTGTCGAAGAAGTCGCCGCGACGTTCGATATGTTGCCGCGCAATGGGCACTATCCCGACTTGTCGGGACTGCCACAGGAGAATTCGGCGCGCATCTTCAACTCCGCGGCGCGCGCTGAACTTTGGGCGGCGGGCAATGGAGACAGTGGCATGGGCGTCCCGCCCATGAACCACGCGCCAGATGCGCGTGCCACACTCAACGGTAACGGCAATGGCAATTACGCGGAGGCTTCGTCCTTCGACCAGCGCGAATCATCGTGCGACCGCCGCGAATCGCGCGAAACCTTCTCACTCGTTTCACCGGCGCCGGAAACAAGCACCACCTTCAACGAATACTCACGACGCACTGACCCAATCAGCATTGATGAGCTCAGCTCGGCCTACGACCGTTCGGGCTTCGGGAGAGGAAACAATGGGCAGAGTCTATGATGCGCTGAAACGGGCCGAATCCGCGCCGCGCACTCCAACTTCAAGATCTTCAGTCAACCGCGACGGAAACGTCTATGAATTCGCGCATCCCGGCAAGCCGGGAAACGCCGAGCATCCCTGGGATATCTCGCCGTTCACAGCGATCCCCGCGGCTATCAGTTCAGCGCCCACTGCGCACACGGAGGAGGCGACCGGCGGGCCGGCACTCCCCGGCGGACCAGCTTCCCGTGATGCTGGGGCAACCTTGGGCGCTGTCGGATCGGCGCGCGCCGTCGAGTTCTCTTCAAGAGCAATCTCGACCGCGCGCGTCGAACCACACCTCGTCGCGATCACGGAACCGCGCTCGCCCGAATGCGAGCACTTTCGTTCGCTGCGCACGAAACTTTTGGAAGCCGGCGAGCGACAAAACATGCGCGCATTCGTAGTCACGAGCGCGGGCATCGGCGAAGGAAAGACTTCGACGAGTTTGAATCTGGCATGGCTGCTCGCGCAGACAGACGGAGTGAAAGCTCTGCTGATTGACGCCGATTTGCGGCAGCCCGCAACGTCGGATTACTTGGGAATCGAAAACGAAATTGGTCTGTCTGAAGTGCTGACCGGCGAGACGAAGCTAACCCAGGCGATCGTGAAGCTTCAGCCTTCCGGCTTGCACCTGCTTCCGGGCGGCGCGCCGCGTGAGGACGTGGCTGAGCTGCTTTCCGGGCCACGCTTCGGTCGCCTGCTCGATGAAGCACGCAAGCACTTCGATTACATCATCATCGATGCGCCGCCGCTCGGCGTGTTCACTGATGCGAATCTCTTGATCAATCGCGCGGATGCCGCGCTGATGGTCGTGCGGGCCGGCAAGACTCGTTACACGGTCGTGGATCGTTTGCTCGAACAGTTACCGCGCGAAAGGATACTGGGTGTCGTCTTGAATCGCGCTGAGACCGGAGCCGATGAAACTGCTTACTACTATCAGCAGAGGCGTTACCAGGCGATGGCGGAAGTTGATGCAGAAACAGAATCTGAGGTCGAAGATGACGGCCGCCAACTGGAAATGATCTACATCGAGGAGGATGTGGTGTCGTAATCACCAATGAAGTCATCGCGTCTCAAAGCTCGCACGATTCTCCTTTTGCTCGTCGAAGCAGGGTTGCTCTTCGGCGGCCTGGTAATCGCTGTGTACGTGCGGATGGGCTCGGCTGATGCCGAAGACGCGCTGATCAATCGCAACGGGTTCTACAAAGCCGTGCTGGCGACAGTCTTCTGTCTGACCTCTTTTTACTTTTTTGATCTCTACGATTTCGTGGTGATGCGCGACCGGCGCGAGTTGGTGCTGCGTCTGCTGCAAGCGCTCGGCCTGGCATGGGTGGCGCTGGCGCTGACGTTTTACGCGCTCCCGCAGGTGATGATTGGCCGCGGCGTGACCCTGATTTCTTTGCCGCTGGCGCTTTCTTTGATGGTCGGTTGGCGTCTTTCCATTCATTGGATCCTGGGACATCCGGAACTCGGCGAGCGCATTTTGATCGTTGGATCCGGGCCGTTCGCGGTTGAGATTGCCAAAGAGACCCTGCAAAGAAAAGACGTTGGCTTCCGCGTCGTGGGGTTTGTCGATAACGACCCCAATCTGGTTGGCAAGAGTCTGATCAATCCAAAGGTGATCGGCCTGACTTCCGAATTGGCTTCGCTCGTTAAGCGCGAAAACATCGACCGTTTAGTCGTCGCGATTGGCGATCGACGCGGACAGTTTCCGACGCAGGAACTTCTGAAGTTGAGTTTGTCCGGCGACGTCACCATCGAAGAGAGCGCGGCGTTTTACGAGCGACTGACGGGACGCGTGCTGCTCGACATGATTCGACCTTCATGGCTGATCTTTTCGAGTCGCGGGCGTCGCGCGCGCATCAACGAAATCAGTCGCGCTGTGATGCATCGTGCGATTGCCCTTGTCGGCGCAATTCTCTCGCTACCGATCGCGATTGTTACCGCAATGCTGATCAAGCTCGATTCGCGCGGCCCGATTCTCTACAAGCAGGAGCGCGTCGGTAAAAACGGCCGCACCTTTAAGCTGATGAAATTTCGATCGATGCGCATCGATGCCGAGAAAGATGGTCCTGTCTGGGCCAAGACCGACGATGAACGCACGACGCGGGTGGGTCGCATCATTCGCAAGATTCGTGTTGATGAAATTCCGCAGTTTTGGAACATTCTGCGCGGCGACATGAACTTTGTCGGCCCGCGACCAGAGCGCCCGCACTTTGTCGAGCAGCTCGCGCAGGAAATTCCGTATTACGAACAACGGCACTTGATGGCGCCGGGTCTTACGGGCTGGGCGCAAATCAATTATCCGTACGGCGCGTCGATCGAAGATGCGAAGCAGAAGCTGCAATACGATTTGTATTACATGAAAAACCAGAGCCTCGCGCTCGACGCGACCATCATGTTCGAAACGATCAA
>DASXTE010000197.1:0-10666 GCA_036505595.1 Pyrinomonadaceae bacterium
ATCGAGATGACGTTCGTCGGAATGTAGGCCGAGATGTCGCCCGCCTGCGTCTCGATCACCGGCAGGCTGGTGAGCGACCCACCGCCTTTCGCATCTGACATCTTCGCCGCGCGCTCAAGCAGACGCGAGTGCAGATAAAACACGTCGCCGGGGTAGGCTTCGCGGCCCGGCGGACGCCGCAGCAGCAAAGAAATCTCGCGATAAGCCGCGGCCTGCTTCGAAAGATCGTCGTAAATCGTCAGCGCGTGCTGGCCGCGATCGCGGAAGTACTCGCCCATCGCCGCGCCTGAATATGGCGCGAGAAACTGCATGGCCGCCGGATCGGACGCGGTCGCTTTGACGACGATCGTGTAATCCATTGCGCCGTAATCCTGCAGCGTCTTCACAACCTGAGCTACTGTCGAAGCTTTCTGTCCAATCGCGACGTAGATGCAAGTTACGTCTTTGCCGCGCTGATTAATGATCGTGTCAACGGCAATTGCTGTCTTGCCGGTCTGCCGATCGCCGATAATTAATTCGCGCTGGCCACGGCCAATCGGCACCATCGAATCGATCGCTTTTAGTCCTGTCTGCAAAGGCTCCTTCACCGGCTGACGATCGACTACGCCCGGCGCGATGCGCTCGACCGAGTTGTATTCCTCAGTCATGATCGGCCCGCGCTCATCGACTGGATTTCCCAGCGCGTCAACGACGCGACCAACCAGCGCCTGACCCACGGGCACCTGCATGATGCGCCCGGTGCGCTTCACGAGATCGCCTTCTTTGATCTTTTGGAAGTCGCCGAACAGCACTACGCCGACTTTGTCTTCTTCCAGGTTCAGCGCCAGCCCACGCACGTCATGCGGGAACTCGAGCAGCTCGCTCGCCATCACTTTCTCGAGACCGTGAATTTCGGCGATGCCGTCGCCGACTTTGATCACGGTGCCAACTTCCATGACGGTGACGCCGGCTTCAAAGTTCTCGATCTGCTGGCGAATGATTTCGTTGATTTCGTTTGCTTTGATTGGTTCCATAAGTTATTTCCAATTTGCCATTGCCAATTGCCGATTTGTTGTTCGTTTCAATCGGCAATCGAAATTTGGCAATCGGCAATGTCTAGCCCGCCATCTTCTCTTTGATCTGCTGCAACTGGCTGCGTACTGAGCCGTCGTAAACCGTCGAGCCCACGCGCGTCACGAGTCCGCCGATCAATTCCGGATCCTGCTGAAAGTTCAAACGAACCTTCTTCCGCGTGAGCACCATCAACTTCTCCAGCAAACTCTGTTGCACCTTGTCGGGCACCGGGCGCGCGGTCGTCACAGTGGCCGCAACCATTCCCGCGCGCTCATCGAGGATGTCCGCGAACTTTCGATTTATTTCCGGCAGCTCCGTCAACCGCTGATTTTGCAGCAGCACCTTCAAGAAATTTGCCGTGGTCGCGCGTGGCTTCGCGCGCTCGAGAAGTTTATTCAGGACCGCCCGCTTTTTATCCAAAGCGATGGTCGGATTGCGAAAGACTTCCTGAAGATTTGCACTCGACCGCAGCAGATCTTCCCACTGTTGAAGTTCCTTTTGAACTTCCTTGGCCTCGCCGCGTTCCAGAACCACGTCGGCAAGCGCGGAGGCGTAACGACGCGCGACGGTTTGAATGCTCATTGCGCAGTGCCTCCCAATTCCTGAACGTTGCGCTGGACCAAACGCGCATCGTCCTCTGGCTTCATCTCGCGGCGGATGATTTCTTCAGCCAGACGTACGGAAGTTTCCGCGGCATAGACGCGCAATTCGTGTTTCGCAGCTTTGCCCGCGCTTTCAATTTCGCGCTCGGCCTGCTCGCTCAGTTTTACGATTTCAACTTCAGTTGATTTCGCGATGCGCTCGCGTTCTTCCGCCGCTTCACGTTTCGATTGTTCCTGAATCGCGACAACTTCACTGTCGAGTCGCGCCAGTCGCTCTTCGACTTCTTTCAGCTTCGCGAGGGCGGCATCGCGTTCCTGTTGGGCGCGCGCGAGTTCTTGCTTGATAGTCTCGCGCCTGGTTTTGAAAGCCTCGCCCAGTTTCACCTTGCGCGTCAGGATGTAAACGAGCGCGCCCACGAACACGGCGAGGTTGATGAACTTCCACAGCTCAAATCCCGGATAATCCCACCAACGTGGTTCCTGAAAAATGACCAACAGCCACAGAGGCACAGGGACACAGAGAAAAGACGGATAACCAGTATTCAGCGCGTCTGAGCCCGGCTGTCTACTTTCCTCTGTGTCTCTATGTCTCTGTGGCATTGTGAAAGTTAGAGAGTCCTACCGAGCACTCGCGAGCTGATGTCGCGTGCAATGCTGCGTGATTCGTCTTCCAAACTCGCGCGCGCTTTTTCGGCCTGTTGCGCGATGGCTTGCTTCTCTTTGGAAGTTGATTCCGCAAGTTGTTGCCGCATCTCGTTCAACTTTCGCTGTCGCTCCTGCATCGCCGCGGTGCGTTCCTGTTCAGTCAACGCGTACGCTTGGGCGCGTGTTGCTCGCAGTTGCCGCTCGTAATTCGAAAGTTTCTCGCTAACGTCGTGCAGAATTTCCTGCGCTTCGGACAGGCGTCCGCGCGTGCGCTTCTCGCGCGCTTCGAGAATTCGATTGATGGGCTTGTAAAGCGTTGCGTTGAGAATGAACACCATCACCAGGATGATGATGACGTGCAGAATCAGCGTGCCGTCGGGCACAAGTTGAATTGAGTTTTCGGCGAAGCCGAGCGGAAACGTCATGCTTGTAACTTGGAAGCTGGGGATTGGTTTGCCAGATTGCGCGTCCCGATCTCATCAGAGACTGCATCTCACGGCGGCTGATTCACGACGACTCAGCCATAGTGACCCAACTGCGACACATCAAAAGATTTGAAGGCTATCATGCGATTTTCCGACGCGTCAAGCAGCCTTAACGCTTGCTTGACATCGCACGTTCCGGCCATTACGCTTGGTGTTTTCGTCATTCGAAGGGAATCGTCACTATGCCGAAGCGAACGTTTCAACCGAACAATCGACGCCGCGCCAAGACGCACGGATTTCGCGCGCGCATGGCCACCAAAAACGGGCGGCTGGTGCTGAAGCGGCGTCGCGCGAAGGGCCGCAAACGCCTGAGTCCGTCGCATTATTGATGAATCACGCGCCGGCGACCGCCGCCAATGCGCTGCCGAAGCGTCGCCGGATTTCCGCTCGCAGCGATTTTCAAAAGGTTTACGCCGAAGGGCAACGTTATGACGGCCGCTTGATGGCCGCTTTTTTACGCGCGAATAACCTGCTTGAGCATCGGATTGGCGTGACGGCTTCGACGAAAGCGATTGGGAAATCAGTCGATCGGAACAGGGCAAAGCGGCTGTTGCGCGAACTCTTTCGCCGAAATCAATCAGAGATAGGCGGCCTTAAGCGCAATTACGATTGGGTTTTGAATGGGAAGCGGGCTCTGTTGAGCTCGACTGAAGAACTTCGCTTCCGCGAGTTTCGTAGAATTGTTGAGCAGGTGGTGCGGGATGAACGCGAGGAATAATTTGGAGTGCGCCGGCAGAGCGGAGCGGCGACGGCGCTATGGTTTTGAAGAAGAATGATTCGCGCGGTGTGAATCCAAAGCGGTGTCTCCCGATGAATCGGGATTGCCACCGCACTCCAAAATGCGCACGATTTTGATTTCGCTTTTGAAATTCTACAAAGCAGTAATCTCGCCGTGGTTGCCGCCAAGTTGTCGTTTCACACCAACTTGTTCCGAATATGCGCGCGAAGCAATTGAACGTCATGGAGCTTTCAAAGGATCGGGCATGGCGATTTGGCGTTTGCTTCGTTGTCAGCCGTTCTGCGCGGGCGGTTACGATCCGGTGAAGTAACTGTCCGACAAACTTCGTTTGTCGCTGGTTTTGATGGGTATGTCTTGAGCAGTAACGACAAACTGAAGTTTGTCGAACATTAGTTAATGAAGCAGCAACAACGATTCATTGTGGCGCTCGTCGCTTCAGCCGCGGTGCTGATCGTCTGGAACTACGTGTCTCCACCGGTTAAGCCTCCCCAGCCAAACGCGAACGCAAGCCAGCAATCCGCCCAAGCGTCACCAGCAGCAACCACGCAAGGTTCAGCGCAAAACTCACCGCAAGCGACTGCACAACCAACCGCCAGTGCTACTGCCACTCCGCCGCCTGCGCAAGCCGCTGCTTCGCCAACTCCCGCGCCTGAGACTGTCCCGCAGCGAAAAATTCGCGTCGTCACGCCCCTTTATGAAGCTACGTTCGATACGCGCGGCGCCGTCGCGACCAGTTGGATCATCACTCGCAACAATAATACCGGCCGCCCAATTCATGCGGCTGGTTCTACGAAGAATAATCCAAAGCCTTTGGAGTTGATTCCAGCTCCTCCCTCTGGGGTCTCACCCGATCAACTCTTTCGCACGCTGCAAGTCGTGACCGGCGATGCGGCCGTCGACACGGCGCTGGCGACTAGAAATTTCAAAGTTGTCGGAACCAAAGCCGAGGCCGGCGACGAAACTATCAACGTAGAGAGTGCCGCTCAACATCTTGATTTCACGTTTCACGATGATGCGACCGGAATCGACGCGAAGAAGACGATCACTTTTTTGCCTGATCGTTACAGCGCCGACATTAACCTGACGCTGACGCGCAGCAGCCAGCCCGTGCCGCAGCCCAAACTCGCTATTGGTCCCAACATCGGCGATCAGGGCATCGATCACTTCAGCTTTTATCTCTACGCGCCGGAAGGAATTGGCGTCATCAATGGCGAAGCCAAGCGCGTCCCGGCGACAGAAGTCCACGCCGATCGTCGCAGCAGCGGCCTGTTTGGTTGGATCTTCGAAGGGCTCGGCCTCAAGTCTGTTCAGACCAAGCCCGTCGATCGCGATCCGATTGACGGCACAGTGCAGTGGGGTGGCGTCGGCGACACTTACTTCGCGATGATCGTCGTGCCGACCAAACCCGTTTCCGGTCTGGAATACCGCGCCGTTCCTTACGAGCACAAGACAAACGGCAAACCTGAACAACGCTTTCTAATCACCGGCCTGGTTCCTGTTCCGGGTGACGGCGCGAAGGCCGAGCTCTATGTCGGCCCAAAAGATCATAAGCTCCTGGCCGAGGCCAGTGCACAAATCAAACAAGCGGGCGGGCCGCAGGTTGATCTCGGTGAAGCGATCAACTACGGATTCCTGGCAAGCATGCGGCGCTTTCTTGCGGTGCCGATTTTGATCGCGATTAACGGGTTGCAGCGGCTCACGAACAGTTACGGTGTTGCGATCATCCTCTTCACAATTCTCATCTATTCGCTTTTCTTCCCACTGAAGTGGCAGTCATCGCGCAAGATGAAAAAGGCGCAGAAGTACGCGCCGCGCATGAAAGAGTTGCAGGAAAAACTGAAGGGCATGAAGCAGAGCGATCCGCGCATGAAAGAGTTGCAGATGGAGCAACTGCGCCTGATGAAAGAGGCGAACCCGCTCGGCGGATGTTTGCCTTTGCTGATTCAGATGCCGTTTCTGTTTGCGCTCTACACGGCGCTGACGATCTCGATCGATTTTCGCCAGGCGTCGTTTCTGTGGATTCCGGATTTGTCCGGACCTGAACCTTACATCCTCAGTTTCATTCGCATTCTTCCGGTCATGTTCACCGGCTCGATGATCTTTTTGCAGTTGCTGACGCCCGCGCCTTCGGCCGATCCGCTGCAGCGGAAGATGATGGCCATCGGCATGCCGCTCTTCATGCTTTACATTTTGTGGAGCGCGCCGTCGGGGCTTTTGCTTTACTGGTTGGTGGGAAACATCGTCGGCTTTTCGCAGCAGCTAATCATCAACCGTCTCACCAAGACTGATGAAGAACCTCCGCCGCCCGATGCGAAGGGCGCAAAGAACAAACCAGCGAAGAAATTGAAGCCTGCGGAAGCGTGAGCGTGTGGTTTTAAGCTGCGTAGCAGCGAAATATTTATAGAACCAGAACGCAAGAAGATTTCTGAAGCTCCGTAGGGGCGCGATGTCTGTCGCCCGTAAACGGGCTCAGAGATCTAAAAGAGCTTTGCAGTGCTATAAATATTTCGTCCCTGACGGGACGAAGACATGGACCTCTTTCAACCCAGCTAACGACTTCTGGTGCTTGCCCTCCCTGACTGTCGGGCTTCTGAAAGAACCGCGTAATGCAAACTCACCACGCCATCCGAAAACTTTTTCGTTGAGAGCAGCTTCAGTGGCACTGTGCGATGGCGCGGGGCGATCAGCGGAATGCCTTCACCGATGAAGGTGGGAATTACGCTGATGACGAACTCGTCGATCTCGCCGGCGTCCAAAAAGGATGCGATGAGTCCGCCGCCGCCCATCAAAAAGATGTTCTTGCCTTTCTGCGCGCGCAGACGTTTCGCGAATTCTTTGATTGGTTCCTTGACGAATTCAAAACCGGGCAGGACTTTCTTCGGTGGCTTGCGCGAAAATGAGTAGTGCTTGATGTCGCCCATGGCCGGCGGAGCCTTGCCTTCTTTTACAAACTGCACGACAAAGTCGTACGTCTTCCGGCCCAACAGAATCGTATCGATCGATTTCCAGAATTCGCCCATGCCGTAATTACCTTTCGGCCGCGGACGATCGAGCCAATCGATGCCGCCGTCTTTGCGCGCGATGAAGCCGTCGGCGGAGGTGGCGATGTAAACGATGATCTTCCGCTTCTTTGCGGATCTTTGCGTCTTCGCGCCTTTGCGTGAACTGCTCATTATCGAATCGTAATCGTCATTCGGTATCGCGAAGTGCCCTTCCTTTCAGTTGGCCGCTTCACGCTAATGAAATAGTCTCCCGTCGCCGGAAGCACCTTCGAGTAATTCCAGTTGCAGTCGTATTCCAACCCCACATCAGCGCCCTCGGGACCTTTCAGATCAAAACACGAGGATTTCCCCGGCACGTTGGTTAGTTTGATAATCAGTCTCTGCCCTTGTCGTGCGGATAAGACATACTCAGCCTCTTCATCGCCGCGGACGACTCCGCTGATTGTTGTGCTAGTCGTGCCGCGTTTGAATTCGATGCGGTTGGGTTCGGCTTTGCCACCGCCTTGAGCGAAGGCTGAACCACCAGTTGCCAGAATAAACAACAAGCCACAGATGAACGCAGATTTACACAGATAGGAACTAGAAAGCTGACTTGTTTTAGTTAGATTCGGTTTAATTTTGATCCGGCTCCAATCGTTTGGTCTTTATCCGTGTAAATCCGTGTCCATCTGTGGCTAATTCTTCGGCTTGATCGTCATCACCGCCGCCCACGTTTCAATCCCATCCCAAAGATTCTGCAAACGAATATTCTCGTTCTCTGCATGCTGGTTGTTGTCGTAATTCGCGATCGGCACGGTAAGGGTCACCGTGCGCAAATGATCGGTAATGATTGAAAGTGGCAGACTGCCGCCCGACGTCGGCAGCTTCACGATCGGATCTTTAGAAGTCGATTGCACTGCTTCGATGACTGCGACCGAGATCGGCAAATCCATGCGGGTGCGTTCAGCGTTGTAGCCGCCGACGCGGGCGATTACTTTCGCAATCAGTGTATGCTGCTTTCGTTCGGCGTCGCTCGGATCGTGATCGATGACATAGAAACCTTGCTTGCGAATGTGATCGATTAACCGCTGCACTTGCTGCCGATGGTCGTTTCCCTTCACCAGCCGCAGATCGAGCACTGCCCGCGCGTTTGTGGGAATCACGTTCCGCGCCAGCGCGCCCACGTCACCGCTGCTCATGCCGTTGATGTTCAGCGATGGCTCGTTAATTAGTTCCATCAAGCTCTTGCCGTTTCCTTCAGTGCGCGCCAGCCCAAGTTGCGCCCGCAACTCATCATCGTAAGCCGGCGCCTCTGCAATTGCGCGCTTCTCAGCTTCTCCGAGCGGCTCAACGCCGTCATACCAGCCGGCAATTGTCACGCGACCCGTGTCGTCTTTCATCGAAGCGAGCAAACGCGCCAGAGTCATCGCCGGGTTGGGCGCCCAGTTGCCGTAATGCCCGCTGTGCAACGGCCGTTTCGCGCCGTAGATCGTGACGTCCACGTTCTGATCGCCACGCACTCCGAACACGACTTGCTTGCGTCCGGACTGATGCACTGGCCCGTCACAGATGATCCAAGCGTCGGATTGCAGCAACTCTTTGTGCAGATCGATGATCTCGCCGAGATGTGGCGAGCCCGCTTCTTCTTCGCCTTCGAAAACAAATTTGATGTTGATTGAGGGTGTGAGCCCGTTCGCTTTTACTGCATCGAAGGCGGTGAGGATTGCCATCACCCCGGCTTTGTCGTCCGAAGCCGAGCGCGCGTACAGACGCCATTCAGGATTGATTTCGCCGCTCGCTGGAAGTGAAACGATCTGTCCGCCTGATTCCATCGCCGCGGTGCGCCACGTTGGTTGAAACGGCGGCGACGCCGTCCATGCCGCCGGATCGACCGGCTGCCCATCATAGTGCGCGTAAACGATGATCGAATGCGTCGCGCCGGGAACTTTCCACTCACCGTAAACGGCCGGCGGAATATCTTTTGTCCGAGCCTCGAGCAACTGCGGATTCAATCCACGCCGCTGCATCATCTCGCGGATGAATTCAGCATTGCGGCGGATGTTCTGTTTGTCAGAAGCGATGTTCGGAATGGCGAGGAGGCGTGTGAACTCTTCGACGATTTGCCGCTCATGCGCGCGGCGGTAGTCGCGGACTGATAGTTGGCCCGCGGACAGGCTCGCTGCGAACGTGATGAGCATCGCCGCTTTGCACACATTAGCGAAGGGTAAGGTTCTATTTTGCCTTTGCGATCCTTTGCGCCTTTGCGTCTTTGCGTGAAATCGATCTTTCGAAAACAGTAGTTCACGCAAAGGCGCAAAGGCGCAAAGAGCCGCAAAGTAAAACCTTCTCGCTAAACGCCTCATAGGGTTAGTTCGCCGCGGCGATTTGGTACCGCTCGCGCAGCACGCCCATGTGATGGCGCACGTGACCCACCATTATGTAGGCCAACGCGCGCACTGACACCGGTGCGCCATTTGCCGTACCCGTCCGCGTCCATGCGACTTCGTCCAGGTTTCGCAGCATGGCGATATTTGAAAGACGAACCAGCCGAAACTCACTGAGCAAGTCCTCCAAATTGATCGAAGCGTAGGGCGAGTTAGGCATGTACGCGTTTTCATCAAAGCCCGGCAGGTTCTGAGTTTCGCCGCGCGCAATGCACAGCGCGCGATAGCCAAACACCCGCTCGCCATCAATCAAGTGGCCGAGGAGTTCGCGAATGCTCCACTTGCCTTCGGCATAAGCGTAAGTTTCGCGCTCGGGCTCCACGCGGTCGAGCAACACATCGAGCGCGTCAATCTGCGAACGCAGCGCCGGCAGGATGTCATCTTCGGTGACGCGCGACACGTAGCCCTGGAAGGCTGGCGCATATTCAGTTTCAAGCGGTCGGTTCATCTGACTTTCCTCAGTGTCTCAGTGGTTGATTCGGAAGGCGAATGATATTGCGAGTTTCTAAGTCATGCAACGGAAACAAGCTGTCGGTACCACCTGCGTTAGCGGGTGGGTACAAAACTCAAGGAAGTTAATGAAACGCCCCTTTCTTGCCCTTCTGATTCTATGTTCATTGTCTGCCCTCGCGCATGGCCAATCACTGGCGCGCAGAGATCGCGCCGAGGTTCAAATCATCGAAGACGCAACTGCCGATCAGGTCGTGGCCGCGCGGGCCATCTTTTTGCTGAAGCGTTTGGACGACGATGTGATCGTCTATCGCTCGCTCGGAGAGTTTGAAGAAAGCGGCAAACTGGCGCGGTGCTCGTTCGAATCTTTCAAAAACGATCTTCATGAAGTGAGCGCTGAAGTCGAAGCCATCACCTCACGCTTGCCGAACGGCCGTTTGAAAACGGAAATCCGAAACTCGCTCGCTTCATATCGCGACGGCGCGTTTTGGTGGCAACAGGTTTATCAGCCGCGCGTGGTTCAGGTCTCGTCGTGGACCGATGACGACCGGCATCGCACGCCATCCGACGCTTTCCTACAGGCTAACGCCTCTTACACAGTGGCAATTTACTGGCGACAAGCGAACAAATACTTGCAGCGCGCCGTCCGGCAAGCTGCCAGCTTGTCGGGATAATAAGCACGCCAACAGCTTGATTACAGAAACGCGCCGGCTGTTATTGGGAGCGCGGACGCCCTCGTCCGCAGAGCGGCAGAGCGCTCGAACTCTCTGAGAAACTGCCAACTACCTTGCGGGATGCGCAGAAAGCGGGCGAGGCGCCCGCGCTCCCAGCGGTGGGTCGCCTCTCTGGAAACAGAGATCAATCATTCAGGTTTCGCCGCTCGCTTTCGCGGCTTCTTCACCGGAAGTTTCGGGATAGGCGTTGGCGTAGCTGCCGGAGTCTCGGGCGGTCGCGGCGGCATATCTTCTTTCTTGAATCGCGGCAACAGATCGTCGCGCATCGCCAGTTGATAAACGCACCAGGCTGCTTCCACGGCATCCTTCTTTACATCGTCTTCGAGGATGCGTTCATAAGTGTCGAGGTTCGTGTGCCAGGTGTGCGTGCCGTACTCAATTGGATCCGGGCCCATGCCGATGCCGGGCAGACCGGCGTTACTGAACGAAGTATTGTCTGAACCGCCGAGGTTACGACTACGTGATGCGACGGCGCCGACGACGCCATCGTCTTTGAACGGTTTCAGAATATCGCGCAAGATGTGCGCTCCTTC
>DASXTE010000198.1:0-4451 GCA_036505595.1 Pyrinomonadaceae bacterium
CCGGCAGAAATTCCTGAGCAGAAACAGTCCGCAGACCAGCCGTACCCGCCAGAATCATGCCGAATAGCAACAGATGTTTACACACGCGACACCTCATGAAAACTATTAAATGTTGCCCCAGCAGCAAACGCAAGCGACCGCGCGCCGACTCTAATGCTTGTCGCCGTGCCGCGCGCACAGTAGACTTTCCAAAGGTATCGAATCGTTGAGCCAATGCGAATGAAGCTTTCTTCAATTTCTTTTCGGTCGGCAGCGTTGCTCCTTGCGTTGAGTCTGTCGGGCTTCACGCCCGCCGTAGCCTCACTCGCGCAGGACATCACCGGCGGATCCAGTTCCGAACTCGCGAGCGCCGCTGATGTCGAGTCCAGATCCGGACGCGGCGTCTTCACCGCACCGAAGAGCGTGGCGCATCACGCGCGCAAGCTGGAGAAGAAGACCGTCGCGCGCGTCAACGTCACGCGCACTCAACGAGAAACCGTCGCCACCACTGGCCGTGAGACGACGGGCCGCGAAACAACCAGCGGCGGCGGCACCGATCAAGATCTTGGCTCGACGCGCCCGCTCGGTGGTGCCCCCCGCCGAGTTGCCGGCCCGGAAGAATTAAACAAGCAGGGCGATGAAGCGTTCGATGCGGGCCAGTACGAGAAGGCCGTCGATCTTTACCAGAAAGCAATTAAGCAGAAGCCGACGTTTCCAGAAGCTTACGTGAACCTGAGCGAAGCGTATTTCAATCTCGGCAAGTTTACGGAAGCTGCCGAGGCTGCGAAAACGGCGGTTGCGCAAAAACCAGACTGGGCCGACGCGTACGTTAGCCTCGGCAATGCATTTCTGAAACTTGATAGATCAGCGGATGCAATCGAGCCGTTGCGCAAGGCGCTCACGCTCGAACCGAAGAATACCGAAGCGATGAGCGCACTAAGCCTCATCTATTTTGATCAGGGCGTAGAGGCATATAACGCGAATAAGTACGACGAAGCCATCGCGGCATATCAACAGGCAATCACCGTCAAGGCCGATTATGCCGAAGCGTACAACAATCTCGGCGATGCTTATCGTCGTCAGGAAAAGTTCGCGGAGGCGGCCGAGGCTTACAAACAGGCGATTCGCTACAAGTCCGATTACGCGCTGGCCTACAACAATCTCGCCTGGATGTACGAGAAGCTCGGCAAATTGCCCGAAGCTGCCGAGGCGTATCGCCAGGCGATTCGTGTGAAGCCCGATGACGCCGAAGCGAACAACAACATGGGTTACGCGCTCGGGAAGCTGAAGCGTTGGACCGAAGCCGTTGCGCCACTGAAACGAGCGATTGAACTGAAGCCGGATTACGCTGAGGCTTACAGCAATCTTGGGTGGGTTTACAACAACCTCGGCAAATTCAGCGAAGCTGTCGATCCGCTAAAGAAGGCAATCGAACTCGATCCAAAGCTGCCGGAAGCCCATTTCAATCTGGGGCTCACCTACAGCAAATGGAAGCAGACCGATAATGCGGTGGCGCAAAAGCAGAAGAACGATGCAGTCACAGAATTCCAACGCGCAGTCGAACTAAAGCCGGATTGGCCGGCGGCGCACAACAATCTCGGCTTCGCGTATGGAACCGTTGGCAAGTGGAAGGAAGCCATCGCCGAACACCAGGAAGCGATCAAGCTGAAGCCTGACTATGCCGGCGCGCATTTCAATCTCGGCGTGGACTACGCGATGACGGGCAAGAAAAAAGACGCCGAAGCCGAATACAAAATCCTCAAGCCACTCAGTCTCGGCCTGGCGAATCAACTCTACTTCATCATTTACAAGAAGCAGCCGAAGGGTTAGGCCACTTCACAAGATATCCTGCGCCCTGAGCGTGAGGATCGTCGCAATTACCAGCCCGAAGAACATAAGCAGCAAGATAAACGGATCGATGGTCCAGTGTCCCCAGGGATGCAGGAAGGTGATGTAGTTGCTCACATCCTCGGGAACTTTGTCGGCGCCTTTCACTTCGGGCTGAGGCTTTAACTTCGGCACGGGAGGTTGGTCCGCCTGCCTGCCCGCTTTCAAATCCGCCACATAATCCTTCATCTTCTTTTCGTAGTCTTTGAGATCCTTTTCGGCGTCCTTCTTGTACTGAGCAACATCCTGGCGAGCTTTCTCGATATTTTGATCGTTAATATCTTCGTAATGCTTGTACAAGCCTCGGCCTTCGTTCTGACCTTTCGGATCAGAGCCATTTTCGTCGAGCGTGTCGAGCGTCGAGAATTGCTTCAAGCCATCGAAAGCCCAGGTCGCCGGCATGAGCGCGCCGACAAACTTTGCGGTGCCCTGCGGCACACCGACCAGTCCTGAAAAAATAATCTGCGGAATCAAGATCAACGGGACCAGGCTCGTCGCCATTTCCGACGTCTTGACGATGGCGGAAACGAACAAGCCCAGCGCGATGCCGACGAGCGCGGCAATAATCATCACCACAAACTGCGGTGCGGCCCAACCCGGCAAACTCATCAATCCCGTGTAGTGCAGAAATTTGACGGCGACGAACAGCAACGCGCACTGCAACGACACGATCAGCGCCAGGACAAAGAGTTTCGAGCCGACGTACGGCATCAGACGCAGGTTGACCATGCGTTCGCGCGTGTAGACGGCGCGCTCGCGGATGATTTCGCGTGACGCGATTGAAGTCCCAAACCAAATCGACACCAGGCCCAGCATGAAGTAAGGAAAGTCGCGCGGCAACTTTGCGCCCACCACGAGATAAGTGAGAAACGCGATGATCGGCGCCTGCCCAAACAGAATCAGCAGATTGAATTTGTCTCGGCTGAGGACTTCAAAATAACGCCGCGTTAGCGTTGCCCATTGCCGCACAGAATCAGTCGGGCTCGGATGGCGCCGCGGCGGCGCGACGGCGCGCCCATCGCGCGGCAAGGCGCTCAAAGGCTCGACGACGTTGCGACGATATTGCTCGGTCGCCTGAAACTTTTGCTTCCATTCGTCCGCGACCTGTTCCGCGATTTGCTCGCGTTGTTGCTTGAATGCCTGCTTCTGCGATTTCGGCGCGTTAGGCGGCAGCGCGGGCATGGCCGCGATTCGCTCGTCGACAGGATCTTCAAGCTTGTCGTAAAGGTCCTTGAAACTTTCGGCTTTCACATGCGCCAGTGCTTCCTCCGGCGCGCCGTAGAAAACGAGCTTGCCGCGCATGAGCACGACGATCTTGTCGAAGAGCTTCACGTTCTCCATCGCGTGGGTCGTCAGAATTACCGTGCGGCCGCTCTCGGCAATTTGCCGGAAGAGCTTCATGATCTTTTCTTCTGTCGCCGGATCCAGACCCGACGTCGGCTCATCAAGAAAGATCACTGACGGCTTTGTGATCAGCTCGACCGCGATGGAAACACGCTTTCGCTGACCGCCCGAAAGTTGGCTCACCGGTACGTCGCGTCGCTCAGAGAGGCCCGTGACGTCCATCACTTCGTTGATGATTTGATCGATCTCTTTCGTCGAGACATCGCTCGACAGACGCAACCGCGCGACGTAGTAGAGCGTGCGATAGACGGTCAGTTCGCGATGGATGATGTCGTCCTGCGGAACATAGCCAATCGACTGTTTCAGCGAATTGAGATGGCGATAAAGATCGAGATTGTTGACGAGGACGAAACCGCTGGTCGCCGGACGCATGCCGTTCAACGAATCCATCAAAGTCGATTTGCCGGCGCCTGATGGACCGAGCAAGCCAACAAATTCGTTCGGCTGGATCGTAAGCGAAACGTCGTCGAGCAGCTTGATCGAGCCGCCACCCGATCGATTCGCCACAATCTTGACGATGTTCAGGCAATCGATGCGCGTCTTTGACCGCGTGTCGTAAACCGCGACGCCGTGTTGCGCGTCGGCTTGCAGCACGAACGGGCCGATCTGAATTACGTCAGAGTGCTGAACCGTATGACGGCCGGTGATGCGCTGGCCATTGATGTAGACACCGTTCGTCGAACCGGCATCTTCAACAGCGACATTGCCATTGCTGCGGGCAAAGCGAGCGTGATGATTGGAAATCTGTAAGCCGTCCAGCCTGATGTCATTGTCGACGGCGCGCCCGACGGACAGTTGCGCGCGGCTGTCGAATGAAACTCGCGCCAGTAGTTGCGACTGCCCGGTGCCCGGCATTGTTTGTGGAGACACAGAACCGGACGTCGAAACGATCGTCTGCCGGCGCGCCATCGCCGCGATTTGGCCAAACTCTGATGGAATCGATTGCGGCACAGCGACGGCGCCCTGCTGAACCGCACGTTGAGCCGGCGCCGGATGCCCTGGATCAATCATGCGCAGCACGGGTCCGCCCGTGCCCAATTGAATCTGATCTTTGTCGAACAGGTTGACCGTTCCCGTGATTCGTTGGCCGTTAACGAGTGTGCCGTTAAAGCTCTTCAGGTCGGCGACAACGAACTGTCCATCAGCGCGGCGAATTTCAGCATGACGGCGCGAGACGACCG
>DASXTE010000199.1:0-22013 GCA_036505595.1 Pyrinomonadaceae bacterium
CCTTGGTTCGAAAGAATTCACGCCCGCGATGGTCAAGAGCGTCTTCGATGAAATGTCGAAAGCCAATCCGAAGAACCACTTCAGCGTCGGCATCGTGGATGATGTCACCAACAACAGTCTTCCATTCGATCCGAGTTTCACGACTGAAAAACCGAATCAGGTTCGCGCGCTGTTCTGGGGCTTGGGCGCGGACGGCACGGTCAGTGCGAACAAGAATTCGATCAAAATCATCGGCGAGGAAACGCCGAATTACGCCCAGGGCTACTTCGTCTACGATTCGAAAAAGTCAGGCGCGATGACTGTCTCCCATCTGCGTTTCGGTTCTGAACCAATCAAAAGCACGTATCTGATTCAGCGCGCAAACTTCATCGCGGTTCACCAATTCAACTTCCTCGAGCGGTATCAGATTCTCGATGCGGCGGAAGAAGGAGCGACATTATTGCTGAACAGTCCGTTTGCACCGGACGAAGTCTGGGACAAGCTGCCGCGCTCAGTTCAGGAATCGATCATCGCCAAGAAAATCAAGGTCTATTCAATCAACGCCTATCAGGTCGCGAAAGAAAATCAACTCGGCAATCGCACGAATACAATCATGCAGACGTGCTTTTTCGCGATCAGCGGCGTGCTGCCACGTGACGAAGCGATCGTCAAAATCAAGGAGTCGATCAAGAAAACTTACGGCAAGCGCGGCGAGGCCGTCGTGCGACAGAACTTCGCGGCCGTCGATGCGGCGCTTGAGCATCTGCATGAAATTGCGGTCCCGAGGGAATCCTCTCCGTGTCTCAGTGGCTCTCTGTGCCTCTGTGGTGAAAATACTGACGGAGCAATCACCACAGAGACACAGAGTTCTCACAGAGACACAGAGGAAGAGGGTGAAATGCCGGATTTCGTCCGCAACGTGACCATGGAAATCATGAGCGGTCGGGGTGATCTGCTTCCCGTCAGCGCGTTTCCGATCGACGGAACTTATCCCGTCGCGACGGCACAGTGGGAGAAGCGCAATATCGCTCAAGAGGTTCCCGTTTGGGAACCCGACCTCTGCATCGAGTGTGGCAAGTGTATGCTGGTCTGTCCGCACTCAACGATTCGCGCAAAAGTCTGTAAGCAAGACGATCTCGCAAACGCGCCGGCAGGATTCAAAACCATGCCCGCGAAATGGCGCGAGCTTCCCGATCATCTCTACACGATTCAAGTGGCCGTCGAAGATTGCACCGGCTGCCAACTGTGCGTCGAAGTTTGTCCGGCGAAGGACAAGAGCAATGTTTCGCGCAAAGCCCTGAACATGAAACCGCAGTTCCCTCTGCGCGACTGCGAGCGCGTCAATTGGGATTACTTCCTGACGCTGCCGGAAATCCCGCGAAATGGAGCGATGACATTCCGATCGGTCAAAGATGTTCAGTTGCTACAACCGCTGTTTGAATTTTCGGGCGCGTGTTCAGGTTGCGGCGAGACGCCTTACATCAAGCTAATGACGCAGCTCTTCGGCGATCGCGCAATCATCGCGAATGCGACCGGCTGCTCGAGCATCTACGGCGGTAATTTGCCGACGACGCCTTACACGACGAACGCGCAAGGCCGCGGTCCGGCGTGGAGCAATTCCCTGTTCGAGGACAACGCCGAATTCGGACTCGGCATGCGGTTGTCGTTCGATCATCAGCAGGCATATGCGAAGCAATTAGTCGAACAGTATCGTGGATTGATTGGCGATGCTCTTGCCGACGCTCTGTTCAACGGCAATCAGGAAACGCAGCAAGGCATTGATGCGAAACGCCAACTGATCGAACAATTAAAATCAAAGCTCAACGGGCGAGGCGAAACTGAAGCGCGCGATCTCTTGGGTGTTGCCGACGCCTTAGTTAATAAGAGCGTCTGGATTGTCGGTGGCGACGGCTGGGCTTACGACATCGGATACGGCGGACTGGATCACGTGCTGGCGAGCGGAGCGGACGTGAACGTTCTCGTGCTCGACACGGAAGTTTATTCAAACACGGGCGGCCAGGCTTCGAAAGCCACTCCGCTCGGCGCGGTCGCAAAATTCGCGGCCGGCGGCAAGCCAACGATCAAGAAAGATCTCGGCATGACCGCGATGCGTTACGGTAACGTCTACATCGCACAGATCGCGATGGGCGCGAACGATACACACACGGTCAAAGCGTTTCTCGAAGCCGAGGCGCATCCCGGGCCGTCGCTGATCATCGCTTATAGCCAGTGCATCGCGCATGGCATCGACATGGCGAAGGGCATGACGCAGCAGAAGCTCGCCGTCGAATCGGGTTACTGGCCGCTCTATCGTTTCGATCCGAGACTTGAGAGTGAAGGTAAGAATCCGTTCCAGCTAGATTCGCGCGATCCGAAAATTCCACTTCAGGATTACATCTACACCGAAGGACGCTATCGCATGTTGCAGCGCAGCGATCCTGAAGCGGCGAAGATCCTTTTGGAGCACGCGCAGGCTTCTGTGAATCATCGCTGGCAGCAGTACAAAAAATTAGCGGAATAGTGTGCATTGGGAGGCGGTGACATCAGCGGGCGGTCCGCGCTGCCCCACCCGGCGCAAACAGAATATTGACTTGATCGGCGGCTCTAAAATAGAGTGCGGCACGCTCACGAAGACGGAATCTACCTTTAGCCGGAGGTTCCGTTATTACCAAGAGCATTAGCGGGTGCTGAAAAATCCCTCTCCTTGAGAGCAGCGGAATTCAATGATCCAACTCGCTAACAGGAAATTCTACTGGAGGACATTCTTATGCAGCGAAGACTTCTCGTGTCTGCTCCGCTGATATTTCTGATCGCGTCGCTTATCCCGCTGTGTGTCACGGTAACGGCCCAACAAGAAAAGCGTGCGCCCTGGCAAACCGATTGGAAAGCTTACGTCGCGGAGCTTAGCAAGGATCTGCAAAAAGGAATCGATCCGGGAGAGGACCCGCAAATTAAGGGGAAGGTTGTCGAATTCGAAGGCACTATGGCAAAAGCTTTTGACGCCACAAAACCGGATGAGACTGTCGATATCGAGATGGAACCTCAGTCGGTTACCGTAATGCTGAAGCTATTCCCGATGGTGGATGCCGAGAAAGCGGGCGATCGGACCGGCACGGTGACCTTGAAAAAAATCATAGTTAAGCCGGCAGAAGCAAATCGCGACGCCTGGAAAGCACTGACAGCCGGTGCAAAGGTGCGCTTCCGCGCGACAGTTGGTAACGATGCGGCGGTTTTGGTAACGACATCGGACATTGGCGGGCTCGTTTTTCTATTTTTGAATTCCGCCGAAGTAGTGCCGCCCAAATAGAACCCAAGATCGTGCTTGATCAAATGAAGCTGCTTATGAAAATGAAATCGAACCGCACCGAGTACGAATCGGTGGCGCAAATGACCGGCAGCATGAGCCCACAGAACTGCGCAGAGCCCGCCGCATTCGAGCCCGCCAATTACATGAAGGTGCTTGACAGCTATTTGCCGGCTCGCTGATTTGGCCGCGCCGCGAGCCCCAAGCTGCGAAATTCTCCCCCCCACATCAGTTATTCTCCGCACAATTCGTCCTCAATCGCTATTCAAATACGATGTTTCGCGGGGGCACGCACTTTGCTCAGTCACCCGGTCGGAGTACTGCGCTCAACTGAACCAGAGAGGAAACAATGAACATCAACGCAACCACAAAAGTGCGTGACTTGGCGCTTGCCCTGCCACAGTCCACCAGGGTTTTTGAGAAATTGAAGATTGATTATTGCTGCGGCGGCTCGCAACCACTCGCGCAAGCGTGTGCGACGGCCGGCTTGGATATCGAAAGCGTTATGAAAATGCTCGAACAGGCCGGGCAAACTGCCGGGCAGAAAAACGGTGCGATCGATTTACAGAATGCAACGCTCTCAGAGTTGATCGCCTACATCCTCGACAAACACCACGTCTACACGAAAGACGAGATGACGCGGCTTGAGCCGCTGATGGACAAAGTCGTCGGCGCCCACGGCGCGAATCATTCGGAGCTGCTGGCGATCCGCGATTTGCTGCGGCAACTGTTCCTGGATTTGAGACCACACATGTTCAAGGAAGAACAGATTCTCTTTCCCTACATCCTGGAACTTGAAAGAGCGCAAACGGCGAATCGTCCTGCGCCATTCGCGCCGTTTGGCACGGTCAACAATCCGATCCGAATGATGATGATGGAGCACGATACGGCCGGCGACCTACTGCGCGAGATGCGCAAATTGAGTTCGGATTACAAGGTGCCGGCCGATGCCTGCATCAGCTACAAAACGCTTTTCGAGGCACTCGAAGAATTCGAGCAGGATCTGCATCAGCACATTCACCTGGAAAACAATCTCTTGTTTCCGAAGGCGGTCGAGCTGGAGGAGGCGCTAATTTCATGACGACCTTTAGCGATCTCTTGCAATTGCATCAGGAACTCGACGAGCTATTTCTCGAACATCAACGCGCGCTCCTGCGATTGGATCTGGATCGTGCCTCGCAACTGCTTGAGCAATACGAAGAAGAATTGCTTGCGCACATTCAGGATGAAGAGACTTTGATGATTCCACTCTATCAGCAGCGCGCCGCGGCGCCGATCGGAGCGGCGGCGGAAATCTTTTTGGGCGAGCATGAGAAGCTGCGGCAGTTTCTCGTTCTTTTCCGGCAGGAAGTTTCGAAGATCAAGACGATGGATGACATTGAACGCGGCGTGCTCTTTCTGATCGATTCACAGCATCTGTTCAAGCGGCTGTTAGTGCATCACGACACGCGCGAGAAGAAGATGTTGTATCCACTTCTCGACGAAGTGACGACGGAATCTGAGCGACGGGCGTTGTTCGCGCAACTAAAGTTGTCGCCTCGGACGCATCGTCAAGCCGCTTCGCCCATTGCCGAGCGACCCGCGAACCCGATGGTTACTACAAACGTTGCGAGAGTGTGATGGCGGTTAACGAGCGCACTCTGCAATCCAATCAAACGACGCACGCGCGCCACGGCGTGCGAATCAAGACCATAGCCCTGCCCGCCGAACATGGCGGGTGGGGTCTTTTGTTCGAACCCGTTGTGCTGGGCCTGCTTCTCGCGCCGTCGATCGCAGGTTTGTATTTAGCGTTCAGCGCCGTCGGCTTCTTTCTCGCGCGGCACCCGCTAACACTCCTGATCCTGAGTCGCAAACGGTCATCGCCACGAACCGCGCTGGCCAAAAGTTTCGCCGCGCTTTACATCTTCACCGGCGTTTCGTCGTTCATCGTGGCGATTAGCTTTACTCAGCATTCATTCGTTCTACCTTTGCTGATCGCGGCGCCATTCGCGATTGTCCAACTAGCTTATGACTGGAGTGGCCGCAGGCGTGTGCTGCTGTCTGAACTCGCGGGCGCCATCGCGATTTCGTCACTCGCGCCGGCGATTGCGCTTTCCGGCGGCTGGTCGTCTGCCGCGGCGTTCGCGCTATGGACAATCATGATTGCGCGCGCAGTCCCGTCGATCGTTTACGTGCGAACTTGTCTCAAGCGGCTACATGGTCGTGCGGCACCGAATTATTCGGTCGTCATCGCGCACACGCTCGCGCTGTTGCTGGCAGTGTGTCTCGTCGTGATGCGCGCAGCGCCACGACTCACGATCCTGGCATTGATCTTATTGTCTATTCGCGCCGTCATTGGCGTTTTAGTGTCTATGCGTGTAACGGCGAAGCAATTAGGTTTCAGTGAAATTGGCTTCGGCGCTGCGACAGTAATCGTGGTCGTGGTCGGATATGCCTTTAGTCTGTAGAACTCTTCAGAGTGTCTCAGCTTGTACCTATGGCGATCACTGAAGATAATTGTGCATCGCCCTTTGAAATGCTTCCCTCAACTGCGCCAAAGCGCCGTTTATGAATCGATCGCAGAGCAATAGGGATCGTTCCAGCTTGTACTCGCAGCGCGGCTCCGTTTGGATGGGGATCGTCGCGTCCGCGTTCTTAACCCTTCTGGTCATCGTCGGTTCGCGCAATCTTGAACACTACGACTCGGCCCTTTTCGGCTACACCATCGCGAGCATCGTCGCGTTCGGCGCGATTGTGTTCCGTTACGCGTTCTGGTTGCGACGTCCGGCCACACGCGTTTATTGGCGACGCGGATGGAAACTTTATCTTCAGCGCGGCAAACTTCTGCAAAACACCGCCAGCGCCGCAAAGACCTTCGCCACTAACCTCGTCGAACAGCGATTCATCTTCAAGCGTGGCTTTTGGCGTTGGGCGATGCACTTTTTGATTATGTGGGGCTGCATCATCTCGGCGCTGATCACTTTTCCGCTAGTTTTCGGCTGGGTGCATTTCAAGCTGGAAGGCGACCTGGGTTATCGCACGTATGTGTTCGGCTTTCCGCTGAACGCGATGAATGGCCGCAGCTTGATCGCCTGGGTTACTTTTCACGCGTTGGACTTTACGGCCGTGATGGTAATCGCCGGTTGCGCGATTGCCATTCACCGGCGCTTGCGTGATCGCGGCGCAATTGCTCTACAACAGTTCACACTGGATTTCGTCCCCCACATGTTGCTGATTGCGATTTCAGTTACCGGATTGATGCTGACAGCATCGAGCCTTTGGCTGCATGGGTACATGTATCACTTCATTGCTTTGACGCATCAGGCCACGGTGATCATGACACTTTTCTATTTGCCGTTCGGCAAACTTTTTCACGTCGTGCAAAGGCCGGCCTCGATCGGTGTTGAGCTTTATCAGGAACGCGCGCGCGAAATGCCGCAAGCAATATGCGCGCGCTGCGGCGCTGAGTTCGTTGCGCAGTTATGGCTCGATGATTTGAAGACGGTGGTTGATAAGCTGGGTTTTGATTATTCAATGGACGGCGGCAGGACGCTTCAGGACTATTGCCCGCGTTGTAAGCGGATCATGCGCGGGTTGGCCTACGCGAATTTGCCCAGCGCGCGCGAACAAGTCTTCAGCGGCTCGAGGGGCCAAGGCGAATGAGTAGAGTCGAACACTTAAATCAGATCATCGCTGAATATGGTCCGCATTTGCACGATGCGCCCTACGGTGGCTGGCGCGCGGATCGCACGATCGACAGAGTCGTGCCGACGCATTGTCCCTATTGTGCCGTGCAATGCGGGATGAATCTGCTCGTTGAGAAAAATCACGTTGTCGGCGTCGAGCCTCGTTATGACTTTCCCGTCAATGAAGGCCGGCTGTGTCCCAAGGGCGTTACCGCTTACCTGCAAGTTCATCATCCGGATCGGCTGCTACATCCGCTGATCAAACGCAATGGCAGATTTGAGCGCGCGAGTTGGGATGAAGCGCTCGATCTCGTGGTGGCAAAATTCCAAGAGCTGCAAACAAAGCACGGTAAAGATTCGATTGGCGTGTACTCGGGCTCGTCTTTGACCACGGAAAAGACTTACCTGATGGGTAAATTTGCTCGGGCCGGGCTGGGCACGCGCTATGTCGATTACAACGGACGTTTGTGCATGGTTTCGGCCGCTGCGGGAAACAATAAAGCATTCGGAATTGATCGGGCGGCGAATCCGTGGAGTGATATTCCGCTCGCGGAAGTTTTGCTGATCGCCGGATCAAATTGTGCGGAAACGTTTCCAGTGCTGAACAAATTTCTCTGGCAGCAGCGGGATAATGGTGGCCGCTGGATCATCGTCGATCCGCGCGAGACCGCGACCGCCCGCCAGGGCGATCTTCACTTGCAAATGAAGCCGGGAACCGATGTCGCGCTCGCAAACGGCATGCTTCACGTCTTGATCCAAGAAAATATGATCGACCAGGCCTTCATCGACGGGCGCACCAATGATTGGGAAGCGACGCGCGAACTGGCGCAGCGGTATTCGCCTGATATTGCTTCGCAAATCAGCGGCGTGCCGGCGGAAAGAATCGTTCAGGCGGCGCGAATGTATGGCCGCGCGAAGACTGCGATGGTGATGCACGCGCGCGGCATCGAGCATCACACGAACGGCGTCAACAACGTGCTGTCGTACATTAACCTGGTGCTGGCGACGGGAAAGATCGGCGCGCCGGGTCGTGGCTATGGAACGATCACGGGCCAGGGCAATGGTCAGGGCGGTCGCGAGCACGGACAGAAAGCCGATCAACTTCCCGGCCAGCGTTCGATCATGAATCCCGAACATCGCAAGCACGTCTGCGCAGTTTGGGGCTTGCCTGAAGACGAACTGCCGCAAGCCGGCGTGTCGGTCGTCGAGATGTTTCAGAAAATGCGCGAAGGTGAGATTCGCGGACTGCTTTCAATCTGCAACAACGTGATGGTGAGTTTGCCCGACACGAACGAAGTGCGGCGATCCCTCGAAGGTCTCGATTTTTATGTTTGTATCGACTTCTTCATGTCGGAAGGTTCGCGCTATGCGGACGTGGTGTTGCCAGGCTCAGCCTGGAGCGAAGACGAAGGTGTAACCTGCAACAGCGAAGGCCGCGTCGTCAAAATCAACAAGGCCAACGATCCGCCTGGTGAAGCTCGTCAGGACTGGTGGATCGTGCAGGAGATCGCCCGGCGCTTCGGCCGCGGAAAATATTTCACCTTCAATTCGCCGCGCGAACTGTTTGACGAGCTGCGCGTCGCGTCCCGCGGCGGCAATGCTGATTACTACGGCATCACCTGGGAAAAGATCGAACAGAACAACGGCATCTTCTGGCCGTGTCCGACCGAAGATCATCCAGGCACGCCGCGCCTTTTCGAAGATCGTTTCTATCACCCGGATGGCAAAGCGAATTTTCACGCGATTGAATTCAATCCGCCGAACGAAGTTCCCGATGAAGAGTTTCCGTTAATTCTGACCAGCGGGCGCGTGGTCTATCAATATCTTTCCGGCAATCAAACGCGCCGCATCGGATTTCTGGTCGAGCAATGTCCCGAACCCTACGTCGAGGTTCACCCCGAGACAGCGATGAAGCTGAAGATCAACGATGGCGAGCGCGTGCGCGTAATCTCACGACGAGGTGATGGAGTCTTTCCCGTGCTCGTGGTGCGGACGATTCGACCAGACACGATCTTCATTCCCTATCATTGGGGCGAGCAATTGGCGGTGAATCAATTGACTAACCCGGCGCTCGATCCGGTGTCGAAGATTCCAGAGTTCAAGGCCTGCGCCGCTCGCATCGAGAAGATCCATTCGCGACAGTTGCCGATACTCGGCAAACAACGCAAGGGCGCGTCGCTGAGTGAGACGAGAAGGGGATGATAAGCCACAGATGAACACGGATTTACACAAATCAGAAAATCATTTAAGCGATCACCAAGCGTTGTCTTCGCTCTTATCTGTGTGAATCTGTGTTTATCTGTGGCTGATTACTAATTATGGAAGAGACGATGTTCATCGATCCGCAGCGCTGCATTGGCTGCCGCGCGTGTGTGGCTGCGTGCCGCGAGTGCGCGACGCACAAAGGCTACCCTATGATCTTTGTCGACTACATCGATCGCGCCGAAACGACCGCCACGATGCCGACTGTTTGCATGCATTGCAACGAGCCGACCTGCGCGCTCGTCTGTCCCGCGGATGCGATCAAAGTTTCCGAGGACGGCGTCGTCATGTCGGCCCTGAAGCCGCGCTGCCTCGACTGTCGCAACTGCGTGAATGCCTGTCCGTTCGGCGTGCCGAAATACAACACGCAGATGCACCTGCAGATGAAATGCGACATGTGTTATGACCGCTCATCGGAAGGCTTGAAGCCAATGTGCGCGAGCGTCTGCCCAACCGGCGCCATCTCGTTCGGCAAGTATGAGCAGATTGTACCGCTTCGTCGCACGAAGCCAGTGAACGTTCACGTGTTTGGTAATCAGAAAGTCGAAACAAAAGTCTATCTGATGCTGCCGACTGACGCTGACGAAGTGAAGGTCGATGGTTGCGGAGTGTTTGAAGGCATGCTGACTCGTGCCGATGAAACACCAACTGAAGAATCATGGATCGATACACAGGTCGAACAGTCGGATAAGAGTAATGAGTTTTGATAGCACGATGCTGAAAGATCTTAACCACAGAGGACACAGAGGAAAACACCGAAGACGATGAAGACTTTGAACCAAACGATTGCTCGAGTACTGAGTGACGAGCGCGACGTGCGTGCAGCGACTGAACCTTATCAAAAGGATTTCCCCTACGATCGCAGCGATGAAGCGCAGGTTACGCGCCGAGAGTTCTGCAACTTCCTCGGCCTGACGTCGGCTGCGTTGTTCGTCGGCGTTGCTGGTTTCGCCGCCAAGGCCGCAATTGACTCGCGGCGAACTGCGGCCTTCACGCCCGCACAGATCAGCGGCGCTGAGACCATGTCGTCCAACTCATCTTTGAATTTTCACTATCCGACCGAAAGAGACTCGGCCATTTTGGTTCGCTCGGCCGATGGCACTTATCACGCCTTCGGCCAACAGTGCACGCATCTGAGTTGTCCGGTCTATTACGCGGCTGCGCATCAACGTCTCGAATGTCCCTGTCATGAAGGCGCCTTCGACGCGACGACGGGAAACGTTTTGTATGGCCCGCCGCCAAGACCGCTGGATGTGATCGAGGTTGAGGTGCGTGACGGACAAGTCTGGGCAGTTGGCCGAACGGCGGTTGGAGAAACCAGAGAATGACCGCAGATTCCAAAATCAGGAGAGACGAACTTGCGCACACGTCATCACGTGCTCGGCGTGGTCATGCGGCGGTCTGGCAGGCGCGCTTAATCATGCTGGTAATGATCAATATCACTCAACTCTGGATCCTCGCGGCAACGGTCGACGCAGCATTAGCGCGCCACTACTCTGTCATGCTGCCACTAATCATTGCTTCTGGAATTTGTTTTCTGATCACGCTGTCGATTCTTCGCTGGTGGCGACCAACGTCTGGAAAGCAAACGAGCACCGGGTACGTGCGTCAGAACCGCCTTCGGTAGCAGGTGGGATCTACCAACTGTCGCAAAGCGGCGTCGAGCCGCCGCACTCCAAAAATGAATCGCATAATCACCGGTTTCGAACAGGATGACGAGAATCATTGGCGCGCGATTCTCGACTGTGGCCATCGCCAGCACGTGCGACACGATCCGCCGCTCTCATCGCGGGAATGGGTGCTTACGAAAGCGGGCCGCGCCTCGCGCCTTGGCTTCGGGCTGAATTGCAAACGCTGCGATGAAGAAATCACCGACGATGTTCATGCTGAATGACCAGCCAAACAAATCACCAATCTAATTCCCTGCTTCGCGCCGCCGCCGATCTTTTTCCCGGTTATTTCGCGCTGGTGATGGCGACGGGAATCATTTCGATCGCCGCGCATCTGCTCGAGATGCGCACCATTGCGATCGTGCTGTTGGCGGTTAACGTTGCTGGCTACGCGGTCCTGTGGCTTCTATTACTCGTCCGCCTCGTTTTTTTCTTTGCTCGAATCAAAGCAGACATCGCCGATCATGTTCGCGGACCAGGATTCTTCACAGTGGTTGCGGGAACATGTGTGCTCGGTAGCCAATTGATAATCGTAATGGGCCGGTACGGAATCGCGTGGTGGTTGTGGTTGATGGGCCTGCTGCTGTGGCTGGTGATCATGTATTCGTTCTTCACGTCGGTGACGGTGCGCGAAGACAAGCCCTCGATTGAATCAGGTTTGAATGGTGCGTGGCTGATTGCGGTCGTCTCAACCGAATCGATTTCAGTCCTGGGAACACTGTTGGCCACCCAGACGAATTATCGCGAGCCGTTGCTCTTCTTTACGCTGTGCATGTTCCTGCTCGGATGCATGCTGTATCTGCTGCTGATAACTTTGATCTTTTACCGCTTCACGTTTGTAAACGTGACGACCGCAACCCTGACGCCGCCTTATTGGATCAACATGGGAGCAGTCGCGATTACGACTCTGGCAGGCGCGCGTTTGATGATTGCAGCGCCGGGATTCAGCCTGCTTACAGACACGCTGCCCTTTCTGAAAGGATTCACTTTGTTCTTTTGGGCCGCGGGCACTTGGTGGATACCACTGCTTTTCATTCTCGGATTCTGGCGTCACGTCTACAAGCGATTTCCGCTGCGCTACGATCCGCAGTATTGGGGCATGGTCTTCCCGCTCGGGATGTACACCGTGTGCACGTTCCAATTATCCAAAGCGATTAATTTTCCGCCGCTGATGGCGATTCCGCGCTACTTCATTTACGTCGCGCTGGTAGCGTGGGTGGCGGCATTTGCCGGCCTCGGCTATTCATTGGCCTTTAGATCGAGGGCGAACCGCTGATGGCCACGTCGCAGAGCGCCAACCGTTAGCTGCGTGCTATCGCTCAATCGTGGGGAAGGTTCCATAAGGTTGCTTACAAATTATGCGGAAAGGAGCGAATTAACGGTTGCGATCGTGGGTACGTTGCTTGCTCAGTTAGCGAGGCGGGCGTAAACTGCGCACGTGAATTCTGGAAGGAAGATGTCTAAGGCCCTCGCAATCGCGTTAATGTTTTGGTGCGCCGGGACGGGCTGCATGATGGTCAGCTACGCGCGCGCCGATATGAGCGACATGGAGTCCGCAGCGCGTGCGGCGGATCAGCCGATGGCCTGCATGCATGCCGCGATGGACGCGCACGGGTGCTGCAAAGCGAAGCACAGAGCCGACAAACGAACGCAGTCGGCAAAGCGAACGATTAGGCCTGAGTTCACGCAATTCAGTTTACCCTCGCCTACGCAAGGCGATGCCATGAATTGTTGCCCGCTCACGAGCGGCTCGATCGCAGTCGCTTCTCGTTCGCAATCGAACGACAGCGGCTCGGCTTTAATCGAAACAGATTCTTCCTCTCTCAATTTATCAAATTCCGACCATACTCCAGTCGCAGTTCCTCTGCGGCTACCTAATCGAGCGCATTCCTATCTGCTCGATTGTGCCTTCCTAATCTAGAAGCCTGCCTGCAAATAAGTCTCTTAACGGCTGCGGTTCATTTCACGCAGCTGGACTAAGCATCAATTTGATCTGATGCCGGCAATAATTTTTCTTAACAGGAGAAATGAAGATGAACTGTTTACGAAGATTTGCTCCCTGCCTTGTGCTGGGACTAACAATCGCGATGGCCGGAGTTTCGTTTGCACAAAACGCAAATCCGCCCGGCGGTGACAAGGACAAGAAGGCCTCTTGTTGCAGCATGTCCGGAGGCTGCTGTGGTGATTCCTGCCAGATGACGAAAAAAGACGGCATGAAGAATCGTGTCTCGTCGTCTGATAAAGATAGTTGCTGCGGATGCTGCGGCGATTCTTGTCAAATGATGAAAAAAGACGCGGTGAAGATCACACCACGTCATCGGACAAGGAAGGTTGCTGCTGCTGCGGTGACTCGTGTGAAATGAAGGACAACGCCGCAAAAACTGACGGCGCCACCATGAAGATGTCCTCTGACAAACACGAGTGCTGCTGCTGTGGCGATTCGTGTAACATGAAGGAGATGAAGAACAAGAGCGGCCAATGACTGTTCGAATTCTTCTCTTGACCGAGCGCGGCGCTCATTCAGGCCGCGCTCGTATTTTCCGGTCTGTTTCGCGGGAGTTGAAATGTCGTTATTTAGATTCATGTTCTTTCGCGGTTTAATGTTGTCCTTGTTTGTGCTCGTGCCGTCGACATTATTCGCTCAGCATAAGCATGGGATGCCGATGCCTTCGCCAACGCCAAAAGCGTCGCCTTCACCGCCTCACACAAATATGCAAATGCCGATGCCGTCGCCAACTCCGTCCGCATCGCCGACGCCTGCGTCAACGCCAGCGCCGCAGCCGATGGAGGCAATGCCCGGCAGGCAGATGCCGTCGGCTTCACCGACTCCATCACGATCGCCAGAGATGCAGATGAACATGCCGATGCCCTCGGCGAGTCCGTCCGCAAGTCCGATGGGTCAGATGCCCGGTATGGACATGAGCGGCAGAAGCGAGAACATGGGTCCGTTGATGGTGATGATGGGAGACGACATGGGAATTCGTGTCGGCTCGAGCGACAAGAATGTGATGTCGATGGGCGCGATGGGATCCGGAACGTCGTGGCAGCCTGCATCAGCGCCCATGCACATGCAGCACTGGAACAAGAACGATTGGCTGCTGATGTTCCACTACAACCTCTTTGTCGATGTGAATCATCAAGGCGGGCCGCGCGGTGTGACGAAGTTCGAATCAGCAAACTGGTTCATGCCGATGGCATTTCACAAATTGGGCAAAGGGACTTTGCAACTGCGGGGCATGTTCAGCGCTGAACCCTTCACGTTTCCACCGGGCGGATCGCCTTTGCTTTTCCAGACGGGAGAAACGTACAAAGGCCAACCGCTCATCGACAGACAGCACCCGCACGACCTTTTCATGGAGCTGTCAGCGCAATACACTCTGCCGCTCGGGGAACGCGGGACATGGTTCGCTTACTTTGGCTATCCGGGCGAGCCGGCGCTTGGGCCAGTAGCTTTCATGCATCGCTGGTCAGCGTCAGAAAACTCTTCAGCAACGCTCGCACATCATTTGCAGGATTCAACGCACATTAGTTTCGGTGTGTTGACGACGGGATTCACTTATCGCTGGTTCAAACTGGAAGGTTCGATCTTCAACGGCCGCGAGCCCGACGAGAGTCGTTACGACTTTGACGCGCACAAGTGGAACTCGCGTTCGGCGCGGCTTTGGTTCATGCCAAATCGAAACTGGGCGCTGCAAGTCAGTCACGGCTTTCTGCGCAGCCCGGAAGCACAGGAGTCTAACGCAGACATTCGCCGCACGACAGCTTCCGTGCAATACAACCGTCAATTCAATCGCGGCAACTGGGCTGCGGCGATCATTTGGGGTCGCAATCACGTAAGCGAGCCGGGCGAGATTCACAATCTCAACAGCTACACTGCCGAATCGAATGTGAACTTTCTCGACAAGAATTATTTCTACACGCGACTTGAGCTGGTCGACAAAGACGATCTGCTGCGACCTTCGGATCGGGCGCTCTTGGGAATCACGCAACCACATCCATCATTCCGCATCGGCGCGTACACTTTCGGCGGCGCGCGTGATATCTGGAACACGGACAAAATCTCGCTTGCCGTCGGGGGCGATGTGACTTTCTATTCGAAGCCGTCGATTCTCGATCAGCTCTACGGCAGCAATCCGGTTTCCTGGAAACTTTTCTTCCGCATTCGTCCTGGGAAGATGGACATGAGCATGCACGGAATGCACGGAATGCACGGAAACATGAGTACGAACGAAGAGAAAATGCCGACGGAGCCTTAGAATGAGACTGTAGTGCGCAAAGGAGAACCCCGAATGAACAACAAGCTTCGACTTGGTGCGATCGTGGTGATTATCGCCCTGGCCACCGCGTTCACCATGTGCAATCACATGTCGCTGGCCAACGCGAATGACGAAGCTGCGGTCAGAGACGTGCTCATGAAAAGCGCATCGAGCTTCGAAAACAACGACATGGCGACCGCGACCCAGGTGTGGGTCAACGATGATTCTTTAACGGTGTTCGAAAGCGGTCACGCGAATTACGGCTGGGCTGATTACCGTGACAATCATCTCGGGCCCGAGATGAAAGAGATGCAGAACACCAAGTATTCGTTCAGCGATATGAAGATTCATCTGTCCGGCAACATCGCTTGGGCGACCATGAAATATTCGATCGCCGCCGATGTTGGCGAGGCCGGAAAGACTCGTCACGTCGAAGGCGCGGGTTTGGCAACCGCGGTTCTGGAAAAGCGCGACAGTCAATGGCGCATCGTGCACTGGCACTCGAGCGCGCCGCGCCGGGCTCCAAGTCCGAGCGCTTCCCCGGTGAAGAACCCGTAGCGCGACGCCGTGCGAAATTTTGCCTTGTTCGGCGAGGATTTCCACAGAATTAGTCAGCACACCGCCCAAAAACCCAGTGAAATTGGCGGGCACGATGGTTGCCGATGATTTCGAGCGAAGGGTCCGCCGTTGAAGTTTGCTCTGAGGATCTTAAAGGTTGACGCCGATTACCAGTTTTCATTACAGTGACAGTTGGCGATGAAGTTGCGACTCGCATCCCTGTTCCTTCTGCTCGTCCTCTTCGGCGGCGCGTTTGCCGGAGTGCCGCTGAGTTTTGGCGAGAGCCAATGCGGCATGGGCGGCCGTGTGGACATGGATTGCTGCAAAGCTGCGCTCGCGCAAAAGACCAAACCGAAGTTCACGCAGCAAGAGGAGCTGTTGTGCGCGCTCAGTTGCGCACAGAACGGAACCACGTTGCCGTCGAGCGTCATGCGTGTCACTCCGCCGGTGCAGACGATTCAGCCGGCGCATCTCGCGTTGACCCAGCCTCTGTCGATTCCGTTTTCAGTGTCCATGGCTACAACGCGTACGCACAGTCCGCCCGGTTCGCCACCCACATACCTCCGTAATCTCGCACTTCTGATCTGATTCCAACAAGGCCGTAGTGTGTCTTCTGTCAGTTCGTACAGAACTTCAGAGGTTGGTCTATTCGTGTGCTTTGGCACGCACAAACCTGTTTGGAGGAGCAGATGAAGAAGTCTCTCGTTATGACCATAATCTTGACCGCCGCTCTGGTAATCGTTGCCGCCTGCACAAAATCCACGAACACAGCGTCCACGGGTAAACCGATCGCTTCGACGACCGTTAACAATCTAACGGCGACACTCTCCAACAGCACGGGACAACTGAAGCAGGGCGACCAGGAAGTCACGCTCGCTTTCACAGACTCGTCAGGCAAGCCCGTCGACGTAGGCGCGGTGTCGCTGAACTTCCACATGCCGGCGATGGGCAGCATGGCTGCGATGAATGAGGCCGTTACCCTGACGACCAGCAGCACGCCCGGCGTGTACAGCGGCAAAGTCAACGTCCCAATGGCCGGCGAGTGGCAAGGACAACTTGCTTACGAAGGCCCGGCGGGAAAAGGCAAAGCAACGTTTAGCGTGACGGCGAGGTAGAGGTTAGCTCCCTCTCCCACTGGGAGAGGGCTGGGGTGAGGGGCGAAGCTAGCGAAGAAACAGAAGAAATTCTTTCTTTTTTGTTTTTGCCGCTAAGCCCTAACCATCTCCCAAAGGGAGAGGGAAAACGACCATGATTCATCGTCTCATCGAATTCAGCATGCGCAATCGCGGTCTGGTGATCGCGATCTACCTCGGGTTCGCGGCCTGGGGTTATTGGGCCTTGCTGCGCACGCCGATCGACGCGATTCCTGATCTCTCTGAGAACCAGGTAATCGTTTTCACGGATTGGGCTGGACGCTCGCCGCAGGAAGTCGAAGACCAGGTCACATATCCGTTGGTGACGAATCTGCAAGGTTTGCCCGGCGTGCGCGTCGTTCGGGCGAATTCGGCATTCGGCTTCTCGATGGTCAACATCATTTTTGAAGACAACGTCGATCTTTACTGGGCGCGGACGCGGGTCCTCGAACGCCTGAACCTCGTCACGGCGCAATTGCCACGGGGGGTAACTCCCACGCTCGGTCCTGACGCTACCGGCGTGGGGCAAATCTTTTGGTACACGCTGGAAAGTGATTCGGTGAGCCTGCGCGATCTGCGCAGTTTGCAGGACTGGTTCGTTCGCTATCAATTGAATTCCGTGCCCGGTGTCGCTGAAGTGGCGAGCGTCGGCGGGTATGTCCAGCAGTATCAAATCGACGTCGATCCGAACCAGTTGCGCGCGTACGGGCTCCCGCTCTCAATGGTGGTCGAAGCAGTCGAGCGGTCAAACAAGAACGTGGGCGGCAACGTCGTCGAGCAGGCGGGACAATGGTCGGTCGTACGCGGCGTGGGATTGATTCAATCCACGGCCGACATCGAGAACATAGTCCTGACGGCGCAGAACGGCATTCCGATCTACGTCAAGAACGTCGCGAACGTGAAGCTCGGCAATGCCTTTCGTCAGGGCGCGCTGGACAAGAACGGAAAGGAAGCTGTCGGCGGGGTCGTGATTGCGCGCTATGGCGTTAACACGCTGGAAGTCATCGATGCGATCAAACAAAAGATAGCAGCAATCCAAAGCGGACTGCCGAAAGGCGTGCGGGTTGTTCCATTTTACGATCGCACGCAACTGATTCAGCGCGCAACGCACACCTTGAAGCGCGCGCTGATCGAAGAGCTACTCCTCGTCACCTTGGCTCACATTATCTTTCTCGCCCATTTTCGGTCGATTCTGATCGTCACCATCCCGCTCCCGTTGGCTGTGCTGCTTGCGTTTCTCTTCATGTACTACATGGGCATCAGCTCCAACCTGATGTCGCTCTCGGGCATCGCGATCGCGATCGGCGTCTTAGTCGACGCTGGAATTGTCGTTACGGAAAACGCTTTTCGGTTCATGGAAAAGCGCAAGGTTGATCCGAAGGATCGGCCTCTCGTCTGGCGAACGGTTTTGGAGTCAACGCGTTTGGTCGGCCGGCCGATCTTCTTTTCAATGGCGATTATCATCCTCGCGTTCATTCCGGTTTTCTCGCTCACGGGCGAAGAAGGAAAGTTGTTCCACCCGCTGGCGTTCACGAAAACATTCGCAATGGTCGGTGCGACGATTATCGCGGTCACACTTGTGCCCGTCCTTTGCACTTTGCTTCTGCGTGGCAAGTTTCACGCAGAGCAGGCAAATCCCGTGATGCGCGCGCTGCATTTTATCTACAGGCCGATCTTGCGATTCGCGTTGAATCATCGAGTGATAACGGTCGCGTTCGCGGGGCTTCTATTCGCGGGCGCGATCTTCCTGGCCTCGGGCATCGGCAAGGAATTCATGCCGCCGTTGAACGAAGGCGATCTGATGTTCATGCCTGTGACCGATCCGGCGATCTCGATTGACGAAGCGTTGAAGATCACGCAGCGGCAGGACGAAATTCTAAAAAGTGTTCCCGAAGTGGAATGGGCGGTGGGCAAAGCCGGTCGCGCCGAAACTTCTACCGATCCATCGCCCATCAATATGACGGAGACAATCATTCACCTGAAATTACCCGAACAATGGCGCGCGGGACTGACTCGCGAATCGCTGATTGCCGAGCTGGACGAGAAGCTACGCATGCCCGGCGTTACCAACATTTGGACACAGCCGATCAAGAACCGCATCGATATGCTCTCGACCGGCATTCGTTCACAGGTAGGCATCAAGATTTTCGGGAATGATTTGAAGACGCTCGAAGAGTTGTCGCGACGCGTCGCCGATGCCGTTACCAAAGTGCCGGGCGCGAAAGATGTCTATCCGGAACAGATCAGCGGCGCGCCTTACATCGATATCCGGATCAATCGCACCGCCGCGGCGCGCTACGGAATTGACGAGCAGACAATCAACGACGCAATTGAAAAAGGGATCGGCGAAACCACCCTTTCGGTCACGATCGAAGGCCGGCGCCGCTTTCCTGTCCGCGTGCGTTTCGCGCCAGAGTTTCGCGGCAGCGTGCAGACCCTCGGGCAAATTCCAGTCACATCACCGACGGGTCAGCCAATTCCCTTGTCCCAGATTACTGAGATAACCGAAGTTCAGGGCCCGACAATGATCTCAAGCGAGAACGGGCTGCTGCGCGGCACAGTTCTGCTCAATGTACGCGGACGCGACGTGGGCGGCTTTGTCGACGAAGCGAAGAATACAATCGCACGCCAGGTGCAGATGCCGACCGGCTATTACGTTGAGTGGAGCGGCGAATACGAGAACCAACAGCACGCGCGTAGCCGTCTGCTTCTGGTTGTGCCGATCGTGCTGGTTGTGATCTTCGCTTTGCTTTACATCACCTATCACTCAGCGCTGGAAGCGGCGCACGTTCTGATGGCCGTGCCATTCGCGTTGACCGGCGGCATTTATCTGCTGTGGGCGCTCGGCTACAACTTTTCGGTCGCGGTTTGGGTCGGCTTCATCGCGCTGTTCGGCACCGCGGTACAGACGGCCGTAGTGATGGTGATCTATCTGGAAGAGGCGGTCGAGCGAAAGAAGCGCGAAGTCGGTCAACTGAATCGCGCTTCGTTGATTGAAGCGGTAACGGAAGGCGCGCTGCTGCGTCTGCGGCCCAAGGTGATGACCGTATCGACGGTCGTCGCATCTTTGCTGCCGATCATGTGGAGCACGAGCGCAGGCGCGGAAGTAATGAAGCCGCTGGCGACGCCGGTCCTTGGTGGAATGGTTTCGAGCCTGCTGCACGTCTTGGTGGTGACGCCGGTGATCTTTTTCTGGCTGCGCGAGCGGGAGCTGAAGAAGGAAGCGCGCATTGAGAATTGAAATGCGAGTGACGAAACAAATCTCACGCCAAGGCGCAAAGGCGCAAAGGATCGCCAAGTCATCGTGGGCAACGGCGCGCAAGCGCATCTTTGCGTCGCTTTGCGTCTTTGCGCCTTGGCGTGAATCCGTCCGCCCGCGGATTGTGGTCGCATTAACTCTGTTGTCGTTCACGCAACCAATCGCGTTAGCCCAAACTACCACGTTGCAAGAACCGACGACGGCACAAACGTCGACCACTGCCTCTCGTTATCTGGATCAAACAAACGGCATGACGGCTGATGAAGCGGTCGCGTATGCACTCGCGCACAACGCTGAACTCGAAGCGGCGCGAAAAGAGATCGATGCCGCCAAAGCCCTGGTGAAGCAGGCACGGCTGCGTGCCAACCCGATGTTGGATGTCGAAGGTCAGCGGCAAGTCCCGCCAGGTCGCGATAACAGCATCATGGCCGGTGTAACTTTGCCGCTGGAGTTGAACGGGCGCGTGCCGACGCGGATCGCCGTAGCCGAACGTGAAGTTGAAGTCCGCGAACGCGAATTCGCAAATCGTGAACGATTCCTGGCCGGCGAAGTGCGCATGAAATTCGGCGAAGCACTGGCGGCAGCGCTGAAACTTTCATTCACTGATCAACTGGTCGAAGCAAATCAACAGAGCTTCAATCTGATTGCGGCGCGCGTGGTTGAAGGCGCGACTCCGCCACTCGAACAGAATATGGCGCTGGTTGAACTTAATCGATTGAAATCGATGCGCGAAGCGGCGGAAGGCAAAGTAGAAGTGGCGCTTTTCGAACTGAGAAATCTGATTGGCATGCCGCCGGAACAGCCATTGCGGCTGCGCGGCGATTTCGATCACTTGATCGATCAGTTGGCGCCCGTGGCGGACGCGACCGCGCAGGCTTTGCGCGAACGGCCCGATCTGCAAGGTTTTCGTGCGATGGAAGCGCTGGCCGTCGCTCGCATCGAGCAAGCGCGCGCGGAAGGCCGCTGGGATGCGAGCGTAACGGCGGGTTACGAACGGATGCACTCGGGCTTTCCGCAATTCGGGGTCGATGAGCACAGAGCGTTGCAACCGATCGAGAGCAACTTTCATTTTCTGAAGTTCGGCGTCTCGATAACGCTTCCGGTGCGCAACAAAAATCAGGGCGCAGTCGAAGCCGCGGCGGCGGAATCAGCCGCAGCAACGTCGCGCCGCGAATTCGCTGAACTGACTGTGCGACGCGAAGTCGCCGCGGCATACGCGCTGTACGATCGCGCGGCGAAGGCTGAAGAGATCTTTCGCGTCGGCGCGCGCGAACCAGCGAAAGCTAATCTGGACGTCGTGCGGCAGACGTACGAGTTAGGTTCGAAGACTCTGCTGGACTACATCGCGGAGCAGCGCCGTTTTATTGAATTGGAAAATGATTTTATTGACGCGCAGCTCGCCGTTTATTACGCGCGTGTTGAAATCCAACGCGCCACGGCATCAACGGAGTTGATAAGACGATGAGGACCCGCCTGCGATAGCCGGCGGACGATTTCAGCTACAAAAAGGCACAAAAGGCGCAAAAATATGAACGAAGAGCCACTTGAAAGCGGCGGTAAGACCGGAGCAGAACCGCGGCCAACCGCAAAATCTTCCACTCGTCGCACAATTCCAATCATCGTTGCCACTGTCGCAATTGTTGCCATCGTCGGCATCGTCGCCGTCTGGCTGCTCTGGCCGAAGCAAGCCGGCAAACCGGTCGCTGCGCCGCGCACCGTCTCGTTCGACGAATCATCCGAAAAATCGATGGCGACGGCGGAACAGAGGTTGACGCTCACGCCCGAGCAACTGCGCAGCGTGCAACTGAAAATCGAAACGGTTGGTGAAGCGGAGGCGGCCAGTCAAATGGCGACGGGCGTCGTGCAAGCAAACAGCTACAAAGAGACGCCAGTGGTGTCACTGGTGGGCGGAATCGTGCGGAGCGTC
>DASXTE010000200.1:0-4525 GCA_036505595.1 Pyrinomonadaceae bacterium
ATTCGGCGCTGGTTTGTTTGGCCCGGCGAAGACTTTCCCCGCACCTCGACGCAGAAAATCCGCAAACAAGTCGTTGCCGAGAATGTCAGGACAGCGCTGGTTGGCACAGGTACTTCAGCCGCTACGAGCAATGCCAGTCCGCTGGCAGAAATCATCGCGCGCATAAGCAAGGAACTCCCATTGCAGCTCGATATGTCCGCGAAACTGGGAACTGATCTCAAGCTCGACTCGCTCGGCCGTGTCGAGTTGTTGAGCGCGCTCGAAGATCGCTATCAAATCGAGATCGACGAAGCGGCATTTACGGATGCAACCACGCTCGCAGATGTCGAGAAGATAGTTCGTGAAGGCAAACCAGAACGAGCAAAGCCTTATCCATACCCACGCTGGCAACAAAGATGGCCGGTGAGCTGGCTGCGAGTGGTGCTGCTCTATTCTGTTGTGTTCCCTGTGATACGCATCATGGGATGGCCCAGAATCCGCGGCCGGCAACACCTGCGCGAACTTCGCGGTCCGGCGGTATTCATTTGCAATCATGTGACGATGGTCGATCACGGGCTGGTTCTGTTTGCGCTGCCGGCAAGATTTAGGACCAGAATGGCAATCGCGCAAGACGGCGAACTGCTGCGCGAATGGCGGCATCCACCAAAAGGCACCCGCTGGTTCAGGCGTTTGCTTAATCTGCTCCAATATTTTTCGGTGGTGCTTTTCTTCAACGTATTTTCGCTGCCGCGAAAGAGCGGCTTTCGCCGCAGCTTTGATTTCGCTGGCGGGATGATGGATCGCGGTTACAGCCTGATGATTTTTCCCGAAGGCGAGCGCACAAAACACGGAGCAATGAATCCTTTTAAGCCAGGGACAGGTTTACTGATTAAGGAACTCGACGCGCCGGTAGTGCCCATGCGGATTGATGGTCTGTGGGGACTGAAGGAAGCCAACAGACACTTTGCCCGGCCCGGTGAGATTTCTGTGATCGCAGGCGAGCCAGTGCGTTATTCAAGTGAGGTTGCGCCGGAACAGATTGCCCGGGACTTGGCAGAGCGGGTGAGGGCTTTATGATCGCCTTCCAGAAAATCCCAATCAAGCGTTGGACATTCCCGCTTCTGTGTCTGCTGCTCATCAGGCCGGCCTCGGTTCCGGCACAATCCGGAGGTGGCGCTAGGGCTGCTCCCACGACTCAGCGCCTCGAAGAGTTGCGCGAGAAGGGTTCCGCGGCGCTTTTCAATCTCGATTACGAAGCCGCACGCCAAACATTCAAAGAGATGGCGCGTCTGGCTCCCGACGATCCGATTGGGCCACAGATGCTGGCTTGGACGCTCTGGCTGGAAACTTTGAATAAGATTCGTTTGCGCCAGGCAGCAATTTACAGCTCACAGTCTTTCACTGCGAATGCCGAGGACAAGCCGGATACACATGTGGCCCAGGAATTTCACGATTTGATGCGGCAGGCCATGCAACTCGCCCGGACCAGGCTGCAACGTAACCCGCGCGATCCGCAAGCGCTTTACACTCTTGCTGCTATTGAAAACTTGAACGCTTCATTCGAGCTCAGCGTCGAGGGGCGATTCCTCGCGGGCCTGCGCGACAGCTCAACCAGCATTGACAGAGATCGCGAAGTGATCAAGCTTGATCCAAACTTCCACGATGCCGAGCTGACTATTGGGATGTACGATTACGTCGTCGGCAACTTGCCGCTGGCGCTTAAACTAGTGGCGAGCCTTGCCGGAGCGCGCGGTTCGAAGAAGCGCGGCATGCTAACGCTCGAACGCGTCGCGAAAGACGGACATTGGGAACGCGATAATGCTAAGCTGTTGTTGATGGCTCTCTACAAACACCAGAAGCGGTTTGCCGAGTCGCTCGCGTTGTCGCGTGAGTTGCAAGAAAAATATCCGCGCAACTATCTGTTCAAACTGGAAACCGCGGACACCTTCGCCTCAGAAGCTATCGCAGAGCGGCAGGCGAATCGAATTCCAGCGGCTGATGCTCTGGACAAAGAAGCATTGAGTATGTTCGATTCGCTACTTCGCGAACACTCAGCCGTCGGTGCTGCCATCGGGCGCCTGGACCTAATCCATTTTCGTTATGGCGAGACTCTGCTCCTGTTGGGCCAACCCGACAGTGCCGCGCAACAATTCCATTTGGCCACAACGGCGGCCGGCGCGGATGCGGGGTTGGTGACGCGAGCCCATCTGCGGGACGCGCAGTCGCTTGATCTGGGAGGTAAGCGAACCGAAGCACTTGCCGAGTACCGCTTGGTAACGACAAGGCCCAACACGGACGATTCGCTCGCACAAGCGCGCCGCGGCCTCAAAGAGCCGTACAAAATGGGAAAGTAGCGAGCTGTTATCGCCTTCATGCGTCCTCTCCTTTTGTGCTACCCTTTCGCAATCAAATTCTGCCCTTTAGATTGTGACTTCTGACGTCTGATTTCTGACATCTGCCTTTATGCCGTGGTTTCGTAAGAAAAAAGGCAAGATCGAGCCGGTGCGCGAGTCCGAGCGCGTGGTCCGCACTGAGAATGTCTTTGTCCGCTGCGAAGAATGCGGCGAGCACCTCTACAAGCGCGAGTTGGAAGAGAACCTACAGGTCTGTCACCACTGCAATTTTCACTTTCGCATCGGCGCGTACGAGCGGTTGGAGAAGCTTTTCGATGACGGGTACTGCGAAGAGTTGGATTCGGAAGTAATCTCGACCGACCCGCTGGGATTCGTCGACAGCAAGCCCTACACGAGACGTCTGGCACAGGCCCAGCACGCGACCGGCTTGCCTGAGGCGGTCATCAACGCGCGCGGAAAGGTCGGCGGCCATCGAGTGTTTGCGGCCGCGATGGACATGAATTTCATCGGCGGCTCGATGGGTTCGGCCGTTGGTGAAAAAATCACGCGGCTGATCGAACGCGCGATCGGCGAACGTGGCGCTGTGATCATTTTTTCTGCGTCGGGCGGCGCGCGCATGCAGGAAGGCGCGTTGTCTTTGATGCAGATGGCAAAAATCTCTGCCGCACTCGCCGCGTTGGAAGAAAGACATCTCCCATTCATTTCGGTGCTGACGGATCCAACCACTGGTGGCGTGACCGCCAGCTTCGCGATGCTCGGCGACGTTATTATCGCGGAACCGAAGGCTTTGATTGGTTTCGCGGGCCCGCGCGTGATCGAACAAACGATCAGACAGAAGCTGCCGAAGGATTTTCAGCGCTCGGAGTTCCTGCTCAGTCATGGCATGCTCGATGCGATTGTCGATCGTCGCGAGATGCGCGACTTCATCGTTAAGTCGCTCGATTTCATGATGAATCCGGATATCACGGAGAAGTTTCAGGTTTCAAGTTTAAAGTTTCAGGTTTCTGATGTTCGAACTTGAAACTTGAAACCTGGAACTTGAAACCATGCTGTTCAACGACGCCCTTTCCTACCTCCTTTCCCTCGGTCACGAGACGCTCACGATAAAACTCGGCCTCAGGAATACTGAGCGACTGCTCGCCGCGCTCGGCAATCCGCACAAGAGTTTTCCTTCAGTTCAAATCGCCGGCACAAACGGCAAAGGCTCGACGGCGGTAATGCTCGAATCGACTTGTCGTGCTGCGGGCATTCGGGTCGGGCTCTTTACTTCACCGCATCTGATTTCGATAACTGAACGAATTCGGATTGAGGGTAAAGAAATCTCCGAGTTGGACTTCGCGCGGCTGACTGCACAAGTGAAGCAGGCGGCGGACGAACTTGTGAAGCGTGGCCGGCTGGACACGCTGCCGACGTTCTTCGAACACGTCACGGCCATCGCGTTGCTCGCGTTCAGGGAAGCGAAGGTTGAGTTGGCAATTTTAGAAACAGGGCTCGGCGGACGCCTTGATTCAACGACCGCTGCCGAAGCCCAGATTGTCGCCATTACGCCGATTGCAATGGATCACGAGGAGTATCTTGGACACACGCTGGCGGAGATTGCGTCTGAGAAGGCCGCGATTATTCGGCCGGGCGTCACGGCGGTCGTCGCGCCGCAGCAGCCGGATGTCCTTGCTGTGATACAGCGGCGCTGCGAGAGCGTTGGCGTGACAGCCCATCTCGTAGAAAATTACCCGCTTGCTACCGCAAGCGGTTCTCTACCGACACTCGGTTTGCGAGGGCGGCATCAAGTCATGAACGCGGCGACGGCGATTGCACTCGCGGAAGCATTGTGCGAACGAGGGTTCGCGATTTCACACCAGGCGATCGTCAGCGGTCTTGAGAACGCGAGACATCCGGGTCGGCTTGAATTGTGGGAAGGCGCGCCGTCAATTCTTTTCGATGGCGCGCATAATCCGGCGGCGGCGCGGGCGCTGCGCGAGTACCTTGATGAATTCGTCCATCAACCGGTGACAATGATTTTCGGCGCGATGCGCGACAAGGCGCTCGCCGAAATGGAGGCGATTCTCTTCCCTGCTGCCCGCGCAGTCATTCTTTCTGAGCTGGACAACCCGCGGGCTGCTACGATTGAAGATTTGAAAGCTGCCGTACCGCGCAACTTCGACCGAACAAGAGTTCATGAGGCGAAATCAGCC
>DASXTE010000201.1:0-2335 GCA_036505595.1 Pyrinomonadaceae bacterium
CGTGATCATCGTCGATATGAATCGGCTGCATGCCGCCCCGGAAACGGATGTGATTTCGTCGCTTGTTTACTCCACGCAGCCGTCCGATGTGCGGACGACGATCATCGATGGTCGTGTGGTGATGCACGATCGCAAGCTGACGACGATGAACGAAGCGGACGTGATTGCCGAAGCTAATCGCGAGGCGAAGTTGTTGTCGGAACGCGCAGCATAGCGAGATGGAGCACAAGTCGCTCAGCTTTTCAGCCTTCGCCAAAATCAACTGGAGCTTGCACATCTTCGGCAAGCGCGCTGACGGTTATCACGAGATCGATACGGTCCTGCAAACGGTCAGCCTTCACGACACCATCACTTTCGAAACGACAGAGAATTCCGACACCCGATTGTGGTGTGATGATCGTTCAATTCCGACTGATGAAAGCAATCTCGTCTGGCGTGCGGCGGAGGCTTTGCGCGATCGCTACTCGGTAAAACCAGGCGTGAAGATTCGTTTGGAAAAGCGAATTCCAAACGAGGCAGGTCTCGGTGGCGGATCGTCAGACGCGGCGTCGACCCTGATGGCGTTAGTCGAATTGTGGCAAGTAGAAATATCGGTCGACGATCTAGTTGAAATTGCCGGCGAACTCGGCTCGGATGTGCCGTTCTTCATTTACGGCGGCACCGCGCGCGCAACGGGTCGCGGGAGCGTGATTGAGACGCTCAACGACTCGCCCGAGGCGCACATTCTCATCATCAAACCGAACGCGAGCGTCGCTACTGCAAAAGCTTATGAAATACTGAATCGCGCAGCCTTGACATCCTCCGACTCGAAACCTATTCTGTTTCGTTCGCAGGCGAGCGACGTTTCCGACTTCTCAGATCAGAACGCTCTGCAAAACGATTTCGAGCCGGTTGTTTTTCAACTCGAACCCGAAATCGAACGAGCGAAAAATGCTTTGCTGAAATCAGGAGCGCGGGCGGCGATGATGGCCGGCAGCGGCTCGGCGGTGTTTGGGATTTTTGAAAATCAGGACGCTCAGGAGCGCGCCATTCAGGCGATCGAACTCGAAACTGGTTGGCGCGCGTTTCCTTGTAAGACGGTTGGGCGCAGCCACTATCGAAAGGCATTGGGCGATCTGCGCGAGCTTCTGGCTTAGGATCGAGAACGAGCAGGCTGGAAGCCTGCGTACCCGGGATGCTGGGGCGTAGCCAAGTGGTAAGGCACCGGTCTTTGGAACCGGCATTCGTAGGTTCGAATCCTTCCGCCCCAGCCAATTTTTTACAGTGAATCTCCGACAAACTTTAGTTTGTCGATCAGCAACGGTAACGACAAGCTGAAGCTTGTCGGACACTGAATGAGCACGACCGGCGGCATCAAAGTCTTTTCCGGCAATGCGAATCGCGCGCTGGCAAAAGAAATTTGCCATGAGCTGCGCTGCGATTTGGGGCGAGCGCAAACGGCGCGCTTCTCGGACGGCGAGTTCAATTTTCAGATTGAAGAAAATGTCCGCGGCGCAGACGTTTTCATCGTACAGCCGACGTGCCCCCCGACGGATTCGCACGTCATGGAGTTGCTGGTGATGCTTGACGCGTTCAAGCGCTCATCGGCCGAGCGTTTGACGGCGGTGCTGCCGTATTACGGTTACGCGCGATCGGACAAGAAGGATCGCCCGCGCGTACCGATTGCGGCGAAGCTGGTCGCTAACCTGATTCGCATCGCCGGCGCCGATCGCATCGTCACGATTGATTTGCACGCCGCGCAGATCCAGGGGTTCTTTGATATTCCGGTGGATCACTTGTACGCCGCGCCGGTGATGATTCGGCATTACCAGGAGCATCCTTTGCCGAATCTGACGGTCGTGGCGCCGGATACTGGTGGCGCGGAGCGCGCGCGGGCCTACGCGAAGCGCTTGGACGCGGAACTCGCTCTGTGCGATAAGCGGCGCGACAAGCCCAACGTTGCCGAAGTGATGAACGTCGTCGGTGACGTGGAAGGTCGTAGTTGCTTGATAGTCGATGACATGTGCGACACAGGCGGCTCGCTCACAAAGGTTTCGCAGGCCCTGAAGGAAGCCGGGGCAAAACGGGTCGATGCCTGCTTCACGCATCCGGTGCTCTCGGGCCGCGCCGCGATGCATTTGGCGAATTCGGACATCGAGCAGATTGTAGTTACGAACACAATTCCGCTAAACTCTAAGGCAGCGGAACTGAAGAACATTACGGTTCTTAGCATTGCGCCTCTTTTGGCGAAGGCAATTAAGTCGATCCATGAAGAGACCAGCGTCTCTTCGCTCTTCGTATGAAGGGCAAAAACTGAAAAGCTCTTAGCCGTCAGCTCTCAGCTTTCAGTAAACAA
>DASXTE010000202.1:0-16704 GCA_036505595.1 Pyrinomonadaceae bacterium
ACGCCGGCGACGAACGGCGTCGCCATCGAAGTGCCCTGCTTTTCTTCAAAGCCATGCTGCAACCACGTGCTGACAATTTGCTGACCCGGGGCAGCGATGTGGACGCTGGTCGCGCCGTAGTTCGAAAAGGCCGTGAGCTCGTCATTTCGGTTCACCGCGGCGACGCTGATCACGTTGTTCAGATCGTAGCTGGCGGGATAATGCGGCTTCATGTCGTTGTCTGAACTCGCATTGCCGGCGGCGGCAACAAACAGAATTCCTTCGGCGCCCGCTTTGCGAATCACGTCTTCCAGCGCGCGTGATTTAATCGTCGAGCCCCAACTCGCGGCAATGATGCGCACGTTGACGCCGGCCTTTTTCCGATTGATGACATAGCTGATCGCTTCAATCGCATCCTTGGTTGTGCCGGCGCCGTCCGCGTCCATGAATCGGAGCGGCATGATTTTTACGGTCCAGTTAACACCGGCGATCCCAATATCGTTTCCACCTTCGGCGCCGATAATGCCTGCGCAGTGAGTGCCGTGGCCGTTGTCATCCATCGCGTCGCCGCTGTCATCAAGCACGTTGAAGCCGTGAAGATCATCAACCGGACCTTCGGATCTCAGCCCGTCATCTTCGTAACCCTTGATAATTTGTGGGCGGGTCCAGATGTTGTTCACCAGGTCGGGGTGTGTGTAATCGACGCCGCTGTCGATCACCGCCACCACCACTTCGCTGCTGCCTTTCGTCACGGCCCAAGCCTGCATGGCGCTAATGTCCGCGCCGGATTTGCCGCCGTCCTGCCCGTGATTGAACAGTCCCCACTGCTTGTAAAAGAGTTCGTCGTTGGCGTGAACGTGCTTACCTGCGCCCTCATGATCGAGTTTGATTTCGCTGTTCGGTTCAGCGTATTCCACTTCGGACAGCGCGCGGTATTGCGCAACGACTTCGTCGGCACTTCTATTGTCTTCGTCTTCAATTACGTCGAGGCCATCGACCGCTTCAATTCGATCTTCAACTTCGTCGTTCAGGCGCGACGTGATCGCCTCGATTGCCTGCTGAGTCACGCCCGAGCGGAATCGCACAAGAATTTCTGTCTTCTCCGAGTCGTTTTCATCCGCTGCCGATTCCGTCGCGCCTTCATCGACTGAGCGCGAAGATTCAGTCGCGTGACGCGCCGGCCGATTCTTTTGCCACTTGTGCATGCGGCCGGCGAATGCAGCGATCAGGATTAGCGCTACGGCGATGGAGATGTTGAGCCAAACGTTACGTGACATAAATCCGTAGTGTTGGTGCGTTCACACGCGATAGTTCTGCCCCTTGAAGTCTACCAAACGCAACTGCCGCTGCGTCGCGCGATACTCATAAATCTCACTATCGGCCTTTAAGCGAATGCGCCAGCCGGGCGTGATGACCTGCGCGCTCATCTCGTCTTCCACGGACGCGCCCAGTGACGCGTCGGGAAAATCGGTCTCTTCGACGCTTACATCCGCAATATCCTGTTCACTCACGCCCAGCCGTTGCGCCAAATCGCGGCGCGCTTTGTTGATGATGTCCTGTTCAGTTGCCGACATACCTTCAAGCTGTCATTGCGCTAAACGATGGGCGGCGGCAGCGAGTTCCGGCTGAATGCCAACCGAATTGAATCGGGACTCGCGACGCGGTCAGAGTAGATCGCCGAATCGGTGCTGCAACAGAGCCGCTCCGACAATTGCCGCAGTTTCAGCCCGCAATGTACGTCCACCAAGCGTCACCAGCCGCCATCCATTCGCCCGCGCCTGAATCAACTCGTCGTCAGTCCACCCACCTTCGGAACCGATCATGGCTACGATTCGAGCAGTCTTAAATTCCATTTTGAACGCTTCCGCGGCTGAGCCGCCATCACGCGCGGTATACATAACTTTCAGTTGCACGTCGACTATTGATCTGAGCCACTCATCGAAATTGATGGGCGCATCAACCAGCATTAGCCGCGCGCGCCCGCACTGCTTCGCGGCTTCAAAGGCGATTCGTTCCCACCGATCGAGTTTCTTTTGTGCATCTTCAGGCTCGCGAATTCGTACGTCAGCACGTGCCGTCGTCAAGGGAACAAGACGCGTTACGCCCAATTCCGTTGCCTTCTGTACCACGAGATCAAATTTCTCGCCTTTCAAAAGCGCAACGGCGAGCGTGAGATGTAGCGGCGATTCCGGCCTGGCCGGTTGTACTTCCCCAAACACCTCGAGGGTGATTTCTCGCGGCGTCACCTCAGCCAGCGCGCAGCGGTACTCGCGGCCTTCTCCATCGAAAACGTAGACCTCGTCGCCGCGCCCGAGGCGAAGAACATCACGGACGTGGCGGGCTTCGTCTGCGCCCAACCTGACTGTTTTGGCGTCGCCGGAAAATGCGATTTGCGGAGCGTAGAAACGTCGGCGAGTCATCTAAATCACCAATGCGAGCCATTCGTTGTCTTGCATTATTTCATTTACTGTCGCGGCCAATTCGATCAGTCGTGCGTGCACTATCTCGAACTGCGAGTCGAGAATCCCCGAGAGAATCAAACGGCCACAAGTCATACCGAGTAGAGACGGCAACAACTCAACGATCACCGGCGCCGTCAGGTTTCCGCAAACTACGTCAGCCGAAGAAACGGACTCGTCAATCGTGCCGATACGGAAGTCAATTCTCTGTTCGACATCATTCGCCCGCGCATTCTCTTGTGCGATGGTGATTGCCTCCGCGTCGGTATCACACGCGACGATTTCAGCATTGGGCGCGAGTTTGGCCGCGGCGATTGCCAGAATTCCTGTCCCTGTCCCCACGTCGATAAAACTTCCGCCGGCAAAATACTTCTCGATCGCCTTCAGGCACAGCCGCGTCGTTTCATGCGTGCCGGTGCCAAAGGCCATGCCAGGATTGATATGAATCACGATGCGATCTGTTTTTGTCCCACCGGCCGCCCCAAGCGGCTCTGACCACGGCGGCGCGATGATAAATCGACCGACTTCAACTGGCTGCCAGTGCTTCTTCCATTTGGCGAGCCAGTCTTCGTCGGCTATCTCGCGCGATTTCAGATCGACCAAAGAAGCGGGCTGGCAACCATAAATCCGCAGTGCTTCGACTAGTTCTGCTCGCGCCGTCTGAATGTCATTGGCGCTGTCGAAATAGGCCAATACGTTCACTCGACCGTTGGTGCCGGCGACTGTCTCAGTCCCGCACGCTCCAGCTTCCATCAGTCCGTACTCCGCCGCTTCCTGAGCGTCAGCCGTTACCATTGCATCGATAACATGCCACGTCTTCACCGCGCGATTCCCATTTCATCGAGCAAGTGCTGTTGGTCGCGCCATTCTTCCTCGACCTTGACGAACAATTCCAGATGGCAGCGATGGCCGAGCATCTTTTCGATGTCCCGGCGCGCGCGTATGCCAATTTGTTTTAGGCGCTGCGCGCCGTGGCCAATGACGATCTTTTTTTGCGACTCGCGCTCGACAAAGATCGCACAATAGATCCGAGTAAAATCTTCGCGCACCTCTTCCCATTTCTCGGTCACCACGCCGGTGACGTAAGGAATTTCTTCGCCCGTCGCTTCGAGAATTTTCTCCCGCACAATCTCAGCCGCCAACACCCGCACGGGTTGATCGGTGAACTCATCGGCGGAAAAGATTGGCTCACTTTCAGGTAAGTTCTCGATCATCTCGCGCAGCAACTGTTCGATTTGATCGCCTTTCAATGCCGAGATGGGAACGATTGCCTTCCAGTCGTGTTCAGCTCGGTACCATTCAATCAAAGGCAGCAGCTTAGATTTGTCCGCCAGCTTGTCAGTCTTATTTAGAAGCAGCAGCGCGGGTTTCTCAGATTGTTTGATCAGATCGAGCACGAAGCGATCGCCGTTGCCGGTCGGAACCGACGCATCGCGAATCAAACAAACCAAATCGACGCTCAGCAGCGCATCATGCACCGCGACCATCATCCGGCGGTTCAACTCGTAGCCGGGTTTGTGAACGCCGGGTGTATCGACCAGAACAATCTGACCTTCGGGACGATTGACGATGCCAAGGATTTTGAAACGAGTGGTTTGCGGTTTATTGGAAACGGCGGCGATCTTTTCGCCAACCAGCCGGTTGAGCAGCGTTGATTTTCCAGCATTGGGACGACCGATAAGAGCGACGTAACCGGAGTGCATTGTCATTCTGGAGCTACCACCGGATTTCGCAGCGTGCCGAGATGTTCGACTCGCACTTCACAAACGTCGCCCGGCTTCAAAAGCACCGGTGGGTCACGAAAGAAGCCAACGCCTTCAGGCGTTCCGCTGGCAATCACATCGCCAGGCTCAAGCGTAATGCCTTGTGAAATGTAAGAAATCAGATAGGCGATGCTGAAGATCATCCTACTCGTATTCGATGATTGCATGACTTTGCCGTTGAGCAGGCCTTCGATCTTCAGGTTCTGCTCATCGGCGATTTCGTCGCGCGTCGTAATGAACGGGCCGAGCGGCGCGAACGTGTCGAGCCCTTTTCCGCGAATCCACTGTCCGTCTTTCCGCTGGAGGTCACGTGCGGTCACGTCATTCATCAACGTGTAGCCAAAAACATGATCCAGCGCCTCTGCTTCGCTAACGGCTTTCACCTTTCTGCCAATCACAACCGCCAGCTCTGCTTCCCAATCGATCGTTTCGCTGATCCGCGGCAACACGATTGGGGCGTTGTGCGCGTTCAAAGCGTTCGGCAGTTTGGCGAAAATCAGAGGCGCCTTCGGCGGTTCACCGCCGCCCTCGAGCGCGTGATCGGCATAGTTGCGACCAATAGCGAGGATCTTGTGAGGATAGGCGGCCGGAAGAAAATCTATCTCATTCGTTGAGTACGGGACGACGGTAGATCTCGACGACCCGTCGCGCTGACCATGAAGCAGAGCCTCTATTTCCTGGATTGCTTCGGCATGATGGATCACGTCCATCGTGCTGTGCGCGTCTGGCAACCAGTCGGCGACCGGCGCGTCCGTCGCTTTGACGGCTCGCGCCAACTCGGCAACATCGCAAACGACGTCGCTCAAAAGCACGCCGAGTTTCTGTTCGTTTGAATCTTTTGTTCTAAACTGGGCCAGTTTCATCTTGGCGAACAACTTCTTGACAGTTGCAGCCATCATTGCCGCGGTTCGCGGTCCTGTCAACCGCATGAAATTCCAGCCAACAGCTCAGATTTCACTAAACAGCCGCCTGCGAATTTGTTATTATCGCGCGCGCGTCCCTGGAAATGTCCTGTAGTCTCACCGCCTGGAGGTCTGATGACCGTTTCCCACAATCAAGTTGAGGAGCAACTGAGACAGCGAGAAGTTGAACTGGCCGAGGCGCAGCGGCTCGCCCACGTCGGCAGTTGGACGTGGGACGTTCGGGGGGACACGGTAACGTGGTCCGACGAACTGTATCGCATCTTCGGGCTGCACCCACAGGAGTTTCCCGCCACGTACGAAGCTTTCCTGGCCTGCATTCATCCGGATGATCGCGAGGCAACCCGAAGCATTGTTGAGACCTCACTGCGAACAGGAAAGCCGTACTTGGACCGTCGGCGGATAGTTCGGCCTGATGGTGAAATTCGAGTCGTCGAAGCCCATGGAAGCGTTGTCTTCGACGAGCACGGCGCGCCAATCCATATGTTTGGCACATCGCAGGACATCACTGACCGCGAGCGGGTTGAAGCCGCCCTGCGCGAAGCGCAACAAAGATATCGCGACATCCTTGACAACCTACACGAAGGCGTTTTTCAAACGACTCCGGAGGGTACCTTCATAACGGCCAATCGTGCTCTTGTTCAGATGCTGGGGTTCGCGTCCGAGCACGAGCTCATTGAAACGCGCAGAGACATTGCGCAGCAGCACTATGTAAACCCGGCTGACCGAGATGAGTTCAAGAGGCGAATAGATCTTTTTGGAAAGGTCACGGGCTTCGAATTTGAGTGTTACTGCAAGGATGGGCGCCGAATTTGGTTATCGGAAAACGGGCGCGTGGTGCGGGCAAACGATGGCCACGTTCTTTATTACGAAGGCACTGCACGAGACATCACCGACCGCAAGCAAGCTGAAAGCGCCTTGCGTGAAAGCGAGGAGCGCTATCGCGAACTATTCGAAAACTCGCGCGATGCGGTCTACGTGCACGACATGAGCGGCCGTTATACTTCAGTCAACCACGCCGCCGAAGAGCTGACCGGCTATGCGCGCGAGGAAATAATCGGCAAGCACTATTCGAATTTCATCGCCCCGAATTATCTGCGCGAAGCGCGCGAAAGCTTTTGCCGAAAGTTGGATTTGCCGATCGAGACGACCTACGAAGCGGAAGTCATCTGCAAAGACGGCACCCGCAAGCCCGTCGAAGTTAGTAGCCGCATGATTCATCGAAACGGCGCGCCCATTGCCGTGCAAGGCACGGTACGCGATGTTACTGAGCGCAAGCGCGCGCAGCGAACGTTGCAGACGTACTCGCGCCGTTTGATTCAGGCGCAGGAAGCTGAACGCGAGAGCATTGCGCGCGAGTTGCACGACCAGATCGGACAAGCGCTGACGGCCATCAACATGAACCTGCAGTGGATTCGTCGTTCCGGCGCCGTGTTACCGGCGGGCCAGCCACGCATTAAGGAGAGCATCGAAGTCATTAACGAAACTTTGCAGCGCGTCCGCGAACTATCGCTCGAACTGCGGCCGTCCTTGCTTGACGATCTGGGACTGGCAGCCGCGCTTCGTTGGTACGCCACGCGATTCTCCGCACGCACAGGCATCCTGACTAAGGTAACGGGAGATTTGCAAAACGATGGGATTCACCGGGCGGTTCAGACGGCGTGTTTTCGCATTGCTCAGGAAGCGCTTACCAATGCAGCCCGCCATTCAAGAGCTGCAAGGGTGCTGGTCACGCTCGAAGAACGGGATCAGCGATTACAACTTGGGATTTCCGACGATGGTGTCGGTTTTGATGCGCAGCTAATAATCAACAGCTCGTCCAGCTTTGCTCTGGGCCTGCGCGGCATGCAGGAACGGGCACTCGCCGTCAATGGCCAGCTTCATGTCGATTCGAAGGTTGGAGGCGGCACACGGATCGTCGTAGTTGTGCCGCTTATGGACAGTGCGAACATCACTGCAACAACTGCGTCGAACTTAAGCTAAGGTTTTTCCTGAGTCTCGCAGCAAGAGTTGCATGCTAGAATCCGAACATTCGAATTAGGATCATTAGGTCGCCCCGAGCTGGATTGAACTGCCTGCGTTTCCTGACAGTCTTTTTGTCGCAGAACTCCCAGCGCATCGATTTTCGCAGAATCTCTTCCGTCACAGGAGTGCCGTGAAATCGACTCGCGTTATCCTCGTTGACGATCACGCGCTGGTACGTGCGGGTATCCGTGCCCTGATCGGAATGATCGAGAGCATCGAAGTTGTCGCCGAAGCGGGGGACGGCTCAGAGGCTTTGCGTCAAATTGAGAAGCTTAACCCTGACGTAGTGCTACTCGACATCACTATGCCTGGCATGAGCGGCTTTGAGGTGCTGAAGCAAATCAGCGCACGATTCCCGCAGGTGCGCGTGATTGTCCTGACGATGCATGAGGCGCGTGAGTACGCGATTCAGGCGTTGCGCGCTGGCGCCGCTGGCTTTATTTCAAAGAGCGCTGCCGCGGCGGAACTCAAGGAAGCAATCGAAACCGTCATGCAGGGGAAGACCTACGTCTCGACCGAAACCGCGCAACGAACTCTGGCGAGTCAAACAGACGAGCCGCAAGCGTTGCTACAGAAATTGACGGCGCGCCAAAAACAGATTCTGGTGATGATCGCCGAAGGCCAGAGTACGAAGCAGATTGCCGGCAACCTGAACATCAGCGTCAAGACCGTCGAGACGCACCGCGCTCAACTCACTGAACGGCTGAACATTCACGAGGTGGCCGGGCTGGTGCGTTTCGCGATTCGTAGCGGTCTGGTAAGGGTCGCTGTTGCGATCGTGCAAGTGTTGATTTCGGGACTAATTTACGAGGCTAACCTTCGTCAGATGTAAATCGTCCATGCGAGCAGCTCACGCCGCTTTGCGCTTAGCCATCTCTTGAGGAAGCAGCATTCGGACGGTTCACCAGAGCACCTCACACGACATCGGCTTCCACAAACACGCGACCGCGCCTGCGGCAAAGCCTTCAGCAACTACGCGCAACCCTGTTCTACATAGCAGCTTGATTAGCGCCTGCATCTCTAGGAAGCACTTGATGTGCCGTCAAGAGCGCTTGAGTAAGACGACGAGAACTGGTCGAGGAAGGGAAGACGATCTCAAATGCGATTAGTCTTACGGCGATTGTTTCCAGCCTCGCGCGCTCGAACGCCGGCTATGTCGCACTAATGATGATTCCTACTAACCTTGCGTCGAGGCGGCTTCGAGATGCTTGTTTCGTGTCAGGTTTTTCCTTATCCCGGGTCGTGGTTTTTCCTGATTGCGTAGACATTTGCCGCATCGGCATACTGCCCCCGACCATAAGTGCTTGTTGAGCCGGATGCCTTGAACCGTCATTAGTGCCCTATCGGGAGCAACGAGTGCGGAAACGAAGAGTTCCTCCTCCCACAAGGACGCCTATCACGGAGAGCCTGCCGACCTCGAGCAATTTAGTCGTGCCATACCGCACATTAATTGAATAAACAATGACTGCGCCTGTCATTTCTGAGAGTTGATAGAGATCGCGGATGGCCCGCGTGGGGGGCTGCCGCGCGAAGAGGGACGCCGTATCGGGGGCGAGCACGGCGTCCCTTCTTCAAGAGGTTCAGGTACGACTGTTTGGCTCAGCCCAAAACCGGGAGGGAGATCTGAATGGCGGTGATCCTCTTGATTGACGATAATCGCGTGGTGCGAGAAACGCTTCGGAACGTCTTTTCCGAACGGTACGAATGCCATACTGCGGATCGCGCGGAACAGGCCCTGCAGCTGCTGGAGTTTCAGAATTACGATCTGGTGATTACCGACGTGTCGATGCCCGGCCTTGGCGGCCTCGACGTCCTACGGCATATCAAGCTGCGACAGGCGATTCCGGTAATTGTAATTTCAGGCAGACCCGATATGTACGAGGACGCGGCGCTAGAGTCCGGCGCCTTCGCGTTCATTTCGAAGCCATTTCGGCTGGAACGGCTTGAAACCACAGTTGCTCAAGCGTTAGCACAGCGATCGACTGAGTCTGTGCGCAGAATTCCGAGAACGATCGATCGGACGACGCCGCGATGAGTCGCAACGATAATGCCGGCGTTGAGCGCATCGCGAATGCGAATTGACGGATGAAGTGTTACACCCGGCACGACTTAGCCTCAAAGGGCCTGAACTGAAGGGCGTTTCGAACCAACCGGTACTGACAAAATCCGTCAGTCAAAAAAAGATTTACAGTCCGCGCCCGCGTTTCTTATAATCGCCAAGGTCGTCTGTCCCGACGCGACCTGCTCGCTCCACCCCTCACGTTCAAGAATCAATTAATGACCTTGATGTTAAGGCGCATTGCACTCGGGTTCGCAGTCTGTTTGTGGATTGTGGTCGTCTGCGCCGGCGTCGGTTTCTTATGGTCGTACGGTCATGCTGCCGGAGCACCGGCCACCCCGCCGCAGTATTGGCCAAGTAAAACTGCGATTCCTCGAGTTAACGGCCACCACACACTCGTGATGCTGGCGCATCCTAAGTGCCCGTGCTCGCGGGCCAGCGTCGAAGAGCTTTCCAAACTAATGACCAATTGCGCCGGCCGCTTGGATGCGTATGTCCTGTTCGTTACGCCTAAATCTGCGCCGACCGATTGGTACCAAACCGATCTATGGTCCAGCGCGGCGCGCATCCCCGGCGTCAAGACAATGCTGGATCAAGATGGAAAGGAAGCCGCCCGTTTTGGCGCCTTAACGTCCGGACAGGTTGTGCTTTACGACCCGAACGGCAAGCGAGTCTTCAGCGGCGGCATCACTGAGTCGCGCGGACACGTGGGCGACAACAAAGGGCGCAGGGCAATTGAATCACTGGTAAACGCCGGCACAGCCAACACTGACAACACTCTGGTTTTCGGTTGTCCTCTGTTCAACCCCGGTTCCGAATGTGCTGCTCCGAGTCATGACGAAACGAAGAAATAAGACCACAACCTCAACCACGACCCTGGATCGGGCGGGTGAGTTGTTCGCGGCACACCAACAAACGATCTACAGGACCACAGATCGCATGTTTGCGGTCCTAATGGTTGTCCAGTGGATCGCGGGAATTGCGGCGGCGCTCTGGATTTCGCCGCGAACTTGGATTGGCACGGTCAGTCACACCCATTTACATGTGTGGGCAGCAATCTTTCTGGGCGGCGCCATTAGCGTTTTTCCGATTGCCCTGGCGGTAAAGAAACCCGGGGCAACCATCACTCGTCATTCCATTGCGACCGGACAGATTTTGATGTCGTGCTTGTTGATTTACCTGACAGGCGGACGCATCGAAACCCACTTTCATGTCTTCGGCTCGCTGGCATTCCTGGCCTTCTATCGTGACTGGCGAGTGCTGGTGCCGGCGACGGTCGTAGTTGCGGCTGACCATTTTTTCCGTGGCCTGTTCTGGCCGGAATCGGTTTACGGAATTCTCGCCGCCAGCCAATGGCGCTGGCTTGAACATGCCGGTTGGGTACTGTTCGAAGATGCCGTGCTCTTTGTCGCCATTAAGCGCAGCGTGGCGGAAATGTGGGACAACGCGCGCCACACGGCCGAACTTAACAACAGTGAAGAGAAATACCGCGCGGTCGTGGAGCAGACCTCAGAAGGCTTGATGCTTTCCCACATCGAGACGTTGCGCGTGATCGAATGCAATGCGGCCTTCGCAAGGATGCTTGGTTACACCGTGCCGGAAGCGTTAATGCTGACGGCCTACGATTTCGTCGTGGACGATCGTGACGCGATCGACGCACGCGTCGCAATCTACCGCCGCGAGGGGACCGGTATCACCGGCGAACGCCGCTTTCGCTGCAAGGACGGCAGTATTCTCGACGTTGAAATAAACATGACGGTCATCGCCTACGGCGGCAAAGACGTTTTTTGCACGATCATGCGCGATATTAGCGATCGCAAGCAGGCCGAAGAGGCCCTGCGCCAGGCCCATGGTGAACTGGAGGTCAAGGTTAGTGAGCGCACCGCTGAGTTAGAGCAGCAACGGATGTTCCTGCGCCAAGTCCTCGATCTGAACCCCAGCTTCATATTTGCCAAAGACCGCGATGGCCGATTCACGCTGGTCAATGAAGCGCTATCTGAAGCGTACGGCACCACCGTCGAAGGTCTGTTGGGCAAGACCGATGCTGACTTTAACTCGAATGCTGAACAAGTCGACGCGTTCCGACGCGACGACCTGGAAGTCATTGATGGTCGAACTGAAAAATTCATTCCCGAAGAGATCATCACTGACGCTGCCGGAAACGTGCGGTGGTTGCAGACGATCAAGCGTCCAATGCTCTCGCCCGATGGCACCGTGAAGCACATGCTCGGGGTTGCCACCGACATTACGCAGCGTAAGCGAGCCGAAGAGGCTCTGCGGGAAAGCGAGGAGATGTTTCGTCAGGCGCAGAAAATGGACAGCATTGGCACGCTCGCAGGCGGCATCGCACACGACTTTAACAATCTGATGACTGCCGTTACCGGTTACAGCGAATTGGTGTTGCGGAAGATGCCCGGTGCAGATCCGCTGCGATTAAAGGTCGAAGAAATCAGAAAAGCCGGCGAACGCGCAGCATTGCTGACGCGGCAACTGCTGGCCTTCAGCCGTAAGCAAATGCTCAAGCCGGTCGTGCTCGATCTGAACACAGTGATCACCGGCATGGGCAAGATGTTGCCGCGCCTCATCGGTGAAGACATCGATCTACGTTTCGATCTGCATGTATCTTTGGGGCAGGTCGAGGCCGATCCCGGACAGATGGGGCAGGTCCTTATGAACCTGGTCGTAAACGCGCGGGACGCAATGCCGGCAGGCGGCTGTCTGACCGTGAAGACAGAGAACATCGAGTTCACGGGCCGCGCCGCAAAGCGCCACATGGTCCTCGATTCCGGCAGCTACGTTGTGCTCTCGGTTACCGACAATGGGGTGGGAATGGACGCCGACACGCAGTCGCATATTTTTGAACCGTTCTTTACCACGAAAGAGGTAGGCAAGGGCACCGGTCTGGGCTTGGCGACGGTTTACGGCATCGTGAAGCAGAGCGGCGGGAGCGTCTGGGTGTACAGCGAACTGGGGAAAGGCACGATTTTCCGAATTTACCTGCCGCGCGTTGACGCGATCGCTGCGGAAGAGGAGCACGAGAATGCGCCGCAGCCGGTTGCGAAAGGCGACGAAACCATCCTGTTGGTCGAAGACGAGGATATGGTCCGCGACCTGGCGAAAGACATTCTGGAAGACTATGGATACAGCGTCCTGATTGCCGCGAACGGCGGCGAAGGCTTACGCGTCTGTCGCGAATTCGATGGCGACATTCACTTGATAATCACCGACGTGGTAATGCCGCAGATGAGTGGTCCCGAAATGGCCGAGAGTGTCCAGGTTTTGCGACCCGAGACGAGCGTGCTTTACATGTCCGGATTCACTGATGACGCCGTCGTGCGGCATGGTGTCTTAACTGAGGATATGTGTTTCATCCAGAAGCCGTTTTCTGCGGAATCGCTGGCGTTCAAGGTTCGTGAAATCTTGGATAATAATCCTGGTAACAACGGCTCGCCCGCCGCATCTCCGCCCCGCAAACACTCCTCAGGCCGAAACGATTATGGCTACCATCCTGCTAATTGACGACGACGTTGCGGTCCGCAACATGCTTGGAGAGTTATTTGCGGACGAGCACGAATGCCACACTGCCGATCGTGCGGAAGCGGCGATCGAACTGCTCGAGTTTCAGCGATATGATGTGGTGATCACCGATGTTTCGATGCCGGGACTCGGCGGCCTCGAGGTCTTGCGACGAATCAAGCAGCGATACACCACTCCCGTCATCGTGATTTCAGGCCGGTCCAGTGAATGCGAAGAGGCGGCCCTGAAAATGGGCGCGTTCGCGTTTTTCTCCAAGCCGTTTCCTCTGGCTGAACTGGAAACCACAGTACTGCAAGCCACCCGAGCATCTGCGGTAATCGCCTAATCGTCAAGATAACGCTGCGCCAAAAAGTTGCGAATCAGTTCCTTCGCGCTGTCACTACGTCACAACGGCACGCTCGTTGCTCAAGCTTCATCGGCCGCACGCGCTGGTCGCTCTGTTTCTGCTAATGCTTACTGCGTTTGGATTGTCCTGTCGTTACTATCCCTGGAAATTGCCGCCTACCACTTCGTCAGAAGCCGCACAGAATGTTGCCGTTCAGCGTGTTAGCGACACAAACCAGAAGAGAGTGGTGCACCCGGCACGACTCGAACGTGCGACCTTTTGATTCGTAGTCAAACGCTCTATCCAACTGAGCTACGGGTGCAGGAAAGGAATGAAGGCAGTTTAAAGTTTCAGGTTTGAAGTTTCAAGTTGCAGTGTCAGAACCGCGAGCAGTAGCGACCGGATCATTGCGATAATTTGGAAAGGAACCTGGCTAACTGTCGTCTCGGACGGTTAGCGGTTCTGATAACTTTTTTTGAGTTGACCTGTCGATCCGGTCGCTACCGCTCGCGGTTCTGACACGGCGTCTATGGTCAGCGAGCGAAATATCCCGGCTTCGTCTTGGCGATTAGATCGCCACGCGCGACTTCGACGCGAATCGCGCGCCACTTTCCGTCGCGCACTTCCTGGTTCGGGGGCTGATAAGCAATGCTGTAGAGCGTGCGCAAGCTCGCAGCGACCTCAGCGTACAGCCCCGCAAGCTGATCCAGCCGGTTGATCTCCGCCAGCCAACCACCCGTACGATCCGCGAGCATTTGCAAGCGCACGCGCGCCGCCGCGTACTGCGCAATAATCAAAGGGTCAGGGAGCGGCAGCTTTTTGGGATCGCCAGAGGGCAATGCCAACGGAAAGATCGTCACGCCCTGCCGATCAGCATCGGCTAAGACTGAGTTCAGTGCTGAACTAGCCTCTGGTTTGATAGCTGTGCTTACTTCCGCTTCCGCTGCTTTCGCGACGATTGCGCGATCACCTTTGCGGACTTCCGTGTCGAGACCGTCTGTCAAAACAACGATTGCTTTGCGACGCTTCCCTTCTCCCGCCAGCTTTTTCAAAGATTGTTTCAGCCCGTCGTAAAACAACGTCTCGCCTGAGCCGGTCGCGAGCGTAATCGCGTACGCAGTCTTGCGCCGATCGGTGGTGAAACCGATCAGATCGTGTACGCCTTTGCCGTTGAAGGAAATCACCGCGACACGATCCTCCGGCGCCAGCGCGTCAAGAAACCTGAGCGCCGCCTGTTGAATCTGTTGCCGAAAATTAACGGTCGAGCCGGACATGTCGAGCATCATTACCAGACTAAACGGCGCCTGCGTCGGCTCAAACGCGAGAATCGGCCGGCGCACGTTGTCCTCGTAGACAACGAAGTCGCCTTGCGAAAGCGAAGTGATGGAGTGCCCTTGCCGGTCAACGACGCCGACGTTCAACTGTACTAATGAAGTTTCTGTGCGCAGAACGTCATCGGGCGTTTGGGCCGCACTTGAAGCCGTCCAACTCAGGAAAAAGGCCACCACAACTCCGACGAAAAATCGTGGCCTGAAGCTTAGTTTGAGTTCTTTACGGTGAAACACGAACATTTAGTTGAATCTTAACCGAATTGGGTTCGCTGGGTTCCGGCAGTATCCGACGCGGCTACCGAAGTTTGCAACTTGTCTGCGATCGATTAACCACAGAGGACACAGAGGAAGCAAAAGACGAGAGATCAAGCCGTTTTGGCTAATGTTTCTGTTTTGGCAGTTTTCTCTGTGTCCTCTGTGGTTCAAATTCGACCGGCTATCGCTCGCGGTTCTGTAATATTCGAAATATAATCCGCGTGCTTCACTCCGGAGGCTCCCACGATGGGTAACTCCAATTTCTGCACAAACTGCGGCGCGCGCCTGACGCGTAAAAGCTGGCGTGCATGGATTCGTGGGGCGCTGTGCGACGATTGCGCAACGCGATTGGGTGCGCCGCGCACGAAGACAATCGTCGCAGCGGCAATCATCACCATTGTAGTCTTTGCTTTTGGCCGTTACCGGCGACCGGCGCCGCCGCCACTGATAATTCAACGTGCGGCGAATTCTCCGCTGTCAGATCTTCCGGTCAATCCAGACGCGATTGCGAAAGCCGGATCGAACAGCGCAAATCCAACCGTCACCGCCGAAGACGACGCGGTTTACATCTGCGGCGCGCGCACAAAGAAGGGCACGCCCTGTCGCCGCCGCGTTCATTTCGCGGGCGAACGCTGTTACCAACACAAAGGCATGCTGGCGATGGTGCCGCTGGAAAAGCTAACCATTAAGCCTGAGACTGCCAAAAAGTAAGCCCGCGTGAAACTAGGTCACGCGGGCTTTGTTCGATGCTGACGAATTACCGAATCGTCTTCACCGGCGCTGCCGGTCTCGCCGGCAGCTTCACCGGATTCTTCAAACGGTTCATCACTTCCGTAATGCCGCGTTCCAGTTGCGGATCGCGGCCGGCAATTTCTGACGCCGGATCGTTGTCTACATCGATGTCCGGATCGACGCCGTAGCCTTCGATCACCCACTCGCCCTTCGCATTCGCGAGCGCCGAACCGGGAACGAAAATGTTGCCGCCATCGATTAGCGGCCCGCGATTGCCAATGCCGACGACGCCGCCCCAGGAACGTTTGCCGATGAGCGGTCCAAGCCCTGCTTCGCGGAACATCCACGGAAAGATATCGCCATCTGACGCCGAGTTCTGATCGAGCAGCGCGACCATCGGCCCGAGGAACACTCCGTCGGGATATGTGTTGCCGGTATCATCCGTGCGTGAATAGTTAATGCCGAGCAGTTTCCGCCGCAGCCTTTCGATCAGCATGCGCGAAACGTTGCCGCCGCCATTCGCACGCACGTCGACCACCAATCCTTCCTTGTCGATCTGCGGGTAGTACCACTTGATAAACTCCCGAATGCCGTTCGCGCCCATGTCGGGAATGTGAATGTAGCCGACGCGGCCGTTGGTTGCGTCCGCAACTTTCTTGCGGTTTCGGTTGACCCAGTCGAGATAGATCAAATTGCTCTCGTCCGTGATCGGCCGATAGGAAATCGTGCGCGATCCTTCCATCGTTGGCTTGCTGTTAACTGTCAGAGAAACCGGATTGTCGGCTTTGTTCCGCAGCAGGCGATAGATGTCGTCGTTGGCCTTCACCTCATCGCCATCAACAGCGAGCACGTAATCGCCGACTTTCACGTTGATCCCGATTTCCCGAAGCGGCGAACGATAAATGTCTTCTTCATTCTCGCCTTCAAAAATCTTCGAAATGCGATATCGGCCCGACGCCGGATCAACTTCAAAGCGCGCGCCCGGCAATCCGACGCGCGGCCGTGGCGGAATCAGAAAGTCGCCGCCTTCGATGTAAGCATGTTGGACGGTCAGCTCGGACACCATTTCGCTGATCACGTAATTGAGATCCGAGCGATGACCGACGTACTGAAGCAGGGGCTTGTACTGCTCGCGCAGCGCGACCCAGTCATAGCCGTGCATGTTCGGCACATAAAACCAGTCGCGATATCGCCGCCAGACTTCGTTGAAGATTTGGTTCCACTCTTCCGCCGGCACGCGATCGACGACCAGCCCGGCGGTCGAGACGGGCTTGCGGCTCTTGTCGCCCTGCGGCGTCGCGTCGTAAAGGCCGAACCCC
>DASXTE010000203.1:0-4580 GCA_036505595.1 Pyrinomonadaceae bacterium
TGAGCTCGCTGAATACATCAAAGACCACTACACCAAGCGCGAGGTTTACATTTCCATGCGCGATGGGGTGAAACTGTTCGCGTGCATCTACGAGCCCAAAGACAAAGATCACAAATATCCAATCATGTTCGACCGCACGCCATACAGCGTTGGGCCGTACGGACCGAACAATTACAAAACGTCTCTGGGTCCGGATGAGCTGTTCGCGCGTGAAGGTTATATCTTTGTTTATGAAGATGTGCGCGGGCGTTACATGAGCGAGGGCGAGTACGAAGACGTGCGGCCCTACATCCCGAACAAGACCGGAAATCAAATCGACGAGACGACCGACACGTACGACACAGTTGATTGGCTGATCAAGAACGTAACGAACAACAACGGCCGAGTCGGTGTTTACGGCATTTCCTATCCGGGCTTTTACACATCGATGGCCGGCATCGATGGGCATCCGGCGGTCAAGGCAATTTCGCCGCAGGCGCCGGTCTCCGACTGGTTTCATGGCGACGACACCAATCACAACGGCGCGGTATTTCTCGCGCAGAACTTTAACTTCTTCGCCTATTTTGGTCAGCAGCGCACAACGCCCACCGGCACGAATGATTACGTGAAACCATTTCCCTGGGGCACGCCGGATGGCTACAAGTTCTATCTGGACATGGGCGGCTTGGGAAAGTCTGGCGATTGGTATTGGCAGAAGGCGGGTTTCCGTTCGAAGTTCTGGGATCAGATGCTGCTGCATCCGAACTACGATCAATTTTGGAAAGAACGCAACATCCTGCCGAATCTCAAAAACATCCACGCGGCAGTGATGACCGTCGGCGGCTGGTACGACAATGAAGATCTCTTCGGCGCGCTGAATACTTACCAGCACATCGAGAAACAGAATCCCGGCATCTTCAACGTGCTGGTGATGGGGCCGTGGTTTCACGGCGGTTGGGCCAGGTCCGATGGCGAATGGCTGGGCACTGCCTACTTCGGCGGCAAGACCGGCGTTTATTATCGCGAACACTTCGAGCTGCCGTTCTTCAATTACTTTCTGAAAGACAAAGGCGACATCTCGCAGATCAAAGAAGTCAACGGCTTCGACACGGGTTCGTATGACTGGCGAGATTTCGGTGATTGGTCGCCGGGGAGTTCCACTGATACGCCGCTCTACCTGATTGAAAATGGCCAGCTAAAGTTTGGCGACGGTGCAACCGGAAAGCGGCCGCCGACGGGTGCGGCGAAGGTGTATGACGAGTACGTGAGCGACCCGCGGAATCCGGTTCCTTACACGCAAAAGATTACGCTTAACTATCCGCGCGATTTCATGACCGAAGATCAGCGCTTCGCGGCGGCGCGACCTGACGTACTCGTTTATCAGACTGAGCCCTTGAAAGAAGACATCACCGTCGCGGGAAGCCTCAAGCCCGAACTGTTCATTTCGTCGAGCGGCACCGATTCGGATTTCGTTGTAAAGCTGATCGACGTGTTCCCGGATGACTATCAATACCCGGAAACGGGCAACAAGCTGCCCGACGGCACACCCGAACGAGTTCATCCGCCCGACGACTCAGCCAGATGCGTCTTCAAGCCCGGGGGTTATGAAATGCTTCTGCGCGGCGAACCATTTCCCGCGCGGTTCCGGAGCAGTTTTGAAAAACCTGTCGCGTTACGGCCAAACGTGCCGGCGAAAATTTCCTACGTGATGCCAGGCATCGTGCATACGTTCCGTAAGGGCCATCGCATCATGGTGCAAATTCAGAGCACCTGGTTTCCTTTGGTCGCGCGTAACCCGCAGAAGTTCATGCCGAACTACAAGCAGGGAACTGATGCGGATTTTCAGAAAGCGACTGAGCGCGTCTATCACTCGGCGCAGTATCCGTCGCGGATTGTGTTGCCGGTGGTGAAGCGATAGTCATGTTTAGTCCGCGAAGCGGACGTCAGCATAAAGCCTGGGGCGTCAGCCCCAGGTTTGAAATAAAGATGTTGAATGAGCCCACGGAGCGGGCGGCAGAGATGGTTGATTCATTCGAACGGATGATCATTTGAATCCGCTACCGCCCACTTTCGTGGGCTTATCATGTTTGGGCTAAATGTCCTGGGGCTTACGCCCCAGGCTTTATGCTGGCGCCTGCTTCGCAGGCTGGGAATTAATAAACGCCTTGAAAATCACCGACCTTCAAATCCCTGATTACGAACGCGTCGCGTCCTGCGTCGATGGCGACTATCGCGGTTTGGTCGCGATTCACAGCACGAAACTCGGGCCAGCCGTGGGCGGAACTCGATTTTGGAAGTACGAGAACGACGACGCGGCCATCAAGGATCTACTGCGGTTGGCGCGCGGCATGACTTACAAGAATGCTTTGGCGGGAATTCCTTTTGGCGGCGGAAAGTCGATCGTGCTGCGTCCGGACGGGGCAATCGATCGCGAGAAGATCTTTCGTGCGCACGGAAAGTTTGTCGAGACTTTCGGCGGACAATACATTACGGCTGAAGACGTCGGCACAAATCCTGATGACATGGCAATTGTGCGACAGGAGACGAAGCACGTCGCCGGGCTCTATGGATTGTCCGGCGACCCTTCGCCATTCACCGCGCGCGGCGTCTTTCGTACGATGCAGGCGGCGGCGAAATATCGCTGGGGTTCCGAATCTTTAGCAGGACGAACCGTTGCGCTCCAGGGTTGCGGCAATGTTGGTTATCACGTTGCGTCGAAGGTTAGCGAAGCAGGCGCGCGCTTGATTGTGGCGGATGTTGATGCGACCAAAACCGAGCGACTAGTGAAGGAGTTTGGAGCGACAGCAGTAGCGCCTGACACAATTTACGCGGCGAAGGCAGACGTGTTCGCGCCGTGCGCGCTCGGCGGCGTCATCAACGATGAAACCATTCTGCAATTCAAAGTCGAGATCATCGCGGGCGGCGCGAACAATCAGCTTTTGGAATCGCGGCACGGCGACGAACTAGAGAAGCGTGGAATACTCTACGCACCCGATTACGCGGCCAACTCCGGCGGCATCATCAACGGTTGCCGCGAGCTACTCGGGTGGGAAGCTGCACAGTCTCTGACAAAAGTCGACGAGATTTACGACACGGTGCTCGCTATTTTTCGCACGGCTCAAGCCGAAGGCATTCCCAGCTACAAAGCCGCCGATCGTTTGGCGGAACAGCGATTGAAGAAGATTTAGAGGCGGGCTAACGTTCGCCAGTGAGGTGCGGCTACGCCGCCCGATGTGCGGAAGGCCTGCGGCCTTCCGGCAAGCGTTCAATTTGTTCTGGGCTCCGCCCTGGATTCGGGGCGTAGCCCAGACTGAAATCAAAAGAGCATTACGGGAAGGTCAAAGACCTTCCGCACATCAGGCGGCACAGCCGCTCAGAATGCACCGTTACCTTCCAAATCGCGACGCACTCAACGTCACATCAGCACGCGACCAGGCTTTCTTGAAACGCGCTTCGACCAAGGCAGCGTCGTCATTTTTGCCTTGAGCCTTCAACGCCTGAGTCAGACCGAAAAGCGCCCAGCCGTTTTCTTTATTCCGTCGCAGGTCTTCCCAGTAAACAGTTTCCGCTTCGGCGGGGCGGCCGGCTTCGAGCAACACTGCCCCGAGCGCGAGCCGCGGCGGATAGTGGAACTCGGCCGGCTCTGTGTAAACCAAAGCATCTTCCAATCGGACCGCACGCTCCAAGTGCGCGATGCCCGGGTCGTAATTCTTTTTCGCCGCGGCAATTTCGCCCGCCAGAACTTCCTGGCCAATCGTCAACACCGCGCGCGCCGTGTTCGGTGAAAATAATGGGCCATCGAGTGACTTGTCCGCCATCAACTCAGTCAGCTTCGCGAACTCCTGTTCGCCATCATTTGTCTGACCTTTTCCGAGGAAAGCTGTGCCGCGCGCGTAGTGCCACATGCCGCGCAGATACGCGCTGGTGGCAGGCGGCTCAGGCTCGCGCAGCATCTCGTCCCACTTTCCGAAACGCGTTAAGGCGTAGTAGGGCACGACACGAAATCCAGCGAGCAACGGCACCGCTTTTAAGGTTTCGTCGCTGACTTGCGAAGCTGCTTTGCGCGCGGCTTCGATGGCCAGCTTGCTGTTGCCTTCCGCAGTCGCGGCGAACCAAAGGAAATGCAGATTGTGCGGATAATAAGCCATCGGATAGAGGCCCTGCGCCCGACATTGCGAGATGTAATCTTCGTCAGCCGCAATCGCCAACTCGTTGCTGCGTTGTGCGTCGGCATAGCGCCCTACGCGCTGGTAGATGTGCGCGGGCATGTGCACCATGTGGCCCGCCGCCGGCATCAACGTTTGCAGTCGATCGGCAGCGGCCTCGGCCTTGTCTGCCTGAAACGCTTCCATCAAGTGAATGTAAAGATGCAGCGCGCCCGGATGGTTTGGATTCTTCGCAATCACTTTTTCCGTGAGCGCGACAATCTCTGAGGTGCGGTCATAAGGCGTGCCGTCACGCGTCCAGTAACCCCAGGGCCGCAGGTCCATCACCGATTCGACGTACAGCATCGAGATGTCGTCATCGTCCGGAAATTGCAGATGCACTTTGCGCATTGCGTCGGCATACGCGACATCGTTCGCTCGGCGATCTTCAGCTTT
>DASXTE010000204.1:0-9803 GCA_036505595.1 Pyrinomonadaceae bacterium
GTCTTCGGCTTCGAGAAAAAGAAGTTGCGCGACAATCAAATTCGCGATCTGATCGTCGATCGGAGTGCCAAGAAAAATGATGTTGTCTTTGAGCAGTCGCGAGTAGATGTCAAACGCGCGCTCGCCACGCGACGTTTGCTCCACGACCATTGGAATTAGTGCCATAAATAAATCAGGAGGCAGTAAGCAGTAGGCAGTAAGCAGAAGAAAAAGCGTTGGTGCGATTCATTCTGAATTCTGACTGCTGGATTCTGACTCCTGTTTGTCTTCCTTGTCTTCCTTCCACTCTTCGTCGGTTACGTTCGCGTTCGCGACCAAAAAGTCGAGCGCTTTGCGATTGCGCAACCTCGGTGCGATGCTACGTTCGCCTCCTTGCTTTGTCAAGATAGCTCGCACTTGCTCCGGCGACTGTTTTGAAGCATCCGCTACGCGCGCGATCTCGTCCTCGATCTCCTGCGGAGTCACTTCGATATTCTCCTCATCCGCGATTCGTTCGAGTAGCAGCGATCCGCGCAAATCATAACCAGCCTGGTCCTTCAAAGAGTCGCGCGCCTTCTCCCAGTCAAGTTCTGGATGCCGAGGATCGATGCCCTGGCCGATCATGTCACGCACGACTGACTCAAGACGATGTTCCGTCTGATGCTCGACGAGTCGTTCAGGTAATTCGAACTGATGCGCTTCCACCAGTTGGCGCACGAGATCGGCGCGCAACTTTCCTTCGGCTTCGTTACTTGCCTGCGCTTCCAAATCCGCACGTACTTTTGCGCGCAAATCTGCGAGCGTTTCAATTTCGTCGCCGAGGCTTTGCGCCCATTCGGCGTCCAAATCGGGCAACTCCTTGATGCGCACTGCTGAGACTTTCACTTTGTACTCGATGGTCTTGCCGGCGAGCCCTTTTGCGCTGAAATCTTCAGGATATTGGACGGTAAACGTCTTTTCATCATCCGGTTTGGCGCTGGTAAGATTGTCGGTAATCGCCTGCACAACACCTTCGCCGCCGAGCACCACGTCCACATCTTCGACATTGATCGGTTCGGCGTCAGGTTCGTTGACGAACGTTCCGTGGAAGTTTGCAGTAACTGTATCGCCCACCTGCGCGCCGCGATCTTCGACCGGCTGCAACGACGCAGAACTCTCGCGCAGTTGCTGAATAACTCGGTCGACACCTTCATCAGTCACGGGCCGGGTGCGGCGCGTGAGTTCGATGCCTTTGTACTTGCTGAGTTTGATCTCCGGCAAGACTTCGACGTTGACGTTGAATGTGATCGGTTTTTGGCCAAGCTGGTCGAGTCCTTCTGTGTTGTCGAGGTTGAGCTCGGGTTCGCCGAGCGCTTCCAGTTTGTGTTCGCTGATCGCGTTCTGGACGGCGTCGGGAAGAAGTTCGCGCAGAACTTCGGTGCGTATCTGATCTTTGAAACGCGTTCGGATGACGGCGCGCGGCGCGTGTCCGGGACGAAAGCCTGGCACGGTCGCCGCCTTCGCATAATTGTCGCTGATGCGATCGTATACCTTGCGCACTGCGTCGGCTTCGATCTCAATATCGATCTGTTTACGGGTTGGAGAGATTTCTTTGAGTTCAGTCTTCATAAATTAGAGGTCAGACATCAGAAGTCAGAGGTCAGATAACTATTCTGTCCCAGATGCTGACCTCTGATATCTGACTTCCGACCTCTGTTCCGTGGTGCGAAAGGGGGGACTCGAACCCCCACACCTTTCGGTACCAGATCCTAAGTCTGGCGCGTCTGCCAATTCCGCCACTTTCGCAACTACCAAGCGAGAATAGCACACCGCTGAACGGCGCGCATTCGGTGCGACGTCAGCTGCGAGTCGTGTGCTGCGTCGCTAATTTGCGCGTGGGCGCAGGAGTCGTACGAGTAGGAACAGTGGGTAACTTGCCGCCAGGATCGCCAACGCCCACAGACTGTTTTTCTTGTCGGCTAGGATAGCTCCAATCAAAAACGACACAGAGCCCAGCAAAACAATAATGGTCGTCCAGGGATAGCCCCAGACACGATAGGGTCGCGGCAGGTCTGGTTCTCTCCGACGCAAAACGATTACCGACAGGTATCCCATCGCGTAATTGGCCACGAAGAAGAAGGCGAGCGCGGCGAGAATGGCACTGAATTTTGCGCTCAAAATGAAGAGGACTGCGCAGAGCGTGCTGATCAGAAGAGTTATTGTCGGCGTACCGCCTTCATTGACCCGCGTGGCTGAATGATGAAACAGGTTGTCACAACTCATCGCGTAGAGAATTCTCGGTGCCGTCAGTGTATAAGCATTAACCGTGCTCATGATCGATGCAATCGCAAGAATTCTGATCGTGGCGTCGCCATACTCACCAAAAATCGCGCGCGCCACAGCGCCCGCCGCCAGAGGCTCGCCCGCGAGTTTTGACATGGGCAGCACATAGATATACGCAAGATTCACAATTACGTAGATAACGATCACCATTATCGTGCCACCGAACATTGAACGCAGCACATCACGCTTCGGATTGCGCACTTCCTCGCCAAAATAAATCACGCCGTACCACCCGTCATACGTGTAGAGGACGCCCTGAAGCGCAATGATCAGCGCGCCAAAAATGGCGACGCCCTGTGGCGCAGCCAAAGGTGCCTCTGGCCCGGATTTTCCCGCCAGGGTGAAAGCGGCGATCGCGAGCGCGGCGAATATCAGGCCCTTAATCGCGCTGGTAAGATTTTGCGTGAGACTGCCCCAACGAATTCCGCGCCACTGCAACGCGGCAAATGTCACCACCACTACCAAGGCAATCGCTTTATCGCGTCCGCTCAGGCCGGGCGTGAGAGTGGCCGTGTATTCGCCAATCACGATAGACAGCAAGGCCAACGTGCCGCATGTTGACAGCCAGTCGCTGTAGCCGATAACGAAACCGGGATAATCTCCGAGCGCGCGCTGGACAAAAACGTACCAGCCCCCCGAGCGAGGAATCATTGCGCCCAGTTCAGCGACTGAGATCGCGCCCAGTAGCGCGTAAACACCTCCCAAAATCCAGACGCCGATGAAAAGACTGCGGGTGGGCAAGTGTGCAGCCACTTCGCCGGGGGTGCGGAAAATCCCCATGCCGATCGTCCCACCGATCGTGACTGCCAGACCGAAACCGACGCCGAGAACGCGCAGCAAATGGCCCTGTGAGGGGAGTTCACGTCGTACGTATTTGGATTCCGCGATTTCCTTCATCAGGTTTTTTCCGATTAGCAAATAAGAAGCGCCGTAGGCGCGAAATATTTGTAGACTCGCGACTAGCCTTACCTTTCTTCGAATTGAGCGAAATGCTTCGCAGTTCGCTCAATTCGTAAAGGATTGAAGTGAGTTGCCGGCTCTATAAATATCTCGTGCCTACGGCACTCAGAACGACAGGTCGCGCGTTGGTCGTCAATTGCTACAAAGTTCTCGTCACTTTTGAAAGAGATCGTGGCTTATCTGGATCGAGGCCCTTCGCCTCTGCTAACAGCGCGGCGAACAGTTGCGCCGGAATGATGTAAGGAATCGGCGCGAGAAACTCATCGATTTCGCGTGACATGATGATCGAGCGCGTGCATTTTGCGGCCGCATCTAAATCGCCCGTGATTACGAGCGTGTCCGCGTTAAGCTCGCGCAATCGATCAATCAAATCTTTGGTGTCCGGCAACATCGCGCCCGGCGGCGCGAAAAGGATCACGGGAAAGTGACGTTCAATCATCGCGACCGGTCCGTGCAGAAAATCTGCGGACGAAAATCTTTCAGCGACGACGTAGCACGTCTCCATCAGCTTCAGCGCGAACTCATACGCGTTTGCATACGCCAGGCCGCGTCCCACCACCACGCAGTTTTCCATGAACACGTAACGCTGGACCAGCTCAACCATGGCGGGTTTTTGTTCCAGTGCTTGAGCCGCGAGATTCGGAATGGATTGATAGTCAATCGCTGCCCCACGGTTCGCGAGCGCTGATGCCAGCATGTAGAAGAGCATCATCTGCCCTGTAAAGGTTTTCGTCGCGGCCACCGAACGTTCTTTTCCGCCGTGCATCAGCAGCGTTTCGTCAACCAGCTTGACCATCGATGACGCAGGTTCGTTCGTAATTCCGATCGTGAAAGCGCCGCACGCGCGTGCATTGGCGAGCACCAGGTTTATGTCTTCGCCCTCGCCGGATTGGGAGACGCCGATCACCAGCGCGTGTTTCAGGTTGAGCTTTGCGTGATAGAGCGTGTGCACCGATGGGGCTGACAGTGAAACCGGAATCCCGGTGGTGATTTCGAGAAGATATCGCCCGAACAGCGCCGCATTGTCCGAACTGCCGCGCGCCACGAGCACGATCAAATCGATGTCGCGCCCGCGCACGGCTTGCGCGAGCCGCCCAACCTTCTCGCGCTCTTCGGCGATTGTCTTTTCGAGGGCGGCCGGCTGCTCGGCAATTTCCTGAAGCATCAAGGACATAAGGTTGTTGTATTCGCCGCGGATATCAGGTAAATAGTCCGGCGCAATTGGGAATCCCTTTCAAGAAAAGCTTATGCCCCTCATAAAAATCCGGCGCCGATCGCGAACAACTCTAACACGAACCTTTGCGTTGCGAGCCGCAATTGTCCTGGTACTTGCGCTAGCGTGCTCCTCGGCGGCAGCGCAGGCTCCAGCCATTCAAATCATCCCGGCGCCGAAAACAATCGAGGTCGGCTCGGGTTCCTTTCCGATTAACAGCCGTGTACGCGTCGTGCTCGCTGATCGCAAGTCTTCCGAAGATCGATTTGCGGCGCAGGACTTTATCGATGATTTGAAAACCACTGCCGATGTCACGCTCTCGATCGGAAAAACCGGATCGCGGCGCGACATCATCATCGGCCGGCTCGACGTTCCCGCGCTGGCAGAGTCGCTAAGACGAAGCGGAGTTACAGTGCCCGCGAACTTGACCGACGAAGGTTACGTGCTCTTCGCCAATACTGAGCGGGTTATTGTCGCCGGCAAAACAGAAACCGGAACATTCTACGGTGTGCAGACATTGAAGCAGCTTGTGCGCGGCGAAGGCGCAAGCGCATTCATTCCCGCTGTGAAGATTGTCGATTGGCCGACGATGCGCTGGCGCGGCGTGTCCGACGACATCAGCCGCGGGCCTGTGCCAACTGTTGAATACATCAAGCGGCAGATTCGCACGGAAGCCTTTTTCAAACTGAACATGCACTCCTTTTATATGGAGCACACTTTTGCAAGCGCCTCGCATCCGCTGATTGGTCCGGAAGGTGGGTCGCTAACCCCCGCGGAAATCAAAGAGCTGGTCGCTTACGCGCGCAATTATCACGTTGAGCTGGTGCCGGAACAGCAAACGTTCGGTCATCTTCATAAAGCGCTGCGCTTGGAAAAGTATGCTGAGCTGGCGGAGACACCTTATGGCGATGTGCTTTCGCCGCAACAGCCCGGAACTTACAAGCTGATCGCTGATTGGTACAAAGAGCTAAACGAATTGTTTCCCGGACAATTCTTCCACATCGGCGAAGACGAAACTTTTGAGTTGGGCGAAGGACAGAGCAGAGCGGAAGCGCAAGCAAAGGGCGTCGGCGCAGTTTACTTTGAACACCTCAACCGCGTGCGCGATGTGTTGAAGCCTTACAACCGGCAGTTAATGTTCTGGGGCGACATCGCGCTGCATCATCCTGAACTAATCGGCAATATCCCGAAAGACATGATCGTGATGAACTGGCAGTATGGCGCGCGCGATGATTTCTGGTCGTCGATCAAACCCTTTCAGGATGCCGGTCTGCAACAGTTCGTCTGTCCCGGCGCGCAGACTTGGAATCAAGTCTTTCCGAATCTCGATGCTGCGTCCAAAAACATCACTAATTTTGTCCGTGACGGTCAGCAGGCCGGCGCGATTGGGATGATGAACACGACGTGGGATGACGATGGCGAGTCGTTGTTCGAGATGGCCTGGCATCCAATTGTTCTGGGCGCCGCAGCATCTTGGCAGGAAGGATCCGTCGACATCGCCAAGTTCGACCGCGATTTCGACTGGGCGTTCTTTCGCAACGATGGTAATGAGTTTGTCAAAGCTGAACGCGCGCTCGGCAGCGTCAATTCGGTGCTGGGCGGCGGGCCATCCGACGAGATCTTCTGGCGCGACCCTTTTACCACGCAATTTCAGAATCAGGCGCGAAACAACGCGGATCGTATTCGCCAGATGCGTCTGACGGTTGAAGATGTCCAGGAATCGCTGACGCGAAATGAAAAGCGCGCGCGACGAAACGCATCAGCCGTCGCGGCGATGAAGTTTGCCGCACAGCGATTCGATCATCTGGGACGGCGCTTCGAGGTTATGCAAAAGTTCAGCGATCAATACTGGGACGCATATTTGAATCTAGGAGATCGCGTGAAGGTGCGTAAACTGCGCTATTATTCGGGCGCGATTTACAACAACCTGCGCGAGATGGCGGAGGAGCTTTCGATTTTGAAAGAAGGCTATCGCCGTCAATGGCTGGCAGAGAATCGCCCCTTTTGGTTGGACAGCGTCCTGGCTCGTTACGATCAGATGATTTCAAGGTGGCTCGCGAAGGGTCGCCAGATGGATGAAGCGCTGCGTAAATATGAGACAACATCGATTTTGCCAAATCCCGAAGAGTTTGGTTTGGGACCGCGCCCGGCGGCGCCGCCCGCACAGCGGTAATTTGGAGTGCGGCGGCTTGACGCCGCTTTTGATTTACCCGTAACGAATGACATAGCGCCGTCAGGCCGGCGCACTCCAAACTGATTCTTTCTTTTGGCGAATCTGCGGATAAGTACATCGTTTATGTCTAACAAAAGCGAGCGCCTGGTTTCTCTCGACGTCTTTCGCGGTCTCACGATCGCGGGCATGGTGCTCGTGAACAATCCCGGTACGTGGTCGCATATCTACTGGCCGCTCGAGCACGCTGAGTGGAATGGTTGGACGCCGACGGATCTGATCTTTCCGTTCTTCCTCTTCATTGTCGGCGTCGCAATACCGCTGGCTTTCGGAAAACGAATCGAACGCGGAGATGAACGGCGTGCGCTCTTCATGAAAGTCGTCCTCCGTTCGGCAATCATTTTTCTGCTGGGCGAATTCCTGGCCGGCTTTCCTTATTTCCATCTGTCAACGATTCGCATTCCCGGCGTGCTGCAACGCATCGCGGTCTGTTATTTTTTTGCGGGAATTATTTACCTGACGACGCGGCCCCGCACGACAGCGATAATTGCTGTGGCGCTGCTGGTTGTCTACTTCATTTTGATGAAGCATGTGCCTGCACCCGGTTATTACGCAGGCGATTTGAGCAAGGAAGGAAGCCTGGCGTCGTATGTCGATCGCCGCGTTTTTGGCCCGCACATCTGGAAGCAGGGAATTGTTTACGATCCGGAAGGCATCTTGAGCACGATGGGCGCGCTGGCGACGACCTTGTTGGGCGTGTTGACTGGGAACTTGATCAGATGCAAAGAGCGAACGCCGGTCGAAAAGGTCGCGCTCATGTTCATCGCCGGCATCGGTTGTCTGATCGTCGGCTGGTGTTGGAATCCGTGGTTTCCGATTAACAAGTCGCTGTGGACCAGTTCGTATGTTTTCTTCACCGGGGGTTTTGCGCTGCAATTTCTCGCGTTGTGTTACTGGCTGATCGACATCAAAGGTTACAAGTCGTGGACGAAGCCATTCGTGATCTTCGGCGTGAACGCGATTGTTTTGTTTGTTGGGACGGGAATGATGGCGAGGCTAATGGGGATGAATTACGGATTCATGGGCCGTCTGAGCTCGCTGCTTCACGTAACGAAACCCGATGGCTCGCCCATGGCGCTGCAACCATTCGTTTACAATCATCTGTTCGCATCGTGGCTCTCGCCAAATAATGCTTCGCTGGCGTTCGCGATTTCATTCATTCTGTTGTGGCTTTTTTTGATGTGGCTGCTGTTTAGGAAGAATATAGTCATCAAGATCTAATTTGGGGTGCGGTGGCAATCCCGATTTATCCGGAGACACCGCTTTGGATTCATTTCTAAGACGGTGCGTCTGAAGAGCGAGAACGACTGATCCAAAGCGCCGTCGCCGCTACGCTTTGCCGGCGCACTCCATAAAAAAGGAGAAAGACCATGCCAACTTACATTGCACTGCTGAACTGGACTCAGCAGGGAATATCAAAGGTCGGATCCAGCGCGAAGCGACTTGATGCAGGACGAAAAGCGTTCAAGAAAGCTGGAATGCAGATCAAGGACACGTATCTGACCATGGGCCGCTACGATCTGGTTTGCGTAATCGAGGCTCCAGATGATGAGACGTACGCGAAAGGCATACTCGGCCTGGGCTCCCAGGGCAACGTCAGCACTGAGACGCTGAAGGCTTTCAGCGAGGATCAGTATCGAAAGATTGTGGGCTCGCTGTAGAAAACTAGTTAGCCACAGATTACACGGATGAACACAGATTAAGATCGGTGTTCTAATTTCTATCCGTGGAAATCCGCGTTCATCTGCGGCCAGTGTATCCGGGCCCGCGCAAGACTCGGCCCGCCAACGCCGGCGTGCGCGAACCGTTATCGACTTCAATCTGTCCGTTCACAATCACAAAGTTGATGCCGACCGGATATTGATTCGGCTCTTCGAAAGTCGCGCGATCGATCACGGTCTTCGGATCGAAAATCGTGATGTCGGCAAAGTAACCCTCGCGAATCACGCCTCTTTGTTTTAGCCCGACGTTCGAAGCCGGCAAACCCGTCATTTTGTGAATCGCAAGTTCCAGCGGCATTAACTTTTGATCGCGAACATAGCGGCCAAGGATTCGCGGATAAGTGCCCCAACCGCGCGGATGAGATTTCGACCCGGCCAGCGGGCCATCGGTCGCGCGCGCACCACTGTCAGTGCAGATGCTGACGAACGGCGACTTCAAAGCCGCGTTCATGTCAGCCTCATTCATCATGAAAAAGATCGCGCCGGTCTGTCCATGATCGGCGATGATGAAATCGAAGAGAGCATCGAGCGGATCCTTGTTTTGCGCGGTGGCAATCTCAGAAAGTCGCTTGCCCTGCCATTTTTCCAAATCACGATTCGTGACTGAGCCAATCAGGATTCCGCTCGGGCCGCCACTGCCGAGATAAATGTTCTCCCAATCCTTCGCATCGTTGCTGATTTCCCATTTCAAGCGCTTGCGCGTTTCGGCATCTTTCACGCGCGCAACCATTTTGTCGGTTCCGCCTTCCTGCGCCCACGGCGGCAGACACGCACTTAGCGAAGTGCTACCCGCGACGTATGGATAAACGTCAGCGGTGATTTTCAAGCCCTGTCGCCTCGCCACGGCGATGCGACGCAGCATCTCAGGCATGCGACCCCAGTTCTTTTTGTAAGCAGTTTTGAAATGCCAAATCTCCGCGGGGATGTTTGCCCGGCGCGCGATCTCGAACACTTCTTTCATTGAATCGTCGATCGCATTCGCTTCGCTGCGTTGATGTGTGATGTAGATCCCGCCGTATTGATGTGCGACTTTCGCTAGTTCAACGATCTCATCTGTCGTCGCAAATCGCGCCGGGACGTATTGAAGTGAAGTCGAAACTCCCAGCGCTCCATCCTTCATCGCCTCGGCGACGAGGCGTTTCATTTGTTCCAACTCCGCCGCCGTTGGCGGTCGATTGTCCCAGCCGATCACGTACTCGCGCACCTGCGTCGCGCCGACGAACGTGCCGAGGTTCACACCCGCGCCCTGTTTTTCCAGGCGCTTGAAATATTCGTCGAGCGTGCGCCAATCGACCGTTAGATTGTACTTGCGATTAAAATCTTCCTGCTCTTTCAGGATGCGATCGTTGACTGGCGCGATCGATTCACCTTCGCCGGT
>DASXTE010000205.1:0-16763 GCA_036505595.1 Pyrinomonadaceae bacterium
CGTGAAGACGCCCGGCATAACTGGTTGAAGCTCGCCCTGTGGGGAGACACGAATTCGCTGCCCGTTGACGGAGGCCTGAGCCAACCACTTGACCTTTACGCCGCCCACCGGATTGCCATCAACATCGTAAGGAACTGCCACGAACCGTACGCGTTCAGAAAGATCGATAGTTACGTTGCCGGGATAGATCTCCAGCCTGACGACTTTTGCGTCGCGATCTCTTTGCTTCTCGGCTGCTCGCGGACTGGGACCGCGTTGGCCCTGAACGAGCTTGCTAAGGCCTCCGGAGTTGTACCAAAGCGCGAAGTTGGTACTCTTCTCTTTGACGAAACTAGCAATCGTCTGTGGCGCTGCCGGTGTTGACGTCGTAAGCAGCGAAAGCACCAGGGCAACACTGGCAACACGTGACATTGCGAAGCGGATCGGGCTTTTCATGGAGGAACTCCTGCGGCATATTTGGGATTGCGGATAGGCTGGATTCAGCGAGAGTGCGTTGAGCAGGCTCGGGATTCAGCCTTCTCCATCGGTGTAGCCGCGCAGAATAGCTACGCTCTTTGCAAATGTCAACAAGTTTTCTCGTTGAGTCAGGTACCGGTCAAGAGCCGGAGCTTCTGGACTTGAATTCACGTCCTTGTCGGCCAAACGTTTGCCCTGTTGCGTCAGACGCCGCCGATTGGCAAAGCATCGGCTATACTACCCTGGCCACTCGCTTCTGATCATGCACACGCCGGAACCCGATCTTCCCAAAGACCTGCACGAACTAGTCGAAATTCTCGCGGAGAATACCTACAACATTCGGGCGCGGCAGCGACTCGCGAATGCGGACTCATCGGCTGAAGGTCAGGCGACGGGCTTCCCGCCCTACGAAGAGCTGCCCGAAAGTGAAAAGCAGGACTATCGCAACACCGCCATTGAAACGCTCAAACTGATTCGCGGTCTCGGATACAGACTTGAGCCGAGGGGGCCGAAAGCCGTCGACTCCGATGGTCAGTTTGCCGCAGCGGCGGCGGCGCAGAATCTAGATCAGATCGCGTCGCTCAGTCTTTCATCGCTGCTCGGTCTTTGGCAGGCACGCTCGCCTGAAGAGTGGGCGAACACGCCGGGGATTTATCGGCGCACCGGCCGAAGAGTTCTGAAGCTGGGCGAGCCGCTCGTTGCCTACGACATTTTGACGGAAGGCTTGAAGAACAAGCCCAGAGACGTCGAGCTGCGGCAACTGCTCGCTCTGGCGCTGGCGCGCAGCGGCGCGACGCAACGCGCGAATTCGATCCTGACGCAGCTTCGGGCCGAAGGTCATCGCGATGAAGAGACGCTCGGCATACTGGCGCGCACGCACAAAGATCTCTGGATGCTCGCAACCACCAAGAGCGAACGCACGCAGCAGTTGAAGCTGGCGCACAAGTTTTATCGCGAAGCCTACAAGCTGAATCACGGTTACTACTCCGCAATCAACGCGGCGACGCTTGCGGTGCTGTTGGGCAATAAAGACGAGGCGCGCACGCTGGCCCAGAAGGTTCGCGAAGCTTGCCTCGCTGAATTGAAAACACTGCGGAGAGACTCTGGCGACCGATATTGGCCGGTGGCAACGCTCGGAGAAGCTTCGTTAATCCTGCGCCAATGGAGCGAGGCCGAAGATTGGTATTCGCAGGCGGCAAAAATAGGCCGTGGCCAATTCGCTGACTTGAGTTCAACGCGACGTAATGCGCGTCTCCTGGTCGATCATCTTCATCGCGATGCCACCGCTATCGAACAAGCGCTCAAGATTCCGGGGATCGTGGTTTTCGCGGGACACTTGATAGATCGACCCGATCGATCGTCGCCGCGATTCCCTGCTTCAATTGAACCCGCAGTGCGCGGGGCGATTAAATCGCATGTCAGCAAAATCGCGCCCGGTTTTGGTTACGCATCGGCGGGCTGCGGCGCGGATATCCTGTTTCTCGAAACGCTTTTAGACCTGGGCGGCGAAGCGCACGTCGTACTTCCGTTTGAAAAGGAAGAGTTCATTCACGACAGCGTCGGGTTCGCCAACTCGAGTTGGGTGAAGCGTCTTGAAAGCGTGCTCGAACGCGCGGCGAGTGTGATCACTGCTTCGAATGAGCGCATCGAAGAAGGCAGCATGTCGTTCGAGTATGCGAATCTTCTGCTTTACGGATTGGCGGACATTCGCGCGCGGCAACTGGAAACCGATCTCGTGCCGCTGGCGGTTTGGGACAAGCAGCCTGGCGACGGCCCTGGTGGGACGGCGAGCGCGGTCGAACACTGGAAGAAATTGGGACTCGATGTTCAGGTGATTGACCTCGCGCGGATTCTGAAGCGCGAATTGTCAGAAATCCGTGTCGCAAGCTCGCCATCTGACTCCCTCTCCCCTTGGGAGAGGGCCGGGGTGAGGGTGCGAAGCTTAGCAAAGAAAAAGCGAAAAAAAAGAATATCATCCGCTGTCGCCGTAAGTCCTCACCCTCAGCCTCTCCCAGAGGGAAAGGGAACGAAGCAATCCGACACTCTCCCAACACGCATCATGGCGATGTTATTCGCCGACGCCGTCAACTTCAGCAAGCTCACGGAACAACAGATTCCGCTGTTTCTCAATCATTTTCTCGGCGCGATTGGAAGATTGATTTCGACTTCGCCACATGCGCCGTCGATCAAGAACACCTGGGGCGACGGTCTCTATTTCGTGTTCGACGATGTGAAAGACGCCGGCTTGTTCGCGCTTGAACTGTGCGAACTCATGGTCGCGACGGATTGGAGCAAGAAGGGTCTGCCGAAAGCCATCAACCTGCGCATTGCTCTGCACGCCGGGCCGGTTTACTCGTGCGTTGATCCGGTTACCGCACAGCCGAGTTACACCGGCACTCACGTCAGCCGCGCCGCGCGCATCGAACCAATCACGCCGCCGGGTCAGGTCTACGGCAGCCAGGCGTTCGCCGCGCTGGCCGCGGCCCAGGGCGTCAAAGAATTCACTTGCGACTACGTCGGTCAAACTCCACTGGCGAAAGGTTACGGCACGTTTGCTACTTATCACGTCCGCAGCGCGAAGAGTTCTAAATAACAACAGACATGTCGGATCGAGATTTGAAATACTGGGCGTTCATCAGCTACAGCCACGCCGATGAAGAGTGGGCGAAGTGGCTGCACAAGTCGATCGAGACGTATCGTGTTCCGCGCAAGCTCATCGGCCGCGAGACTGCGCAGGGTGCTGTTCCCAAGCGACTGTTTCCCATTTTTCGCGATCGAGATGAGTTGCCCGGTGCTTCCGACCTCGGTGGAAAAATACAAGAAGCGCTCAAACAGTCCCGCTCACTAATCGTCATCTGCTCACCGAAATCCGCCGTTTCGAAGTGGGTCAACGAAGAAATCAAAGCTTACAAAGCGCTCGGCCGCGCCGATCACGTGCTGTGCCTGATGACTGACGGCGAGCCGAACGCGGCGCCGGACAGCGGTCTGCTTGAATGCTTTCCTCAAGCGGTTCGGTTTCAAGTTGATTCCGCAGGCCAGGTCACTAACGAACCGGCGGAACCGATCGCTGCTGACGCGCGTCCCGGCAAAGACGGAAAAACAAATGCCCTGTTCAAGCTGCTGTCGGGTGTAATGGGAGTCGGTTACGACGAGCTGCGACAGCGCGAAAAACAAAGACAACGACAGCGAAGGTTACGACTCGCCACGATGACTGTCGGCGTGCTGCTCCTGATATCCGCAACATACGTCGCGGTGGCCGATGCTGGATTGAACGTGCCGGCGGGCGAGAACATTCGCACCTTACTTGATCGCCACGACACATCGATCATGCGCCACGCGCACAGCAACGCTGAGATTCGTGAAGCGGCATCTTCGTTTCGGCGTGAACTGCTGGCGGCGCTCGAACACGGCCAGACGGCACAAGGGTGGATCGCATCCAGCCTGAAACCCGGCGGCGAAAACACAATTGAATATTGGTCGAACGCCCAAGCACTTAGCGCGATGTTCGCCACCGCTGAATTGTCCGATGCCGAAGCCCGGCAATTGTTACCGGGCTTGGACGCGGCGTTTGCGCCGGGCGCGACGGTTGAAGGCAGTGATGGGCGCAAGTTCGGTTGGATTGCTCACCCAAAAGAGATGCGTGCGCAAGCCGAACCGGCGATTTGGACTGCGGCCGCCCTGGCGAACGCGCTCGGTCGTCCAGGATTGTTGACCGGCGAAGCTCGAGAGCGAGCATTGAAGAATCTCGCTTACACTCAGGATGTGTTGAAGACTTATCGTCCTGACGACAAGGATGGCTGGAACATGTTTCCGAACCAGGACAATCCGTCGCTGCACAACATTTATACGACGACGCTCGCATTGCTCGCTTTGCTGGAAACACGCAAAGCCAATCTGCCTTGGGATGGCAGCATCGAGACACGCGACCGGCTTCTAAAAAACGCTGCGCAGTGGATTGCCGACCAATACGATGATAAGGCCAATCCGCCGGGCTGGCGCGCCGCCAGCGAAACGGGCGGAGAAGCGATTGACGGACTGACGTTACAGATTTACGGCGAATTGTTGCGCGCGGAAGCGGAAGCTGGATTTGCGATTCCGCCAAAGATACTCGCTCAAATGCCGGATTACTTTGCAAAATGCGGCGATCGCGGTTTGAGTTTTCCAAATGACAGCGGCGAATTCGCGGCGCTCTTTACCGACCATCGCGGTCAGCAGTACGTGGCGCGCGAGGCCCTGGGTTTCATGTGGTATCCGTGGGCCATCAACGCCGCGCAGCTTTGGTTACTGCGCGCGGAACGAACACGTGAGCCAATGGAGAATCAGGTGCGCGTGCGTCGCGCGCTGGGGCATCTAGTTGTTAACCACGGCGACGAGGCAATTCAGAAATTCAAGTCTGAGTGGACTTATCAGGCGGCGGAAACTCTGTATGGATTGGCGGCGATTCCGCAGAAATGAAGCGCGTAGTTAAAGGATTATTCGGTGGTTGCGGTGTCTTGCCCTTCGAGTGCGGCGCGCATGGTGTGCCAGGAAAGCGTCGCGCATTTCACGCGCGCAGGAAAATCGCGCACGCCCGCAAAGATCTTCAGTTTGCCAAGCTGATTCGGTTCGTTTTCCTCATCCAGCTCGCCCATCGCCATGCGGTGAAATTCGTTGAAGAGAGTTTCCGCTTCGGCTTTAGTCTTTCCCTTCACGGCCTGCGTCATCATGCTGGCCGAAGCTTTCGAGATCGCGCAACCCGAGCCTTCAAAGCTGACGGCCTGCACCTGATCATCCTCAACGCGCAGGTAAACATTCAAGTGATCGCCGCACAGCGGGTTGTAACCTTCAGCCCGGCGGTTCGCATTTTCGAGCTTCTGAAAATTGCGCGGCTTTTTGTTGTGATCGAGGATGACTTGCTGGTAAAGCTCAGAGAGTTCGGACATCGTTACGAAAACACCTCGATCACTTTTTCGACGGCTTCCGCCAACGCGTCGGCTTCCTCTTTCGTGTTGTAAAAAGCGAACGACGCACGCGCTGTCGCAGGAAGGTTGAAGCGTTTCATCACGGGCTGCGCGCAGTGATGCCCCGCGCGAATGGCGATGCCCTGCTGATCCAGAATGGTGCCGATATCGTGCGGATGCACGCCGTCGATGGTGAATGACAGCACGCTCACTTTTTCACGCGCCGTACCAATGATCCGGACACCTTCGATCGAGGACAGGCGTTTCGTCGCATAGTCCAGCAACTCGTGTTCGTAGGGGACAGCTTTTTCGCGGCCAATGATGTTCAAATAATCGATCGCCGCGCCGAGACCTATCTGCGAAGCGATCGCCGGCGTTCCCGCTTCGAACTTATTCGGAAGGTCGGCGTACGTGGTCTTCTCGAACGTGACGCTCTTGATCATGTCGCCGCCGCCTTGAAATGGATTCATTTTCTCGAGCAGGTGCGCTTTGCCGTAAACGACGCCGCTGCCCGTTGGCGCAAACATTTTGTGGCCTGAGAACGTGTAGAAATCGCAATCCAGGTCCTGTACATCCAGCGGCATGTGCGGCACCCACTGCGCGCCGTCGATCAAGACCGGCACGCCGTACTTGTGCGCGCTGTCAATCATCTGCTTCACCGGATTAACTGTGCCGAGCGCGTTCGAGACATGCGCAATGGCGACGAGTTTCGTTCTTTCATTCAGCAGCGCTTCATATTCATCGATCAGCAGCTCGCCCGCATCGTTCATCGGAATCACGCGAAGCCGGGCGCCCTTTTCTTCGCAGAGCATCTGCCACGGAACGATGTTCGCGTGATGCTCCATTGCCGAGATGATGATCTCGTCGCCCGCGCCAATAAATTTGCGGCCGTAGCCATGCATCACCAGATTGATGCCTTCAGTCGTACCGCGCACGAAGATGCATTCCTTCACCTCGCGCGCATTGATGAAGCGCTTCACTTTTTCGCGCGCGCCTTCATAGGCGGTTGTCGCCTTCATGCTGAGGTAATGGACACCGCGATGGATGTTCGAATGTTCGTACTTGAGATACTGACTGCCACGCTCGACCACCATCTGCGGCACTTGCGACGACGCGGCATTGTCGAGATAGACGAGCGGATTGCCGTTGACCCGCGTCGCCAGAACGGGAAAGTCTTTGCGCACCCGTTCGATATTCCACTCATCGCGGGGCTTCGGCTTTATCGGAATTAGTTCTTCGACCGCTGCCATTTGGTTAATTAGATGTCCAAACCCGAATGAAGCCGATTCAGCACGACTTCGTCGAGTTGCTTTTTGATCGAATCAATTTTGATTCTTTCGATTACTTCTTCCGCAAAGCCGTACGTCAGAATGTTTCTCGCCAGCGCCGGATTGATGCCGCGACTTTCGAGATAAAAGACCTCATCTTCGCTAAGCTGCCCGACCGCGGCGCCGTGCGCGCATTTCACATCATCCGCGAAGATTTCCAGTTGCGGCTTTGTATCCACGCGCGCTTCTTCAGAAAGCAAAAGGTTCTTGTTCGTTTGCTGCGCGTCGGTCTGCTGCGCGCCATGCCGGACAAAAACCTTGCCGTTGAAGACCGCGTGCGATTTGCCGTCCAACACGCCCTTGTAAAGCTGGCGGCTGGTGCAATGCGGTTGCCGATGATCGATTATGGAATGCGTGTCGCTGTGTTGCTCGGCGCTAATCATGTACAGGCCATCAACGGCGCATTCGCCACCCTCTTCGGCAAACGTAACGGCAATGTCGTGGCGGGAAAGCGACCCGCCCAGGTTGATGTTAGTCGTGGCATAGAGCGAGCTGCGCGCGGCGGTCGCGATCGTATTCGCAATGTGAAAGGCTGAATTACTTTCGCGCTGAACCTTGTAATGCTGTATCCGGGCGCCAGCTCTCGCCACAACTTCTACGACCGCGTTCGTGAAGTAAGCGCCGTTTCCGATTCCGACGTAACTCTCCACGACCGTCGCGGCACTGTTCTCTTCAGCTATCACGATGACGCGTGGAAACGAAGCGGGCGCGTCACCGTTCTGCGATTGAGAAATGAAAAGCAGATGCACCGGCGCTGTCAGTTCGACGCCGCGCGGAACCAGCACGAATGCGCCACTCGAAAACAGAGCGGTGTTAAGAGCAGTGAACCCATTGGCCTGGTCCGCGGTGAGTTGTTCGCGAAGCCGCGATTCATGTTGCGTTTGGCGCAAACTCTCAGCGATATCTGAAATGACTACGCCGTTAGGCAGGTTCAACGACGAGAGTTCACGCTGAAAAACTCCGTTAACGAAGACCAGTTGGCTGTCTTTCGTCTCCGGTAAAAAGAAGTCTTTGGCGTGGCCATTTAGCGAACGCGCGGCATCCGTTGTTCCGAAGACTGGCTCGAATTTAGTGCGCGTGAGCGGCGCAATGTTTGTGTACTTCCAGTCTTCGTCGCGAACCGTGGGAAAACCAACGCGCTCGAAATGGGCAAATGCGTCCTCGCGCGCGCGCCGCAACCACGACGGCTCGTCATTGCGGATTTGAATCAATTCTCGAAACGCCGCTTCGTACGCGCTTTGTTTTGCCAACTCAACAGTCATTTCTTACCTTGCCGCCGGCGCGCTCACGGCCGGTTTGCCGCTTCCATTCTTTAGCCAGTCGTAGCCCTTCTCTTCCAACTCCAGCGCCAATTCCTTTCCGCCCTCTTTCACGATTCGCCCGCCGGAAAGCACGTGGACAAAATCCGGAATGATGTAGTTGAGCAGCCGCTGATAGTGCGTCACCAGAATCACAGCCTTGTCTGGGTCGTGAAGTTTATTGACCCCTTCGGCAACAATCCGCAGCGCGTCGATATCCAGACCGGAATCAGTTTCATCAAGCACCGACAACTTCGGATCGAGCACGGCCATCTGTAAGATCTCGTTCCGTTTTTTCTCGCCGCCCGAGAAACCTTCGTTGACTGAGCGCGACATGAAACTGGCGTCCATCTCGACCAGCTTCGCCTTCTCTTTCAGAAGGTCTTTGAACTCTAATGGATCGAGTTCCTCTTCACCGTGATGCTTCTGCTTCTCGTTGTAAGCCAACCGCAGGAACTGCGCGTTCGAAACGCCGGGCACTTCGATTGGATATTGAAACGCCATGAAGACGCCTTCGCGCGCGCGCTCATCCGGCGCCATCTCGAGCAGGTTCTTGCCGTCGTAAATCACTTCGCCGGCTGTCACTTCGTATTGCGGGTGACCCGCGAGCACTTTCGCCAAAGTCGATTTGCCCGAACCGTTCGGGCCCATGATGGCGTGCACCTCGCCTTTGTTAACCGTCAGGTTGATGCCTTTCAGGATTTCATTGCCATCAACCGATGCATGAAGATTACGGATTTCCAACATGAATTTCTCCAAAAAGAAGTGAATAGTAAATCGTAAATGGTGAATAGAATTTGGATTCACCAGCACTATTTACTATTCACGATTTACGATTCACTCGTCTTATCCAACCGCTCCTTCCAACTTCAAACCCAACAGACGCGTCGCCTCGACCGCGAACTCCATGGGCAGTTGCAGGAAAACATCTTTGCAAAAACCGTTGATGATCAAACTCACGGCGTCTTCCTGCGAAATGCCGCGCTGCATCAGATAGAACAGCTGCTCTTCACTGATGCGCGAAGTAGAAGCCTCGTGCTCGACCTGCGAAGAGTTGTTCATTACTTCAATGTAGGGAAAGGTGTTCGCGCCCGCGTTCGAGCCGATGAGCATGGAATCGCACTGCGTGTGGTTCCGCGCGTTCACGGCCTTCGGCATGATTTTCACCAGCCCGCGATAGCTGTTGTTCGCATGCCCGGCTGAGATCCCTTTTGAGACGATGTTCGAGCGCGTGTTTTTTCCGAGGTGAATCATCTTCGTGCCCGTGTCGGCCTGTTGCGCGTGGTTCGTCAGCGCCACCGAATAAAATTCGCCGATCGAGTTATCACCCTGCAGGATGCACGAAGGATATTTCCACGTGATCGCCGATCCGGTTTCAACCTGCGTCCACGAAATCTTCGAATTGACGCCGGCGCATTTTCCGCGCTTCGTGACGAAGTTGTAGATGCCGCCGCGGCCATTCTCATCGCCGGCGTACCAGTTCTGCACTGTCGAATACTTAATCTCAGCGTTGTCCAGCGCGACCAGTTCCACCACGGCCGCATGCAGTTGGTTCTTGTCGAACTGCGGCGCAGTACAGCCTTCAAGATAGGAAACATATGCGCCTTCTTCAGCCACGATCAGCGTGCGTTCGAATTGTCCTGATTCAGAGTTGTTAATTCGGAAGTAGGTCGAAAGCTCCATCGGACAGCGCACGCCTTTCGGAATAAAGCAGAACGAGCCGTCCGAGAAGACCGCGCTGTTCAGTGCCGCATAAAAGTTGTCGTTGGTCGGCACGACCGAGCCGAGATATTTGCGGACAATCTCAGGATGTTCCTGGACAGCCTCGCTGAACGAACAAAAGATTACTCCGACTTTCTTCAGTTTCTCTTTGTAGGTCGTGGCGACGGAAACTGAGTCGAACACCGCATCGACGGCGACGCCGGCAAGCTGCTTCTGTTCTGACAAAGGAATCCCAAGCTTCTCAAATGTTCGCAGCAACTCCGGATCAACTTCATCAAGGCTGGCTTTCTTCGCTTTCTGTTTCGGCGCGCTGTAGTAAATCATGTCCTGGTAATCAACTTCGGGAAAGCTGATGTTGGGCCAACGCCGCGGCTCTTCCATCTTTAGCCAGTTGCGATAAGCCTTCAGGCGAAACTCGAGCAGCCACTTCGGCTCGTTCTTTTTCTGCGAAATCAAACGAACGGTGTCTTCGCTCAGCCCGCGGGGAATCGTTTCCGACTCGATGTCCGTGACCCAGCCGTATTTGTATTCGCGATTTGCGAGTATCTCAGCAGTGCTCATATCTTCTCCGCTTAGAGTTCAACCTTTAGGTTGTTCGCCGCGACGGCAAGCTAAAGCTCGAACTCTGAACCGCGCGCAAACTCTGAATCTGATGCACGCGCGCATCAACTTTCTCTTCGGAACCAATCAACTCAGCCAAAGTGATTTCCGACAAAGCGTTTTGGACAATCTCATGTAGCCCGACGATCACAGGCCTAATGCCGCAGTCGCTCGTGTGAATACATATGTCGAGTACGCCTGTGTGCGTCTTGCAGAATCGATCGACCGTGTCTTCATCCAGAATCCTAATCACTTCGTTCAATCGAATCTCCGCTGCCGGACGCGCCAGCGTGTATCCGCCATTCGCTCCGCGCTGCGATTGCACCAAGCCGGCTTTCACCAAAATCCACATCAGCTTGCCCGCGTTCGCCACGGACAAACCTTCGCGGTCGGCAATCTGATTCAGTGTCAGCGATTCATCTGCCAGTTCGGCCCGCGCCAACTGCACCAGGCACCTCAGACCGTATTCTTCGTGAGCGGAAATCTTCATTCTTTAAACCATTTCTTTCGATTTCGGCCTGATTATAGCATTCCTTACTTTTTTTTCAAGTTTGGAAAGCGTAGCTCAGAAGACGGATAGCGAATACAATCCCGAGCCGTGGCGAATGCAGCGATCAGTAAACATTTGAGCGACCCGCAAGTTCTAAATCTTTGCGCGCCTGAATTTCAGGAAAGCCTCAATGCGCTTGGCCAGGTAGATTCTGCGCACGCTCCTTCCTTGCAAATCGAATTACGATACCAAGGTTTGCTTACTGATCCTCGCCTCTTCCAGTTCGCGAACATTCCCGACCGGATAATTCGATGCTTGCATTTCTACGAAATTGACGGAGACATGGAACGAGTCCGCAGCGTCTTGCTGGCATATTACCTGTTCATCGCCGCTACAGATGACGCGATCGATGGCGCCGATTGTGATGCCGGCGAACAGATACTCGCACGCCTTGCGAAGCCATTTGTCTGTTTGAACGAAGAAGTCGTGTGCTCCGACGCCGAATTTTTGGCGGAGCGACTCAAGATGCATTTTCCTGCATCCACTTCCGCCGTCCTCCGGCGAAAATTGCGGACCCTTTACAGGATCAACTTCCAGGAGCGGCGAGCTGGAACGATGCGAGCGTTCGTCGAGACGAGACGATTGTTGGGAGCCCTGACAGCGGACGTCTCTTTTCTGCTGATTCGCGATCACCTGGCCGGTGACTCGCTGCAAGTGCGGAAGCTGATGCGACAAGTCGGCGCTGTCGGATGTCTGGTTGATAGCATTGTAGACGCACGCGATGACCGCCGCGCCGGTCTTCTCTCGTTCCGACCGTCATTCATTGATTGGCTGTTTCTTTATGCACAAACGTTTGCCCTGGGCGCGAAAATCGGTCTAAGGCATCCAGGCCTAATCGCACTCTTCGCGGATGCGATTGCGGACAACATTCGCGACCGGCGACGCTCCGTCAGAACGACCACACCAACTGAAACAAACGAGGTTGCAGAGGATTGAATATCGAAACGATTGAGGTGTTGCTTCTAATCGCCGCAGTGGTGGCAATGCTCGCCCGCAGGCTGAGAATTCCCTACAGCATTGGTCTGGTAGTTGCCGGAACCGGCTTGGCGCTAGCTCCCTTCTCGATTGGAATTGAACTGACGAAGGAGCTCTTGTTCACCACGCTCTTGCCGCCGCTAATCTTCGAAGCTGCGTTTCAGATTCGCTGGCCGGAATTGAGAAAGGATCTGCCAGTGGTGCTCGCGCTGGCAACAATCGGAGTTGTCATATCGGCTGCCGCAACGGCGGTTGGCATGCATTACGCAGCCAGTTGGCCATGGATGAGCGCGATCGTCTTCGGGCTGCTAATTGCCGCAACTGATCCGGTTTCAGTAATTGCCACCTTCAAAGAGGCAAAGATTCAAGGCCGCATTCGGCTGCTGGTAGAGGCCGAAAGTCTATTCAACGATGGCACGGCTGCCGCCGCATTTACACTAGCGCTCGTCTTCGCGGCAGGTGAGTCAACCGGAACGTTTAGCATTCTGAAGACTTTTGGTCTTGTCGTCTTTGGTTCAATTATCTGCGGTGCGGTCGTAGCTGGATTAGTGCTGCTGTTAAGTGGCGCCACCCGCGATCATCTCGTCGAGGTTACATTCAGCACCGTCGCGGCCTACGGATCGTTTCTACTCGCCGAGCATTTTCATGGCTCAGGGGTTTTGGCAACACTGACCACTGGCTTGATCATCGGCAATGTAGGGCATTTGGCGATCTCTTCAACAGGCCGGAGAGCAGTTGTTGATTTCTGGGAATACGCCGCGTTCGTCGCAAACTCGCTCATCTTTCTGTTAATAGGACTGCGCCTCGCAAACCAGAACTATCGCACCGCGTTCGTCTCCGCCATCGCCGCGATCACATTCGTGATCGTCGCGCGCGCCTTGGCCGTATATTCGCTGTCGTTGCTGTTCGCGCGTAGTCGCCGACGAATCACTCTCTGGCACCAAAACATTTTGTTTTGGGGAGGATTGCGTGGCGCCTTGGCTCTGGCGCTGGCGCTCGGCATTCCGGAGACAATGCCAAATCGCCAGGAGATCATCACCGTGGCGTTCGCGGTCGTCGCATTTTCAATTATCGTTCAAGGCCTGACGATAATTCCGCTTTTGCGCCGCGAAGTTTCGACGGAGACAAGTTGATTTACTCTTCAGGCAGGGTTTTCACGCCAACTGATTGCACGATCTTTTCGCGATAACGGCGCGCGTCGGCTTTGATTGTTTCTTCGTTGAGGGTCAGCAAACGCCGGTCACGCATGACGACTCGCCCTTCGATGATTACTGTTCGGACATCACCGGCCTTCGTGGCGTAAACAAGATCGGAGTAGATATTGTAGAAAGGAGTTTGGTTCAGTGCATCGAGATCAACGATCACCAGGTCGGCGCGCTTCCCTTTTTCAATAGACCCTATCTCTTTCTCCAAATGCAGCGCCCGCGCGCCGCGGATTGTGGCCATCTCGAAAGCTTGCTCTGCAGAAACAACTTTCGGATCGTTACTGATCAGTTTGTGCAGTTTCGCAGCCGTGTCCATTTCTTCCCAAAGGTTGAGATCGTTGTTCGATGCCGCCCCATCCGTGCCCAAACCAACCGGCAAATTCATTTTCAGCATCTCCGGCACCGGCGCAGTTCCCGAAGCGAGTTTCATGTTTGATTGCGGGTTGTGAACGATGCCGACGCCGAGTTTTTTCAACAGCTCCAACTCTTCTTCGCTCGGCCAAACCATATGCGCCGCAATCACGCGATCGTTCAGGAACCCGATGCGATCAAGATAATCGACCGGACTCGCGCCTTTCGCTTTGATGCTGTCGTCAACTTCGCGTTTCGTTTCGGAGATGTGAATCACGATTGGTGCGCGCAGCCGATCCGAAAGAGCGCGCGCAGCTTTCAGGTGGTCTTCAGATACGGTGTAAGGCGCGTGCGGCGCGATCGCCGGAACGATCAGCGCATTGCTCTGCCATTTCTTGATGAAGCGTTCCGAATACGCCAGCCCTTCGTCGTAGGTTTTGTTGTCGGCGACGGGAAAATCGATGACCGTTTCGCCGAGCACGCCTCGCATTCCGGCTTTCGACGTTTCGTCGGCGATCGCGTCTTCGAAGTAATACATGTCGCAGTAGGTCGTCGTCCCACTGCGAATCATCTCTGCCAGGCCCAGCCGGGCGCCGACACGCACGAAATCTTCAGTAACGTTTTTCGCTTCCGCGGGAAAGATGTATTTGGTGAGCCACTCCTGCAAATCGAGATCGTCCGCGATCCCGCGGAACAAGGTCATGGGCACGTGAGTGTGCCCGTTGATGAGGCCCGGGATGACAACTTTGCCGCCGACATTGATCACTTCGCGAGCGGCGTACTTGCGATCGATTTCGCCAGTGTCAGCAACGGCAACAATGCGGCCCCCTTTTATAGCGACGCCGCCATTTTCAATGACGCGCCGCGCGCTATCCATCGTGACCACAGTCCCGCCTCTGATAATTATGTCCACACTGGTTTTCCTGCGCTGCGCCATCGTCAGCGATTGCGCGCATAAAATCAATAAGATCACAACTAAATTGATTCGCATGGTGGCGTGCTCTTCAGACTTAGTTACTGCTCGCGGTTTTGACTCGCATCTTTCAAGAAACGTGCGTCGAACGCCCGCGGCAACAAATCGGCGATGTGCACTTCCTGTTTCTGCCCGCGCAAATTCGCCAACGTAATTTTTGCCTGCTTGCAGTACTCCCAGATGATTTGCCGGCAGGTACCGCAGGGCGGCGTCAATTGCTCAGTGTCCACGACGATGACGAGATCGGTGAAGTTGCGCTCGCATTCAGATAAAGCCTTCCAGATCGCCACGCGCTCGGCACACACCGTTAGGCCATAGCTCGCGCTTTCGATATTGCAGCCGGTGAAGATTTTTCCTTCTTCGGTCCGCAGCGCTGCGCCCACCAGAAATTCTGAAAACGGCGCCAGTGAACACAAACGCGCGTTCGTCGCAATCTGGATCAAATTATCAGTGTCGCTCAAATCCGGCCTCCAACTTTAATGTCTCGGGCCAGCCTCTCGCGAATCTTTCCACTAATTAAATCTATGCTCACAAGATTGTGACCACCCTCAGGAATAATAACGTCAGCAAAACGCTTTGACGGTTCGACAAATTGCATGTGCATCGGACGCACGGTCGCCATGTACTGCTCGATGACCGAATCGATGGTACGCCCACGTTCGGCGATGTCGCGCCGCAGGCGGCGAATGAAACGAATGTCGTCCGGCGTATCAACGAAAACTTTGATATCCATCTGCTCTAGCAGCCGCGGCTCGGCAAAAATCAGGATGCCTTCGACGATGACAATGGGTTTTGGTTCCACGCGCGTCGTTGCCGGCAGGCGCGTGTGTGTGCGGAAATCGTAAATTGGCAACTCGACCGGCTCACCCGCGCCTAACTTCTTGAGATGATTGATTAATAGCTCGTTATCAACGGCGTCGGGATGATCGAAGTTTGCCGCGTTACGGTAGTCGAGCGGCATGTCTTTCAAATCGCGGTAATACAAGTCCTGCTGAATGAAGACGACTTCATCCGCGCTGACGGATTCAAGAATGCGATTAGCGACTGTTGTCTTTCCGGAACCGGTGCCGCCGGAGATGCCGATGATCATAAGAAAGTAGTCAGTAGACCTATGAGAGCCGCGGAATAATTCGTCTTATTAATTCCGTAAACGTTTCCCGCACGCGCTCGCCCGTCGCCATCACCTGGCCGTGATCGACTGGGCGATCGGAAACGCCGGCGGCCAGGTTTGTGATGCACGAGATGCCGAGCACTTGCATGTCCATGTGTCGCGCCACGATGGCTTCGGGAACCGTGCTCATGCCGACCGCGTCAGCCCCAAGCGACCGCACCATGTGAATCTCCGCGGGCGTTTCGTAACTGGGCCCGGTCAATGACGCGTAAACGCCGCGGAACATTTGCAGGCCCATCGCACGAGCTTCCTGAAGCACGACATCCTGCAACTCCGGGGCGTAGGTGTTCGTTAGGTCCGGAAAGCGCGGCCCGAACCGCTCGTCGTTCGGCCCAATCAACGGATTCATTCCCATCAAGTTGATGTGGTCGGTGATCACCATCAGCGAACCGGGCGTGAACTCGACATTCAATGCGCCGGAGGCATTAGTCAGAATCAACGTGCGCACGCCCAACAACTTCAACACGCGGATCGGAAAAGTGACGTCTTCCAGTGAATAGCCTTCATAGAAGTGAAACCGGCCCTGTAGCGCAGCGACTGGCGAATCGCCAATTTTGCCGATGACCAAACATCCCGCGTGACCTTCGACCGTTGCATGCGCGAATCCCGGAATCTCGTCGTACGGAATGGCGGTCGCGTTCGACAACTCGTCAGCAAGACCGCCAAGGCCGCTGCCCAGCACGACGGCAATCGAAAGTTCTGTTTGCACGCGCCCGCGAATAAACCGCGCGGCTTTTTCGGCCCGTTCGTAAAGTGATGAAGAAACTCGTTCAGCCAACATTGCTATCGAGTAGCGACATTACAACATTAAGCTCCACAGATGACATCCGCAGATTCAGTCCCGGGTTTTACCTTTCCTTCTCGTATGGAATTCCGATGGCTTTGGGTGCGCGTGACTGACCAATGAAGCCGGCCAGCACGATGATCGTCACGACGTAAGGAATCATCTGAATGAATTGAACGGGGATCTCGACCATGTTGAAGCCTCTGGTCACATAACGTCCTAATACAGCAACGGCTACGCCGAGCGCCAAACTTATGACGCCCGCAATCCAACGCTGCTTTACAAATAGCTGAGCTATGAACCAAACAATCACGAAGCTAAACAAAAAGATACCGGCCCGCAAAACCAATACCGAAACGGGTACGCCCTGTAATTGAATCGTCAGTGCATCCGCAAAACCAAAAAGCAGA
>DASXTE010000206.1:0-8313 GCA_036505595.1 Pyrinomonadaceae bacterium
GTGACGTGGGAAAAGATCTCTCCCGACTTAACCGCGCATCCGGAATGTTGCCAGGGCGTGAGCGGCGAGCCAATCACGCGCGACGTCACCGGCGAAGAGTTTTACTCGACACTCTATGCAATCGCTGAATCGCCGCTGGAAAAGGGGGTGATCTGGGTCGGCTCAAACGACGGGCCGTTTCACATCACGCGCAACAACGGCAAAACCTGGACGGCCATCACGCCGAAAGACTTGCCGACTGGCGGACGCGTGCAGTACATCGAGCCGTCGCCGCATCGGAAAGGCTCGGCTTACTACGCTGTCTATCGTTGGCTGCTCGGCGATTTCGAACCATACATCTACCGCACGGACGATTACGGAAAGACGTGGACGCGTTTGACTGACGGAAAGAATGGCATCCCGGCTGACTGGCCGACCAGAGTTGTGCGCGAAGATCCGAATCGCGAAGGACTGCTGTACGCCGGCACTGAATTTGGGATGTTCATCTCGTTCGACAACGGCGCGCACTGGCAATCGTTTCAATTGAACCTGCCGAACGTGCCGGTGACTGACATTAAGATTCAGCGGAAAGATTTAGTCGTCTCGACCCAGGGCCGCGCGTTTTGGATTCTGGACAACATCAGTTCGCTCTATCAGTTCACACCGCAAACGACCGCGGCGGACATTCATCTTTTCAAACCGCGCGATGGTTATCGCACCCGCATCGCCGCAAACAATCTCGGTCCGGCAATCGAATACTACTTGCCTTCAGTGCCGGCTGGCGGCGTGACGATGGAAATCCTCGACGCGAAAGGTGGCTTGATTAATTCATACAGCAGCGAAGGATCGGCGACGCCAGGTCGCGAAGGACGTGGCGCCGCTGAGCAGGAAGACCCGGACGCGCCGGCCCGCAGATTTGGCGGCCCACCACCGCGTCCCGCAAAAGCGGCCGGCATGAATCGCTTTGTCTGGGACATCAGACACAAGGAAGGTCCGACACTTCCGCCGGGTCAGTATCAGGCACGCCTGAAAGTTGGTGACAAGACATTCACCGAAATCTTCAACGTGCTCATCGATCCGCGCGTGGCCGAAGACGGCGTCACGATTGCTGACCTACAAGAGCAATTCGAGCACAACATGCGCACGCGCGCGTTGGTCAATGACGTGACCCAACTTGTTAGGCGAGTCCGAGACGCGCAGGCGAACTCAACCGCAGCCGCAGGCAATGGCGAGACGGCTGCTCGTTTGAAAGCCATCAGCGCTAAACTGCTGACTGAGCCGGTGCGTTACGGCAAACCAGGCCTGCAAGCGCACATCACCTATCTGGCAAACATGACGGCCAACGTGGATCAGAAAATAGGGCGCGACGCGATCGAACGATACGCGGTGCTGAAGAAAGAATTCGACGCGATCAAAGCGGAAGTTGATCAGTTGCTGGGGCCGGCGGCAAGGCAGGAATGATCTCTGTGACTCGGTGGTTCTTTGTGTCTCTGTGGTGGAAAGCGATCCAAACCGTTCTCACCACTGAGACACAGAGTTCCACAGAGCCACAGAGAATCACTTCTTTTCCAGCTTCAAAACCCGCTTCTCAAAATCAATACTCATCCGGTAGGATTTCAAGAAATTGAGGCCGACTAATCCTTTTACATTGAGACCTTGCTTCTGCATCTGCTGCAAATCGATCGTGCAAGCCTGAAGCTTGGTGGCCTTCGCTTCTCCAACTTCCAGCGAATCGACATTCACGAGCCGCACGTTTCCTTCACCAGGCGTGATGACCGCTACGCCGAACTGACCTTTCCAATCCGGCAGCTTCAGCTCTTCAACCAATTTCGTGTCGATGCAGGTGAATGTCGCGCCCGTATCCAGCACAAACTTGTACGGCCCTTTGCCATTGATTTTCACCGGCACGATAATCGCCGCGTCGTTCGGCGGAGCCATCTCGAAGCGCACTTCGCCTGGAGAAGTTTCACTTGGCTGCCCGAGCTGATTCGGCAAAGTACAACCAAAGAGCGACAGGCAAACATACAAAGACACACATATACGCAAGCAAAGGATCATTTGTGTTAAGGCCGGAAATTCGCGTCACGGCGCATTCCGAACCACGCTTCTTATCGCGCAACGACGCCGATATTCGCAATCGTTGCGCCCTTCGTCATCGACGGCACGGCGCAAATATAAAGCACCACGCCGGCCGTCGGCGCGCGAGCTTCAAAAATAACCTTGCCAAGATAGTCTGTAACGTAACCGACTTTCATTCCCTGTTCGACGTAAGTGCCGCGTTTGACGAGTGGATAGAACATCCCTGTTTGTTCGCTCGCCAGGGTTACAACCTTTTCGATCCAAACCGGATGTTCGATCGTTGTTGGCGGGCCGGGCAGCATCTTCAGATAACGCATCACGCTCAAGCAGCCATTGATGAGGGCATTGAGATCATCTGTCTCAACTGTGCCGGCGTAACCAGCTTCCGCGGTGATTGAAGGTTTGCCGCGGGTCGTTGCCGTGTTCTCAAGATACCGCGAAGCCTGCGGGTCTTTCGGGCGGTCAGTAGAGATGATGATGTGATCGAGCCCAAATGCCAGCACCATCTCGCGTGAGATTTGATCCTGCTTTTCGTTTCCGATTTTGGTCCAGTAGCTGTAAGGCCGCAGGCTCTCATCCAAATCGCCGCCGTGCAGATCGATCAGATGATCGCATTGCTCAACTACCTGTTTAGTGATCAGGTATGACGCGCGCTCAGTTTGCGTGCCGTCCATCTTGCCGGGATAGAAGCGATTCATGCTCTTCTTGTCTACCGGATTGAGGTGCGGCACTTTCTGTTCGAATGATTGAATGTTGATTAACGGCACGATAATCACCGTGCCGGAAATTTCTGCCGGATTAAGCGTGCGGATTAATTTTTCCAGCGCGATGATTGAAGTGTATTCAGTGCCGTGAGAGCCGGCGACGATGGCCAGCACCGGGCCTGGCCTTGCGCCATGAAAGACCGCGACCGGAATACTTAGCGCGGCGTCCACGCCGGCCGGGACTTCAATCGTGCCAGTAGCTTTCTGTCCGCGCGCGGCAGTGGCGTTGCCGACAGTGAATGTGGCGCGATCCTGAGCCGCGATCAAATTTGCGCAACAGAGTGCGAGTGCAATGACGGCAATCAGACGTGGCATAGAATCAACTCCTTTGTTGGGAACCTACCGCTGAGGCTAGGAGTCGCAGCGATCACCGAATCGCTACGGGTCTCCGGCGAGCACGCAGATATACGCGCACGTCGTCGGGTCGCGGATTTACCACATAGATCGAAACGCGACCATCGGGAAGCGTCTCGATCGTTGCGGGCGAAGCCAGCGCCGTCAGGTACCAGCCGGCGGGTAGCATCACCGTGTTACGCAGGCGGCCAAAACTTCGATCCCAAACCAGCTCATCACGGTCGAGATAATAGCTCTTGGGATCGGCGTAAGTTTCCTTCAAACGAATACGGTTCGTTGTTCCGGGCGCGAGTGGACGAGCCAGGTGCGTTACCACAATCTCGGTGTCGTCTTTGATCGCCTCGCCGACTGGAAGTTTGCGTTCCGTCGCTTGCTTGCCGTTGATGATTTCCCACTTCAATTTTTCGCCGGTATCGAGATCGATGCTTTCCGGATCTGAGACGTGACTGCCCGCGCGCACTACGTTGAAATAGTATTGCTCGCCGATTTTCCGGACCGTGTAGTCGTGCGCGATCCGAAACGCGTGCGACTCAGGTGATTGAAGTTCATAGATAATCTCGCGGTCATGATATGCGCGTTCGGTGAGATTCGGCTGCGGACTCTGGGCAAGACTGATCGCCACAAGGCAGCAAAACACAGCGAAAAGGGCGGTGATAATCAGTGCTCTGAATCTCATCATGCGGCAATAGCAGTAAGTCGGTTTCAATCTCAGTAACACCTCGCTGAAGCGGGGTGTTAAATGAGAATCAAATGGCAGTACAAGCTAAACGGCTTCAGCTTTCCTTGCAGCCGGCAGCTTCTTTGCCTTGATCGTGACCTCCAGTTGTCCGCCGCTGCCCGGATTCACAAACGCGAGCTTCAAACGGCCATCAGCTTCCATCAACACCTGTGTCGCCACCGAACACGAAACGATTTCATAACCCGGGGGCAGCACCACGCTATCGCGTGGAATTCCCAGCGGACGTTTGAAAACGATCTGATCGCCTTCAGGGTAATAACTCTTGTTGTCCTTGTAAGTCTTGATAATCGTGAGGCGATATTCGCCGCCCGTGGGAACAGGATGAGCCAAGAACACCTTAATGTAGTGACCGGTAGCGGCAAAATTCTCGGCAGGCGAATCCGTCTTCGCTTGCGCCCCGGTGACTACTTCAAACTTGAGCGGCTTGCCCGTGGCCAGATCGACCACTGATTCATCAGATGCCTCGCTGCCTTCACGAATTTGATTGAAATGGAACCGTGCGCCCGCCCGCGTCTCAGTCACTTCGTAATAAATCTTGAACTGATGAGTCTCCGGCGCCAGCAGTTCGTAACGCGTGTAGGTATCGGCAGAGATAAATTGGCCGAATGCGCTGCCACCCAAGAAAATTACAAGCAGTAGTTCGATCGCGTTATGGAATGCATTTGCGCGCATGTACGTTGATTGAGCTTGCTATGCCGCCCGCCCCTCCTGATTGAAACGTCGCATCCGATCCTGATAAAAGGCCACCTCGCTAATCTTCGAGCGGATTTAATAACGGCCCAACCTTGTGCCCGGCGCAATCGTCATCGCTTCAAGACCGCCGATAAAGAACTCGTCCCGGCCGGGCGGCGGTCATCACACCCACTTCAAATACGATCTGGCCGTTGACAATGACATACGAGAACCCCTCGGCATACTGATGAGGCTTATCGAACGTTGCCAGGTCGCGCACTCTGGCAGGATCGAAGATGGCAATGTCCGCTTTCATGCCGGGCCGCAGCAACCCGCGATCTGTCAGGCCCAGACGCTGCGCGGGGAAAGAGGACATCTTCCGCACCGCATCCTCAAGAGAAATCGTTTTCTTTTCGCGCACGTAAACACCCAGCACCCGCGCGAACGTCCCATAGCTGCGAGGATGAGGACTGGCCCGACCGAAAATCGGAATCTCGCCATCTGATCCAATCATAGTCGCCGGATGACGGAGAATGCGCACCAGATCTGCTTCACTTATGGCGTGAAAAATCCCCTGACAGCCGCCCTGTTCGACCAGCCAAAGCGCAGCTTCAGCAGCGTTCGAGATCGTCGGAGCCATCTTCCGCAGGCGTGTGACCTCAGCAAGGTTCTTTCCGGCCAGCGACGCGTCCCAATCGCAGCGCGCCAGCACAACGTTCTTCGGATCGCCACCGCCTCGCTCTTCACGAATCAGCCTAATGGTCTCAGCCTTGATGCGCGCGCGCGTCGCCTTGTCCTTTAGGCGCTTCAAGACATCATCGCGTCCGCCCTCCAAGGCCCAGGCCGGCAACAACGCCGACGCGATGCCTGTGCTGGATGCGGTATAGGGATATTGATCGATGGTTGCATCGACGCCGCGCGCTCGCGCTTCGTCGATCAATCGCAATGTGACGACGCTCTGGCCCCAGTTTCCTTTGCCAATGATCTTGTGATGAGTCACCTGCGTCGGCAATCCGCCGCGTTCGCCGATGGCGATGGTTTCTTTCACGCTGTCAATCACACCGGATGCTTCGTCGCGCATGTGCGAGATGTAAATGCCGCCATACCGGCCGGCGACCTTAGCCAGTTCCACAACTTCATCAGTCGGGGTGAAAGTGCCGGGCACATAGAAGAGTCCGGAACTCAAACCGAAGGCGCCGTCTTTCATTCCCTGCTCGACCAGGGCGCGCATCTTGTTCAACTCTTCCGCGGTTGGCTTTCGATTGACATCGCCGATCACGGCCGAGCGCACCGATCCCTGACCGATGAAGCTGGCCATGTTGACCGACTTTGGCAACGCCTCGAGCCTTGCGAAGAATGGCGCCAGCGGCACTGGCGAACTGCCGTCCGGGCCTTCGATTAGAGTCGTGACGCCCTGCCGCACGTAGTTGTCAGCCGTAGGCACATCGAAGATTCCGCGCCGCGCGTGCGTATGAATGTCGATAAAGCCGGGCGCGATTACCTGGCCGCCAAGATCAATGGTTCGTTTGGCTGATGCATTAATTGAGGGTGCAATAAGCACAATCGTGTCGCCCTTGATCGCGACATCGCCGCGATACCACGGGCTGCCGCTGCCATCGACGATGCGGCCGTTTCGAAGCAGCAGATCGTACGGCGGATTCTGAGCACGCGACGTCTGGTCGAACCCCAAAACCAAAATCACCAGGACGCCGAAAATCAATCGGCCCACATTCGAATTGGAAAATGTAGTGGCACTCATGGCTATGAACGCTTTCCGGAAGTATCGATTTAGTGCAAATTCTTCAAGACAGCAGAGAAAGCAGTAATCCGCTTTGAAGATCTCTTATCCATGTTTCATTTAATGCCAACCCGCTCGAAAGGCATATCACGCATGCGTGAAGCTCCCGCGTGCAATTTCGTTATCCACCCGCCGGAGTCGCGCGTGAACCAAATTACGTAATCTGAACCGTCACCGACGGTGAAATGATCTCTGTATTGTGGATGCAGCATCAGACGCGTTGCCGCGCGCTGAACAAGAAATGCCTGCTTGCCGTCTACTTCGATCGTGAACGAAGCGTCGGCCTCGTCACTATGCCATTTACCTGCAAACGACTTAAGTTCGGCCGGGGTTGGTGACCATTGCCGTTCGGCGATGAACCGAAGAATCGTATCGCCACCATTCGCTTCAGCGGAAATCGGTTTGCCGTCCTTTCCCATATTAAACCTGAAGCGCCATGGCCCGCTTTGGAACGTGCCGTCACGCAGCGGCCGAAGCACGCCGCCTTCCCATCGCAAATTCCCATTTTCGTAAACTGTGCGCAGCGGATTGTGTTTCTTCTCGTCACGAAACAATCCCAAATACTTTCGGAGTTGCTCCGGCTTCAAGTCGATCGTCTCCGGCGTTGGGGCAGGGAAAGGTCCGGCGATCTCTTTAAAGATGTCCCGCTCTAATGCCGAAGCATTCCTTGACGCCCCGTTACACATCACGGCCATCGAGAGTTTGAGGTTGGGATATCTGGAAAGTAAGGTTTGATAACCCGCCGTCGATCCGCCGTGGGCGACTTTGCGCGCGCCATTCTCGTTCGTGACCACAAGGCCAAGTGCGTAAGTTATCTTCCGTCCGTCGTTCAGGACGCCGGTCGTTTCGAGCGCTTCGACCAACGGGGCTCCGAGTGCGCGTGAATCGAGCATTGCATTCCATTTGAGCCAATCGCCAACGGTGGTTAGCATTCCACCGTTGCCGTAGACATTCATGAATGGCATGTCCAGCCGCCACGGACCGTTGAGCGGGCCCGCATAGGCTTGTGCCCGGCCGGGTACAAGCCGCCGATAGTCGTCACGCCACGAAGAATGCGCCATCCCGAGCGGCTTAAAGAATCGCTGTTCGGTGAAGGCGGGCAAACTCTGTTTCGACACGCGTTCGACTATGGTTGCCAGCAGCGTGTACCCACTGTTCGAGTATGAGTACTCCGCACCGGGCGTGAAATCCAACGCACGTTGGTGCGTTATCACGTCCAGCGCGAGCGCCTGGCTGATCACGCGATCCCCACGGCCATAGCCGGTAATGCCCATCACCGTGCCCCAGTCGCGCACACCTCCAGTATGGTTGAGCAAATGACGGATCCTGAGCGGAGCGCCGTACTCGGGCAGCTCAGGAATGTACTTTCTGACCGGATCGTCAAGTCTGAGTTTTCCGTCGAGTGAAAGCAACACGATCGCGGCGGCGGTGAATTGCTTTGCCACCGAGCCAGACTCAAAAACAGTTTGCGGAGTATTTGGAATGCCGTGCTCCATCTCTGCCATGCCGAACGCTCGCTCATAAACCTGACGGCCATCCAGAGAGATCCCAACCGCGCATCCTGGCGATGATGCCGGAGACAATTTGGCCGCCTTCTCGATCGCTCGATCGGCGCCGGCAATGACTTTAGCTTGATCCGGAGCCTGCGCGAATAAGGCAGACGAAGCGAGCACAATGGCGACGACGACAAAACTACCGGTTTTGATTAGTGTTTTCATAAGAGTCAACTGTCGATAGGTTGCGCATTTCAATCCCCCAATCGATCGCGAAACCGGCCACGTCGCGATTCAACTTGTCGTCGCGCGCGCCGATCCACCTCACCCATTCCACCCTCACCGATCTTCGAGCGGATTTCGTAACGGCCCAGTTTGGTACCGGCGGCGATGCTCATGTCATTTCTTCAACCCGGCGGTCCAGTTCAGAACGAC
>DASXTE010000207.1:0-17575 GCA_036505595.1 Pyrinomonadaceae bacterium
CTTCTATCGTGCCGCGGTGAACTTTTTCCCCAGCAACTCAGAAGTCACGCCCGCGCAGTTTTACCTCGCGTGGCAAGCGCATGAAGCAAAGAACTTCAACGAATCATCGCGGCTATTAATTGAACATGTGGCCACCTACGCGGGCAACAACACGGACTTCCGCGGCAAGGCTGCTTACTGGGCGGCGCGGGACAGCGAGCGCGCCGGCAAACTCACCCACGCGCGCGCGATCTATCAAGGCTTGCTCGCTCGCTACGACGCAAACTGGTATGGCTATCTGGCAAAGCAGCGGTTAGAGGACATGGGCCGGACGGGAGTGCCTCTGAAAGCGACGCCACCTGATCCTCAGGTCCTGCGCGCAGTTGAGAACTTAAGGACCGTCACCGTTGCCGAAGAAACGGCAGGGCAAGCTGAAGACGAACGAATCGCGAAAGCCGATCAGCTCGCCATCGTCGGCACTGACGATTGGTCGCTGGAAGAATTGAACGCGGCCGCCGCCGTTGCGCCAAACAGTCCGCGCGTGAATCTCGCGATCGCGAAAATCTATCGCGCGCGAAACGACAATGTGCAGGCGCTGAATTATCTGAAACGCAGCTATCCCGACTACTCGCAGATGAAGCCCGAAGAGATGCGGCCAGACGAATGGGACGTCTTCTATCCGCTTCAGTACTGGGACATCATCAAGCAGGAGGCGCGCGCGCGCGGACTCGATCCTTATCAAGTCGCCGGATTAATTCGACAGGAAACGGTTTTCAATCCGCGCGCTGTATCGTCCGCTCGGGCGTACGGCCTGATGCAACTGCTCGTGCCCACTGCGGTCAGGACGGCGCGGACCGTTGGGGTTGACCGCTCGATCACGATGGAGTCGCTATTCGAACCGCGGCTGAACATTCAACTCGGCACAGCCTATTTCAAGGATCAAATCGACAAGTACGGGAGGATCGAATACGTCGCCGCGGCCTACAATGCCGGCCCGAATCGCGTCGTGCAGTGGCGCGCATCTTTGCCTTTGCAGATTGATGAATGGCAGGAGGCGGTGCCGTTCCGCGAAACGCGCCTCTACATCCAGGGCGTCGTCCGCAACACGCTTCAGTACAAACGGCTTTACGATGAAAATGGAAACTTCCGGACGGAAGTGGGCGCGCACGCGGTCTATCCATCGCCGTTTGCTTCGCCGTCGCCGGCTGATGCGACGATAAAAATTCGGCGCGTGATTGGTGAAGAAGAAGAGTAGATCTTTCCCATCAGCTACTTATAAGAATTTCAACCTTAAGTCGGCAAAGCCGAATGACAGTAGCCCAGCGCTTCAGCGCTGGGAACGTAGAAACCCATCTTGACCAAAGCCCGCGAAGCGGGCTACAGAGTTTCCTTAGCATCTGCTGTCGCCCGCTTCGCGGGCTCAATTTATTTCTCGCGCCTTGATCCCAGCGCTGAAGCGCTGGGCTATTGTCAAACGTCCGCTGCGCGGACGAACGAAGAGACGTTAAGCAACTTCGTTCGCGGTGCGCTAAAATCCCGTTCATGTTCACTCTCAAAATCCGTTCACATCAACGCGAGGAACTCGTTGAGTTCACTGATCAGGTCCAGGAGAAACTGAAAGAATCAGACGCGAAAGAAGGTGTCGTCGTGCTCTACGTGCAGCACACGACCGCGGGGCTCACCGTCAATGAAAACGCCGATCCCGATGTCCCACGTGACATGCTGCATGCATTTCGCACGTTGATTCCGCAACACGGCATGGGCTTTCGCCACGGCGAAGAAAACTCTGACGCCCACATCAAAGCGAGCTTAGTCGGTTCGACAGTTACCGTTCCGTTTGCCGATGGAAAACTCCTGCTCGGACGCTGGCAGGGAATTTTTCTGTGCGAGTTCGACGGCGGGCGGGAGCGAAAAGTTGTGATGATCATTCGCTGATATTCCTTCCTTAATCTTCGCAAGTCTGGTCTTTCCGCTCGTTCCTCTTACGGAACTCAACTGAGCTTGCTGTGTCTAAACAGCAGCGCATTCCAAAAACAGGAGGCATGAAAGTGATGACACAAGTCAGATTTGTCCTATTGACCGTTACATGTTTGTCGTTAGCGGTTGCGATGGGTTGTGCAAAGAAACCAAATCGCACGACGAAGGTTACCGTTGCCGGCGAAGCAACAACCAAAGTAGAACCTGACGCAGCCGTGCTCGTGGTCTCGGTCGTAACCCAGAACGCGCAAGCGATCAATGCACAGCAGGAAAACGCGCGCAAGAGTGAGGCGGTGACGAACGCCATCAAAGCCGCCGCCGGCTCCAACGCCGAGATCAAAACGAGCGACTACTTGTTGCAACCGCAATACGACTATCGCGACAATCGCCTGCCGAAGATCATCGGCTACGACGCGCGCAACAGTGTGATCGTCACGATGAGCGATCTCCAGAAGGTCGGCGCGGTGATCGACGCCGCTTCACGAGCGGGCGCTAACAGCGTCGACAACGTGTCGTTCATATTGCGGCAAACAAGCCCCGCGCGCGGGCAGGCTTTGGCGGACGCGACCCAGCAAGCCTTGAACAAGGCGAATTCGATTGCCCAGGCGCTCGGCGGTCATGTGCTGCGTGTGGTTGAAGAGAGTGAAAGCGCCACGGTAGCCGGGGAACCCATGAGGGGGGAGTATCAAGCTAGCCTCAACTACGACATGATGGCTCGGAAAGTGGTGACTCCGATTACGCCCGGGCAACTGAGTATCCGGTCAAATGTTCAACTAATTGTCGAGATTGAGAGCTAGTCGCGGCGAGAGTCCGTAATCATCGAGACGAACTTCTGAACCTCTTCGCGCGTCTGCTCCATCCTGCGGCGGCTTTCCAAGTAGGCTTGCCACTGCGGCGTCAGCGTCAAGGCTTTCGTCGTGTCTTCGTCAAGCGCCTGCGCCATCAGGGCAATCAGATCGCTGACGACGCGAGTGTGATCGACCAGTGATTCGATGATCGAGTGGGCGAGCTCGGTTGGCGTTAGTTCCAGTTCCTCAGCGCTAGTCCCGTGGGATTTAGTTTGTTCGTCAGCCATTTTGATGTTGACGCCTGGACTTCGAGAAGTAACAGCCGCGATACAGAGCCGCGAGCTGCAGCGAGCGGAATAAAGACTTCAGCGTGCGCAAGGTTGAGTTCACTGAGAGATAGACAAACGAAAGTTTCATTTTGATCCCGCTCGCTACCGCTCGCGGTTCTGTAACTAATCCTCGTACCAACTCCCACGAACAAACGGCAATTCCGCAACTGTCCCAACAGCTTCGAAGTCAGCCGCAATTACTTTCACGTTCGTTCCCGGCGCGAGGTAATCATACTTCAGAAAAACGAGCGCAATCGCACGTTTCAAACGCGGCGAGAAAGTCGATGATGTGACGCGCCCAATTTCTTTTTCGTCATTCGAGATGATTTTTGAGTTTCGCGGCGCCGGCGTCGCCTCATCCAGGATCACCCCCGCGAGTTTCTTCGCCACGTGACCGCGATGTTTGATACGAACAATAATCTCCTGACCGATATAACAGCCCTTCGTGAAGCTCACAGCGTCGTCGAGATTTGTTTCCGTCACGACGTTGTTCTCATCCATGTCGATGCCATAACGCGGAATGCCGGCTTCGATGCGCAACATCTCAAGCGTGTCTTCACCAATCACTGTTACACCTGTATTCGTCAACGCCTCGCGAAGTTGCTGCGCGGCATTCGCTTCAACGAACAAATCGAAACCATCTTCTGCCGTGTGCGTGTCGCGAATGACTGTGACCGCGGCGCTTTCGAATTGCGCAGTGGCTGCACTCTTACGCTGGAGGTGGGCCGCGTCTTCGCCCAAAACAGATCGAACGACATCGGCCGCTTTCGTTCCCTGCACTGAGAGAACCGCCATTTCAGTGCTCAGATCCGTCACTTTGAAATCACCCGCGAGCGTGAACCGTTCGACCAACTTGATGACGGCGTCGCGCGTCTCGCTTTCCGTATCGATCAAAAATCCATCCGGGCGATGAATCACGCGCACTGCGGCCAGCAAACGTCCCTGCACATTCGCAAACGCCGCAGGCATCCAAGCGTTCACGGCCAACGACTTCATGTCGTTCGTGATTAGGCCGTTAAGAAACATCACGGCCTCTGAGCCGCTCACAAGAATGCGGCCTCGGTATGAAAGATCGATCAGCCCCGCGGCGCCGTCACGAACGGCGGAGTATTCTGCTGTGGAGATTGAATCTGACATCTAAACCGATGCGGGCGAGACGCCCGCGCTCCCAGCAACCGCTCGCGCGACGACTTTGTAATCCCGCAACTGCACCTTCTCATTGCGACTGGTAATCAAAACCTGTGGGCTCGGATGATAAAGCGGGATCAATGTTCGCCCGTTCCAGTGACGCACTTTTGCCGCGTCATTTCTCAGTGTGAATTGATGTTCGTGAATTGACTTCAGTGCTTCAAGCGCTACGCCGCCCAATGTCACGATTACCGGCGGATCAACCAATTCGATTGTTTGACGCAAAAACTCCGAGCAGTTATTCAACTCACGCGATGTTGGCCGCCGATTCGCGCCTGATGCCGTCCGCGGATTACACAACGCCGCGCTGGTGATGAAAATTTGTGAACGCTTCAAATCAATCGAGGCCAGAAACCGATCGAAGTTTCTTCCCGACTGATCGCCTGAGAACGGAACGCGCGTGCGGTCTGCTCCTTTGCGCCCCGGAGCTTCGCCGATGAACAGCACGCGTGCGTTCACTTCTCCATTAAGTTCGCTCAACACTGCGGTGCGATCGCACATCGCGGGACAGCGAACACACGCTGCTGCTTCAGCTACCAACGCCGCAAAGTCTGCGTCTTTGCGTCCATTATTCTTCATGCAAAACCATTGACTTCCCGTCGCACTTCGAATAGAAGTACCGCGCTAACTACCCAAACAATCAGGAGGAGACCTTATGCATAGAGTATTGTACTTGTGTTTGTTTCTGTTTGCTTGCGCCGTTCCCGCGTTGGCGCAGGATCCAGTGAAAGTCGATCCCGACCACTACAAAGTCGCGATCAACAACGCGCAGGTTCGCGTGTTGAAGATCCACTATGGGCCGCACGAAAAATCAAAGATGCACTACCATCCGAATAGTGTCGCGATTCCGCTGACATCGGGCAAGGTCATCTTTTGGCTGCCCAACGGCAAGCACACGGAGGTGGACATGGTTGCGGGTCAGGCGATGTGGACGGCCGCGGGCCGGCACAACCCGGAAAACGCGAGCGATAGCGATATGGATGTGATTCTCGTCGAGTTGAAAACACCGAGAAGACGCCCCGCGGCTAAACCCGCAAACGCGAACGCTAACACGCAATAGCGTCTGTTCAGTTTTCAGTCGCTGATTTGCTGCGACGTTCTTCGCGTTGTTCGCGTCGGAATTGGCTGGGCTCGACGGGATTTGAGTCTTGCCACAATCCGCGATGCTGCGCCCGGGCCTCGTCTTCGGCTCGGGCGTAAAGCTCGCGATCTTCGGGCGTTTGCTCTCGCTGATATTCCTTGTAATGCCAGGCCATACCGGATTTGACCTGCGCGAGGTTCACGTCTTTTCCCTCAACGATTATTTTTCCCACCAGCCTTCCGTACTGATCAGTCTTCTCGTAAATGACCGTGACGTCCCTGCCAAAGACAAGCTCCGAAAGATTTTTCTTTGACTGCGTCCCAAACGCTTGATGCGATTCGGGAGCATCAATGCCTGACAAACGAATGCGATGCTGCACGTTGTTAGCGTCAAGCACAGTAATCGTGTCTCCATCAGCAACTGATACGACGCGGCCGGTTAAAATATCGACGCCGACTGCCCGTTCTGGCTCAACAGAATGAGGCACTTCACGTTGCGCCGGTTGACGACCACAGCTAGCCAGCAAAACCAGAACCGGCAGTACGAGCCAGACCAAAAATCGTCGCCGAGTCATGAAATTCATTTCACAATACTATCGGGAAGCCTTGCGGGCAGGAAACCTAGAGGCCGGGCGCAGACTGACTAGAATCCTTGCATTCAGGCCAACCAAATCTCAAACTGCGTGTCTATTTGTAGTGTCCGGACAAGTGACCGGCCCTGACCTCTTGAGGAATTCCGGTGACTGATAGTGAAGCAGAATTGATCAGGCAAGCGCAGCGCGCCGACCCGGAAGCTTTCTGCGCCCTCGCCGAACGTTACGAGCGTCGAATCTATTCGCTTGCCCTTCACTATTGTCAGGACATGCAAGACGCGGAAGATCTTTCACAGGAAGCGTGGCTCAGGGCTTACCGCGCGATTCACACGTTCAGAGGCGAGTCGAGCTTCTACACCTGGCTGCGCAGGATCACGATCAACTGTTTTCTCAACTATCGCCGCGCCCGATCATCTTACCGGCACGCCCAGGATATTGACGCGTGTTCGCTTGATTTCGCCTCGCAGGCGAACGGCTCGTCCGGCTCGGAAATGACGCTGCACAACCGGATTCTCCTGGAAAATGTGAGGCAGGCGCTGTCTGAGTTAACTGCTCAGCAAAGATTGATCTTCTTGCTGAAGCACTACGAGGGCATGACCTACGAAGAAATATCGGAAGCAGTAGGCTGCTCGACAGGCACGGCCAAGAAATCGGTTTCGCGAGCGATCCACAAATTGCGGACGCGACTCGACATTGCAGTCCCTGGGGCCGAATGCGTCCCGTGCACGGCCGGCGAATTCTGAAAAGGGAGTTTTGGAAAAATGCATGACTGTAAAGCAACCCGAGAAATGCTGAACGACTTGGTGGTCAGCGCTGAAGCCACGGGCTTACCGGATGAAGTGCGGCACTGCGAGACCTGTCGCGAAGAATACGCTTCACTCCGCAGTTCGTTGCGGATTGTCGATCAGGCCTGGCAGTCGATGGCGCCGGCCGAGAGTTTCTGGTCGGGCTATCACGCGAGGTTGCGGCAGCGCCTGGGAGGTAGCTCAGAAGTAAACGAACAAAATCGACCGGTGCGGCGCGCCGTTCCGGCATTCATTCTTACGCTGTTTACCCGCTCAGTCCGAGTTCCAGTTCCAATCGCGGCGGTTCTTTTGCTGGTCTTCGCAGCAGCAATTGTCTTGGCGATGCGATCAAAGCTCCCACTGACACCGCGAACACAGGTCATAACAAAGACAGTAGAAGTTCCAGTCGTCCACGAAAAGACCTTGACCCAGGTAGTCTATCGTGACCGTGTGCGGCATGAAAGAGTCTCACGCCGAGCAAATACCAGCCTGATAGCGCGGCAACAAAGCGGCGACGCCAGAGCTCCCATCAGCCTGTCTGGATACACGCCAACGAACGAAGTAAAGCTTACGATCATAAAAGGGAGCTATCGGGATGAGAAGTAAGGCGCTCGCCACGATTGTCTGCCTGTTCGCCGTCTGTGTTGTAGCGAGAGCGCAGGAAAGCGCGCGTCAGTTGATCGTGCCGCTCGCGGAAGGTGGTTTTGTGGCGTTCCACAGCGAAACGGCGTGGGCCGATGCCAAACGTATCGGGCGGCAGTTTCACAGCGTGCCGCCAATTCTTCGGGCCGAAGCTCAGCTCGACGATAATCACCTAATCCATCGCGTCTTTGTGGATGCCGGCGGGAGGTTCGCCTTTGGGTACGATCTCTCGGTCGCGGCCAATCCCGCGTCGAAGCAATTTCAGATCACGGTGCTGCCGCTCGATCAGCAGTTCGAAAAGAAACTCAAGCCCGCTGATCCAGATCGTTTGACTGAGATTATTCCGACATTTCCGAAGTCTGCTGCGCCGCAGACACTCGACGACGGCGATGCCTTTTCGCTCGATTTGCTTATCAACCAGAACGCCGGCGTGAAGATCGTCGACGTAGTGCGCGTGACATTCGATAAGACACATCTGCGGGATTCTCCCAGAAACGCGCCACGCGATTTGACCGTCGACGCCGTCGAACTCTCAATCAACGACTATCGGCTACTTCTGAATGGCAGCGTGGTTGCTGTGGGCAAATCGACGAGTCGTTGTGCGGGTGCGCTGATCTGGCTGTATGTCGAGGATCACGGGCGTTTCATTTTTTCGTTGACGCCGCGCGAAGGCTACGAGTTTCAGAAGGTCGGCATCGTGGATGGCAACCGGATCGAATTTTCATTGGGTGGCGATCGATACGAGTGGCTGTCGGCCTCGCCAATTCTAAATAGCGGCGGCACATGGAGTCTGTGGGTACTACACGACCCCAAATACAGTCCGCTCTTTGGAGCTGAGAAACCTCCGGCCACGGGCAAGAGCATCTTCCAGAAAATGGATGAAGCTGTAGCGAAGGCCAATGTCAATGTGAACATTCAAACTCAGAGTGGACACAACGTAACGATGCCTGGTTCGCGAACTGCTGCGGCGGCGCAAAAGACGGAACCCGTCAAGCCGCCGCGAGTACTGGTCGGCAGCGCCGATCGGATTGAGAATTTGTGGCCCCGGAATTAGCCGGCGAGCATTCGGGGCATTGGCCCTACCTCGAGCTTCCCAGCTCGGGACAGTGAGGAAGGGCTCGACAGCAATTCAATAAAAACCGGACCGAAATTTCTCCGGCAAAAAACCAAGCCGGAAGGAACGGATAGGTGTGTGCCTGAAACCGACCGAAGGAGATGAGGAAATGAAAAAGATACTCTTCGTGACCGCTATCACAGCCGCATTCCTGGCGTTTTGTCATCAAGCGGGCGGACAGACAAAGCCGACTAGCGACCTTCCAAAATATGAAGTCGCACCGGAGTTCACCGTTTTCAATCTCTATGGCGACCAAACTGAAGTTGGGGTGGGCGGCCGATTTACCGTTAACATCAATAAGGGTGTCGCGCTCGAAGCTGCCGGTTATTTTTCCCCGGGTACCTGCGATACATGTGCGGGACAGCAAACCGGCCGAATTGCGGAAGGATTGTTTGGCGTGAAAGCCGGAAAGCGCTTTTCCAAAGTGGGTATCTTCGCCAAGGCACGGCCCGGATTCATGACCATCGGCAAAGGTTATTTTGATTTTGTGCCGACCAGCGGGGGTTTCGTCACCCTCGTCCCTCACCGGCTTACGCCATTCGCGCTCGATCTCGGTGGGGTCTTCGAGTTCTATCCTTCAAAGAAAATTGTGATCCGGGTTGACTATGGCGACACGATACTGCACTACCGGCAATACTCTTTCATTGGGTTTGACTTCAATCCGGTCACGCTGCAAGTTACGCCGGTTCAGCGAACCCAACCGGCACACACCACACACAACTCGCAATTCATCGCCGGCGTCGGGTTTCGATTCTGATCAAGGCTAATAGGGACAATGTCGGCAACCGCTGTCGCAGCAGTAGCCACGACGCTGCAAGTAACTCGCCGTAAACACAATGGCTTCGCCGTCGCGATAGTAATCTCGATCTTCAGCAAGAGATCCTTTCAATAAGTCGAGGTCGACTTTCAGATACGCATCGGCCGGACCATTCCAGGAAAAGTTTTCGGGATGTATCAGGTGCGCCAACAACTCGGCGCCGTCAACGACGCGCGGGCCAGGCCGCACAAAATATGAATTGGCATCGACGGCGTAAACCCGGTCCTGGTGCACAGCCGGAAGATTGAAGAACGCTGACGCGTCTTCTGATGCAAAGGAAGAGTACGGACCGAAGTGTTGCCAGACCTGTTTCATCGTCTGCTGCAGATTGAATCCGCACGGCATCATGACCAGAACTTCCGGCGCCCATTCCGCCAGACGCTCCCAGGTAACTCGCACTGACTCGCCGCCGTCCGATCCGATTTCGTCATTGCCGCCGGCAAGCTTAACCATCTCGGGCACCCAATGGCCGCAAGCGTAAACCGGATCGAGCCATTCCATGCAGAAGACGCGCGGCTGATGCCGCAGGCCGGACGTTTCCGATTTCAACTTTTCCAATCGCGCCCGCAGTCAGCGATGAGCGCTTCAGCTTTCTCCGCCTGCCCGACAGCCGCGCCGAGGTCGCGCACGTTGTCGAAGATCTCGGAAAGAGACTGCGGCGTCATCCAGAGAATCTCGGGCTTATGCGGCAGCGCCTTCAGCACCTGCGAAACTTCATTGCCCGACGGCGCGCACACCTGACAGAGATTTTGGGTAAGAATCAGATCGGGCGCGAGTGAGGCGAGCAGCTCTTCATCGATTTGGTAGAGACTTTGGCCTTCGTGAAGTCGCTCTGCGACCGCGCGATCAATTTCGCTCTGCGTCATCGTCTCGATCGGAAGAACGTTGCGGACGACGATTGGTTTGCTCTTCACGGATTCGGGATAGTCGCACTCGTGCGTTACTCCGACCAGTGCGTCTTCCAGCCCGAGCGCGCAAACCATCTCAGTGGCGGAAGGAAGGAACGAAACGATTCGTGGCATTTGTGATGAAGGAAACTTATTCGATTCGTGAAATGATGGCGTCGGCGAATTCATTCGTCGTTGCCGTCCCGCCGATGTCGCGCGTGCGAACTTTGCCTTCCTCGAAAACTCTCAGCATGGCGCGCTCGATTTTGTCAGCCGCACCGCGCTCTTCGATGTGATGGAGCATTAGAATGGCTGATTGCAGCAGCGCGGTTGGATTGGCGATTCCTTTGCCCGCGATGTCGGGCGCGGAGCCGTGAACGGCTTCGAACACTGCACCCTTTTCCCCGATGTTCGCGCCCGGCACCAGGCCCAGGCCGCCAATCAACCCCGCGCACAAATCCGAAACGATGTCGCCGTAAAGATTTTCGCAAAGCAGAATGTCGAACTGCTCTGGCCGCATCACAAGCTGCATTGACGCGTTGTCCACGATCATGTTTTGAGTTTCGATCTCGGGATGAGTCTTTGCGACTTTTTCGAAGCACTTCAAAAACAGGCCGTCCGACATCTTCATGATGTTGGCCTTGTGTACGGCCGTGATCTTCTTTCGCTTTTCCGCGCGCGCAAAGGCGAATGCGAATTTCGCGATGCGCGTGGAAGCCTTTTCCGTGATGATCTTCAGGCTTTCGACCACGCCGGGCACGACTTCGTGTTCGAGACCTGAATACAAACTCTCTGTGTTCTCGCGCACCACGACAATGTCGAGATTTGGATTGCGGCAGGGAATGTTCGGCAGCGCGCGAATCGGCCGCAGGTTGGCGTAAAGATCCAGCGCCTTGCGCAATCCGACGTTGACTGAAGTAAAACCCTTGCCGACGGGCGTCGTAATGGGGCCCTTCAAACCAACTTTGTTTCGCTTAATCGACTCGAGCAATTCATCGGGGAGCGTCGCGCCGAATTTGTCCAGGGCCTGCTGGCCGGCGATGTGCTCTTCCCATTCGATCTCGACGCCCGACGCATCCATGATGCGGACGACGGCGGCGGCGACTTCGGGCCCGATGCCATCGCCGGGAATCAGTGTGATACGATGCATGAAATAGTAGGCAGTGAGCAGTGAGCAGTAGGCAGTATCAAATCATCAACACTCCCCGCGTCCTGCGATTAGACCAACGAGAATAAAGCTTTCAATGGCGACTGACAACTCGTAAGAACTGATGCTTGGTGGCGACAAATCCAGTCGTACGAATTCTGCCGATGTGATCATCGTCGGTGGCGGCGTTATCGGCTTATCGATCGCGCGCGAGCTGCGTTTGCGCGGCGTTGACGACGTCGTGCTGCTCGAGAAGTGTGAATTAGGCAAGGAAGCATCCTGGGCCGCCGGCGGCATCCTCGCGCCGCAGATTGAAGCTGATTGCGCCGATGGGTTTTTCCAACTCGCGCGCGCCAGTCGCGATATGTATCCGGCGCTCGCCGCCGCGTTACGCTCGGAAACGAACATCGATGTTGAGTTGAATCAGACAGGCACGTTGTATGTCGGCTTCACAGAAGAAGATGAGCAACCGATGCGCCGCCGTTACGAATGGCAGCGGCGTGAAGGATTACGAGTTGAGTGGCTAACCGGCGATGAAGCGTGCAAGCTTGAGCCGAATCTTTCAAGCGATGTGCAATGCGCGCTGCGCTTCCCTGATGACTGGCAGGTCAACAACCGAAAGCTCGTTGAGGCATTCGTCGCATCGAACGAAAAACTCGGCGTGCGGTTGATGACTAATTGCGAAGTGACTTCGATTCTCGTCGATGGACAAGAGGTGACTGGTGTTCAGAGCTCCGCGGGGTCGATATATGCGCGCACCGCCATACTCGCCGCGGGCGCGTGGACTTCTCACATCGGAACCTCTGAACCGTCGTTCAGGCCTGTCGAAATCGAACCAGTGCGTGGACAAATGCTCTGCTTCAAAACGCAGCAGCAGTTCGCACGTCATGTGATTTACAGCTCGCGTGGTTACCTGGTGCCGCGCCGCGGCGGGCGGATCCTCGCCGGCTCGACCAGTGAACGCGTCGGCTTTGAAAAACGCGTGACGGATGAAGGCATGAACTCAATCAAATCGATGGCGTTTAAAATTGCTCCGACTTTGGAATCGTTTCCAATCATCGATTCCTGGGCCGGATTTCGTCCCCGCGCGAAGGACGATCTGCCGGTACTCGGCGCGTCAGAGGAAATCGAACGATTGTTCTATGCGACAGGCCATTATCGAAACGGAATTCTGCTGGCTCCAATTACGGCAGAGGTCATTGCCGATTTGATCGTTGGAGGCGTTTCTTCAACGCGCATCGAAACGTTCTCACCGAAACGGTTTTGCGTGGCTCACGCTTGAAGCGACTTAACATGCGAAAATCAATTTACAGATTGCACACCTGGCTTGGTTTGATTGTCGCCGTTCCGGTACTGGCCTGGGCATCGAGCGGCCTGTTGTATGCCTGGCCAAATGCTGTCGAAGGCGGCAAGGTTGAAAACATCGATGCAACGCGGATCAAAGTTTCGCCGTCAGAGGCGATGGCCAAGGCCAATGAATTCGCGGGAAGAAAATTGCCAACCACGGCTTTGACACTTCTGATGCGCGAAGATCGGCCAGTTTATCAGGCAATCGGCGGCATGGGCGCGGATTCTCTACTCATTGATGCTGAGAGCGGAGCGGTTATTAAGACTCCGCCGCCGGGCGCGCTGACGCGATACTTTCGCCAGGCGCATTTCTATTTCTTTGCTGGGCAATGGCAGGTGCCAATCTTGATTATTTTTGCGGCGCTTGCGTCGGCCTCGGCGCTTTCAGGTCTCTATTTGAATTTGAAGCTCTGGTCTGGGAAACTTAAGCGCGGTTAAGCCAATGCAATTTTCCCTCTTCAACATCGCCATCGCATTTGCCGGCGGGCTGCTTTCGTTTCTATCACCGTGCGTCTTGCCGTTGGTGCCGGGCTACATCTCTCTGATGTCGGGCGTCAGCATCGACCACTTGAAAACGGAAGGCGGCTCGACTGCGCGGCGAGCGGTGATCGCCAATTCGCTGGCGTTCAATGCGGGGCTGTCAGTGATTTTTCTCGCGCTGGGCAGCACGGCGGGTCTGGTTGGCGCGGCCATCATCAATAATGTTTGGGTAAGAGTCATCGGCGGTCTCGTCATCATTATTTTCGGTCTGCACCTGATCGGTCTGCTCAAGATCAAATGGCTCTACAAAGACACGCGCCAGTTTTCGAGTGAAAAACCGCGCGGCATGTTGGGTTCGTTGATGCTGGGAATCGCGTTCGCGGCGGGATGGACGCCCTGCATCGGACCAATCCTCGGAGGAATCATCGGACTCGCGGCAACGAGTGGAGGCTGGAAAGGCGGTCTTGTTCTCTCGGCGTTTTACTCTGCTGGTCTGGCTGTACCATTTCTCGTGACCGGCCTCGGCATCAATCAATTTCTCAGCTTCTACTCAAAGTTTCGCCAACACCTGCACAAAGTCGAAGTTGTTTCCGGCGTGATCTTGATCTTGATCGGCATACTGGTCATGAGCAATCGTGTAACCGTGCTGTCCAGTTCGTGGCTGGCGAGCGTACTGCCGAATCTCGAAGGCAAATTGCATCTGCGAGGCAACAACCCGCCACCTGCAACAGCAACGAACGGAAACTTTCAACCGGCGCCCGATGTGCAATTCACCAAACTCGATGGCCATCCGCTGCGCGTCAAAGATTTGCGCGGTCGCGTGGTGCTGCTGAATTTTTGGGCGACGTGGTGCATTCCGTGTCGTAACGAGATTCCGTCGCTGAGTGCAATGCAAAAGGATCTCGACTCGCGAGGCTTGAGCATCATCGGCGTCTCGTACGACGACACGGCAGATCTTGTGAAGGAATTTCAAAAAGATATTCCCCAGACGTATGAAATCGTGCTGGGCGGTCGCGAGGTTGGCTCACAACTTCCGGCGTCGCCTTTGCCGACGAGTTACTTGATCGATCGCCAGGGAAGAATTCGCGAAAAGATGATTGGTGAGCGAACTCGCGAAGCATTCGAGGCGTCAATTAAACCGCTGCTTGACGAAGCGCCCATCACGGCGCAAGCATCAGGATCTAAATAAACGGGGCAAGCAATGAAAAAACTAGTCGTAACTCTCGCTGCATTCGTTCTCATGTTTTCCGCAACCGTGACGGCGCAGGACGGTCACGAATACGCGCCAATCCAGGAGAAGACGGTCAACTACAAGACCTGGACGCTGACTAATATCGTCACGAACCAACCTGCGACGCTGCGTTCGTTGATGGCCGGCAAGAAGCTGGTGATGGTGCTGTACTTCGCGCCCTGGTGTCCTAACTGGAGAAATGAAGCGCCGGTGGCTGCGCGGCTGTACGACAAGTACAAGTCACAGGGTTTTGAGATCGTGGGCGTGAGCGAGTACGGCCCAAGCGCTGATACGCGCGCATTCTTTGCTCCGAACGGAGCGGCATATCCAGTCGTCGTTGAATCCGAGTCGCGTGAAGATCGAGACAAGACTCCGCACTTCGGCTACCGGCAGTTGACTGGCGACACGCGCAAGTGGGGATCGCCGTGGAATATTTTTCTTGACCCGGCAAAGTGCAACTCAACCGGTGACTTGTTGACGGAAAAGGCTTTCGTCGTGAATGGAGAACTGATCGAAAATGAGGCCGACAAGTTTATTCACGATCGCTTAGCAGCGAACGCCGTCATCACTCCGTGTAAGCAATAGCTTCCGACACAGAGTCAGAGTTTGAACTCCGACCCGAACGATCATTCCACACTTGCGTTCACCGTTCCTGAAGAATCCGCAGGACAGCGGCTCGATGCATTTCTCGCTGAGCGCGTCGACGGCTGGAGCCGTTCACGCCTGCAACGATTGATCGAGGACGGCGAAGTGCTCGTCAATGGCCAAGAGGCCAAACCGTCACACAAGCTAAGATCGAACGACAAAATCGAGGCTGAACTCACAACTCTTCCGCCCGCCAGTTTCGTTCCCGAAGAGAATCCGATCGAGATCATTTACGAGGACGACGAATTCATTGTTGTCAACAAACCTGCGGGAATGGTCGTTCATCCGGCTGCGGGAGTCGCATCGGGGACGCTCGCGAACGCGTTAGCATTTCATTTTAAGAAACTTTCGGTCGCGGGGGGCGAAGCGCGTCCGGGAATCGTGCATCGCCTCGACAAACATACTTCGGGGCTTCTGGTCGTCGCTAAAACTGAAGCAGCGCACGAGCACCTCGCCGATCAGTTTCGGGCGCGAGAAATCTTCAAGTCCTATGTCGCGCTGGTGCACGGCCAAGTTGAAAAGGATCGTGGCGAGATCGATCAATCGATCGCGCGCGATCCGCGCAATCGGACGCGGATGGCGGTCGTGCGGGGCGGGCGTTCTGCGTTGAGTCTTTATCATGTCCGTCAGCGATTCGATCGCTTTACTTTGCTCGATGTTGAACTCAAAACCGGCCGTACTCATCAAATTCGCGTGCATTTGGCGTGGCTGAAACATCCGGTCGTCGGTGACGAGACTTACGGCGGCGGACGCGATAACACTGTTACCGATCCGGTAATTCGCAGCCGAATAGCAAAACTCAATCGCCAGTTTCTGCATTCCGAGAAACTTGGATTTCGTCATCCACGAACTTATCAGTTCATGAAGTTTGTCGCTCGGCTGCCAACCGAGCTTGCCGATCTTTTAGATGTTATCGCGGCGCACGAATCGCGGTTGACAGAGCGTCGCGGCTAACGCAAGATAATCTCAAATCCCCCTGAACAGTTTTTACTTCTCGACCGGAAGCTTTATTTCGGAGCGAACGATTGTCTCTCCTGCGCTCAGTGGCTTTGGCGGCGAGTTGATCCACTTTACGAAGGAGCGAAACTATGTCGAAGAATTTTGTGACGGGGTTTTTCAAGACGCGTGCGGCAGCCGAAGCCGCCGTCGATGCGATTATCAAACGGGGCTACACGCGCGACGACATCAGCGTGTTGATGTCGGACGCAACCAAAAGTAAGGAGTTCGCGGTGCAAACGAAATCTCACGCAGCCGATGGATTAGGGATCGGGGGCGCGATCGGCGGAACAGTGGGAGCCGTGCTAGCCGCAATCGTGGGCGTGGGGACATCGATTGCAGTACCCGGTGTCGGCCTGGCGGTCGCCGGACCAATCGCGGCGGCTCTTGCCGGCGCCGGAGCCGGCGGCGCCACCGGCGGATTGATCGGACTGCTGGTCGGCACAGGCATACCCGAACACCGCGCCAAAGTGTACGAGACTGGCGTGCGCGGTGGCGGAATCCTTCTGGGTGTCGAAGCGAAGACCAGCGAAGAAGTCGAGAAGCTGGAAACGCTGCTCGAAGACATCGGCGCGGAATACGTCCGCACTGAGTAAGGCATAACAATCAGAAGCCCGCTTCGTGAAAAACGGAGTCCTCACGTTCGGGCTTCTGACACGTTTCGCTTTACATCGCTTTCTGCTTCTCGGTGAGTTCGATTCCCATCTTCATCAGCGTCACCTTATTGAGTGTGCCGGTCACTTTGAGGCCTTCCGCCTTCTGATATTCCTTGAGGCCGGCGCGAGTTTCTTTGTTGAGTTTCCCAGTCTGATCACCTGAATAGAAATTGCGTTGCTTGAGAATCGCCTGCGCCTGCTTTACCTGATCAGCCGTCGCACGAAAGACTGGGCCGCGCTTTGGCTTATTGGCGTTCGTACTCGAGGTGTTCGAGCTGGCACTGGAATTTGAATTTTGGGCAGTCGCGGTAACTCCACACAAAAGGATCAGTGAGAGAACTACCAACGGGAGTCTTTTCATTTTTTTTCTCCTTTGGATCGGGAGGCGTCCAGTGGGACGCGCAGAGTTAATAAATCCGCAGAACGTACGAATGAGCGGCGTATCATACTACCGGTGTCAAGGGATCTTTTGCGCTCGGTTATACGATTAGCCCTAAACGCACCCATGGTAAGAGATTACTAATCCCAGCCCGGAAATGGCGCTGGCGCACCGATTTCCCGCGTGGGACGCTCTGCCACTTTTCCAGCCATCCCGTACCTTATGGCCAAAATAATTGGCAAATCTTCAACAAGTTTGTTATCATCAATCTGCCCGGAAAATGGGCGGATTTCACCAGATACCCACCACTAACATCAGCCAAGTTCCCCTCGATGCTACCCAAATTCTCCTGGTCAATTATTCTAATCGTAGTGGCCGCTCCGGTTGCGCTGGCGCAGAGCACGCCGTATTCATTCGACAATTTCGACACGTCGAACGGCGTGAAAATCTACACCGAGCCGTCGCAAGTCCCGGCCAAACGTTTAGCCAAGAACAGAAAAGTTTCTGCCACTTCC
>DASXTE010000208.1:0-1815 GCA_036505595.1 Pyrinomonadaceae bacterium
GTACTCAAAGGTCGCCCGCGCGCGTTCCACACCACCGGCATCATAAATCGATGTTTGCGTCGGCAGACTACGAATGTGAATGACGTTCGCAACGTTCGCATTCGGACCGCAGGTGGTTGAGCGATCGCAGGCATAGTCCGCGCTGTTAATCGGGTTGGTCGTGAGAAAGTCAGTGTGCGTGCGGCGAACTAGCGCGCCCGCCGCGCCTGAACCAAAGTCGTATTCATAACTGTCAGTGCGATTGCCGTAAACGTCGTAAGTGAAGGTTTGTTTGCTGGCCTGGTTCGTGTCCGCCAACGTCGTAGAGGCTTCTGTCAACAACGGCCCCTGACCTAAAACCGAAGCCGCCGTCCACGTGTTAACGAGACGCCGCAGCAGAGTCGCGCCGTTGGAATCATAGGCTTCAGTCTGCGTCTCGCGGCCTTCCATGTCATCGACAATCGGCGGAATGATCCAATGCTGGGTTATTGAATAGGCTGCGCCGCCCCCATTGAAATAGTGGCGCTGGCGCGCGATTAAGTTCGCGTTAGCATCCTTTTCATCAACATCCACGTAACCAAGATTCGTCATGCCGTAAGTGCAACTCGTGCTCACACAGCTTTCGGGGCGGCTGAACGTGGTGCGGCCTTCGACGTTAACACCGTCAGGAAGAACGCGCTTTTCCACGACGCGGCGAAAGATCTGCCACTGAGTGTTGCCGGTATCCCAGAAAAGTCCGCCCGCGGTGTCGCTTGTCGTCAGACCTTGCGCCCAATCGTATTCAAACGCGCCGCCGGTCGGGAGCTCGACACGCGCCAGCTCTGCATAGCTGTTGTAGTAAAACTGATAATGCCGATTCAGCCCGTCGTCATTTGGGAGCCATACTGCCGAGATGACTGTTGGGTCTTCCAGACTTGAGCTGCCTGTATAAAGGCCAAACAACTGATAATCGGTTTGCAGAGACCAGCCGGACTTCAGCGCGTTGCCGAGCGATGTTTTGGAAACGCGAACGATGCGCGTCCCGCCGCCAAATCCTTTGAATGTGATCTTGTCGCACTGGCCATAAGGCGAAACGTCCTGAACGTTGTAATTGACGGTAACCTGACGATTGAGCGAGTCAGTCACGGTCAAATAAGTGAGACCGTCGGACGTAAACGTGAGCAGGTTCCCATTGCGGTCGCGAATCTGCGTGACGTAGCCATCCGCGATTCGATACCGCGTGCCATCACGCAGAAAGAGATAGCCGGAAACTTCAGTGTCCGTCCAACCGTCGCTTCCGGTCAGGCCCACTTCCCCAGAATAGTAAGGATCGAGAATCTCAGAGTCCGAAACAAAGGTCGCACCGCTGCCATCGTGCGAAATGAAAACTTTGCCGCGCGAGCGTGAACGCGTGCAGGGCGAAGCGAATTGCATAGCACCGCCCGAAGCTTGATCGACCAGCTCATATTCAGTCCCGTCATTCGCCGTGAACGTGAGACGCGTAATAGTGCGCCGCCAGACGTAGATCGGGTGAAGCTGAGTACCGCAGTTGTTAGTGATGGAGCCAACGATGCGCCGCTGCATCACACCCGGGTAGTAACCAGGACTAATCACTCCCCACCAATTGCCGCTCGGCGTATCTATGGTCTGGCCGGTATCAGGATCGACATAATGATCGACTGTCCAATGCTGTTCGATTGGCAGCGTCATCGTGTAACTCGCGGCACCACGTCCGCCGATACTGATCAGCGGAAGACGAAAGTTCATATTGCCGTTGTAGAGATTGATATTGTCAAAGCCGCTCAGTCCGTAAGAGCCGGCGGGTGCGCCCGGCGTCAGTCCCGCTGGTGTCGAACC
>DASXTE010000209.1:0-8660 GCA_036505595.1 Pyrinomonadaceae bacterium
AGCAACACGCAGATCGTGCCGCCGGCGCCAGTGCGATTTTTTGGCGTAGCATTCTCGCCGGACGGCAATTACGTCTATTACTCAGTCTCAGAGAGCCATGAAGGAACCGGCACTCTCTATCAAGTGCCCGTGTTGGGCGGCACGCCGCGCAAGCTCTTCACCGGCATTAAGAGTTCGATGAGTTTTTCTGCTGACGGCAAGCAGATGGCATATTTTGATTTCTATGAAGATGAAGATCGATTGATGGTCGCGAATGCCGATGGCAGTGGGCAGCGACAGCTCGCCATGCGGCACGGCGACGATTTCTTCTATCAGGGAGATTTCAGCAGCGTTTCCTGGTCTCCGGACGGCAAGACGATTGCGACTCCGGTGGCGAGCACCAGCTCTATGAGCGTGGCGACGGTTTCAGTGGCTAGCGGCGAAGTAAAATTTCTGACTGAGCGCCGATGGTTCATGGTCAAACAAATTGCCTGGTTCGATGCGAACACGATTCTTGCGACAACCGAGGAGCGAGACGGCGATCCTTTTAGTATCTGGCAGATCTCTTTTCCGTCGGGCGCAGCGACGAAGCTCACGAATGATTTGAATTCTTACCTGACGATTAGCTCCACCACTGACCATGATTCGATCGCCGCCGTCATGACAGAGTCGGATGACAACATCTGGGTAATGCCGGCCTTCGATGCATCTCAAGCGAAGCAAATTACAACGGGCCGCAATTTGGTGGGTGGGCCGGCTTTCACGCCCGATGGAAGGCTCGTCTATCCGGTCAAGACGCCTACCGGCGGCGATCTTTATCTGCATGATCCGGTCAGCGGCGCACGGAAACAGCTTACTGCTGATACAGGTGACAACATCGCGCCTGCGGTCTCGCCCGACGGGCGCTACATAGTTTTCATGTCGAATCGCACCGGCACACACCATATCTGGCGAATGGACGCCGACGGGTCGAACGTAAAGCAGCTGACCTTTGACCGTTGGGATGAGTTTCCGAACATTTCGCCCGATGGCCGATGGGTGGTGTTTATGTCGTGCCTGAATAAGTGCAGTGTTTGGAAAGTAGGAATCGATGGCGGTCAGCCGGTGCAACTGACGGATAAAGCTTCGGAAGATCCGGTGTTTTCACCTGATGGAACAGAGATCCTCTGCTGGTATCTGGAACAACCTAGGGCGCAGGCGAAGTTGGCGATACTTCCGAGCGAAGGCGGACAACCGATCAAGACATTCGCGCAGCCGAGCGCAACCAACGGTGTCTACCGCTGGACGGCAGACGGACGCGCCATTGTTTACGCCGTTACCCGGAGCGGCGTTGCAAACTTTTGGGAGCAACCGCTTGACGGCTCGGCGCCCAAACAATTGACTAGCTTTGCGTCGGAACGCATCTTCAGCTTCGATTTGTCGCGCGACGGTAAACAAGTTGCGCTGTCGCGCGGCACGCAGACGAGTGACGTCGTTTTGATCAGCAACTTCAGGCGTTCGCAGTAGCTACGCGCCAGGCTGTTAACTTTGATGCTCCAACGATGACTCTGCCTGTAGGCACAAAACTAGCGCCGTTACGAAATCCGCCCGCAGATCGGCGAGGTCGAATGTGTGATAATAATTCTGCCAGGCAACGTCCGTGTTCTGAGGTGAAAAATGAGATTCGAATTCTACAGCGACGCCATCGCCGACGTGCCGAAGCTTTCTGTCGACGGCACCGTCGACAATGCGATTCACTTTTCGCACTGGAACGGAAATGAAACGCCGGCCTCAGTGAAGGCGGACACGTCGACTGAGATTGCTCTGAACGTTGCGGCCGCGCCGAATCGCGATGCGCTGACTCAGGGAATCGATCTCGTCACGAACAACCACTTCGATACTGACGGCGTGCTGTCGGTGTGGACCATGCTAAACCCAGAGCGCGCGCTCGAACTGCGCGACAGATTGATCGCGGCGGCGGAAGCCGGCGATTTTTCCGAGTTCAGCAGCACGGACGGCGTGCGCGCGAGCATCGTCATTCAGGGTTCGGACTCGCCGACCGACAAATCAGGATCGCCGCTGGCCGCGCAACTCGCTGGTGAGCCCGTGACCGATGAAGAGCGGGCTTATGAATTAGTACTTCCACACGTCGAACGCGTTATCACGCAGACCGATGAATACGAACCGCTGTGGCGCGCATCGTGGGCACGAATCGAGCGCGCTCTCGAGAGCTTTGCCAAAGGTGAATCGCGGGTCGAAGAGATCGCTGACGCAAGACTCTCGCTCGTGACTCTTGCTGCGAACGTGTTTGGCCCCGCTGGTTTCAATCCAAAGCAACACGCGGCTCCCTTTACGGCGATCTCGCATCACGCACACGGCGAGCTTTTCCTTATTGCGACGCCGCTGAATGATGGCTGGTCGTATCGCATCGATTATCCTTATTATTCATGGGCTGAGACCGTTGTGCGGCCGCGGATCGAGCGGCGTGATTTCACTTCATTCGTGCGCGAGCTAAATGAAATCGAGCAAGACCAGAACGCTCGATGGCGCGTCGATGGAACTGAATTGGCGTCGGCCATCAAATTCTCAGATCGGAGTGGAGCGCTTGCCGCTTCGAAACTGTCACCGGAGGTGTTGACGAAACACCTGCGTGTCGCATTATCCGAAGGCGCCTTTGCCGAAGCGCAGACGGTCTAAATCTTGAGAGGTGTGTTTTGGAACTTGACGATTACGTAAAAGAACTTGCTGAACGAGTCGGCACAGCCATAAACGAATCGGTGCAGGAATCGCCAAGCGTTGCCGCCGCCATCGAGCGCCTGCGCGAAGCAGGTTTCGACATGGAGCTGACCCTGAAACTGGAGATTGGTCTGCGGCCGCAGAGCGAAGATGGCCGCGAGCAGCCCAGCGGATCGTTGGACTTGACCGAAGAGGATTTGCGCATTCTGCGATCGATGAAGATTAAGATTGATCCGGAGGAGTAATTATTTGACATTTGGCATTTGACATCTGTCATTGGTGAATTGAAAACACTGCATTCGCCTGCTGATGAAGGCCAATGACCAAATGACAAATCTCAGATGCCAAATGTCAAATTCGATCCTTACTCCACCGGCTCCTCACTGCCCGTCAATTTCTGCTGCCGCAGCGCCGCTGCTCCAATCAGCCCACCCATGCCCATCGATTCAACTGCGCTGCTTGGCACCAGCATCAGCGCGCCTTTCTCTTTCAAGCCTTCGTACAGCATGTTCATCGCGCGCAGGTGCAAGGCCGTCGGATTGTCGCGATAAGACTCAGCGGCTTTACTGAACTGGTTCGCAATTTCGACTTCAGCTTGCGCCAGGATCACGCGCGCGGCTTTTTCGCGCGCGGCTTGGGCCTCGCGCGACATAGCATCCTGCAAGGCTGCGGGAATAATCACATCGCGCATCTCGACTGATTGCACAGTCACGCCCCAGGGATTCGATCGCTCGTCGATCAATTTCTGCAATTCGTCTTCAATACGCTCGCGACCGCGGAGCAAATCGCTCAAAGAGGTGCGGCCGATGATGTCGCGCAAAGCTGTCTGCGCGGCCCAGCTCACCGCCTGCGGATAGTTCTGCACTTCAAGCGCAGCTTTTTCCGGATCGTAAACCACCCAGAACAGCACCGCGTCCACGTTTACCGGCACCGTGTCGCTGGTCAGGGTTTCTTCCGCCGCAAAGGCAGTCGTAATCACGCGCTGATCGATCCAGGTGGAAATACTGTCAACGAACGGAATGATCCAAAAAAGCCCCGGCCCACGCAATCCGATAAACTTGCCCAGGCGAAGCACGACGGCGCGTTCCCACTGTCGTGCGATCTTCGGTGACTGTGCCAGCAGCAAACCGAGCAGTACCCCGACGATGACGCCGGCGGGGTTAAAGGTCATCAGCGTGGCGAGCGCACCTAATGCCAGGGGCGCCAGAAACGCAACCGCTTGCACAAAATTAACCCGCGCCGTCGGCGACGGCAGGTTGCTGCGATTATCAACGAGTTGAATGTTAGCCATGTCTTCCTTCTCCTTGTTGCGCTCTGTAGCGCAAGTTACTGACTTGCGAACCCTCGCAAATTATCAATTTGCGCTACGCTTGCGCCGCCTGCTCTGCAAGTGCTCGATTACTTCGTCAAGTGAAAATCCGCGCGAGTGCGTCTCCGCGATGAAATGATCCGCCAGCTCGCGCAAATGCCGCTCGCGATCGCGTCGGTTCAAAGCCGCGTCCGCCGCATGCTCCTGCACAAACGTGCCGACGCCGCGGCGCGTCTCCAAAACACCGAGGCGCTCCAGCTCGGCGTAAACTTTTGCCACCGTGTTGGCGTTGATTTTCAAGTCCACCGCCAATTGCCGCACGGTCGGAAGCTGTTCGCCGATGCGCAGCTTTCCCGTAGCGATCGCGAACTTAATCGAGCGCTCGAGCTGGTGGTAAAGCGGAGTCGGATGTTTGGTGTCTATGTGGAACATTGCCCGTGCCGCATTGTACTACGACAATAGAACAAGTAAGGTTTCAGGAATTCGGGCTATTCAGGTTGCAAAGATCGTTACGTATTCAAATGGCCGAAAAGGCGTTACCTTGCCTTGCGCGGCCATCAAATGAGTCCGCGAAGCGGACGACGTGAAAATAGCCCAGCGATTTATCGCTGGGATCCTTTGAAGAACAAACGAAATAGTCCGCGAAGCGGACGACTGAGAAGGAGAATCCGTAATGCCGCACTCTTACGTGAGCAATCTGGTCCATTACATCTTCAGTACCAAGGAAAGATTTCCGTTCATCGACGAAGAACTCGAATCGCGCCTTTGGCCATACATGGGCGGAATAGCCAGAGAAAATGGCATGAAAGCTCTGGAGAATTGGCGGCACCACCGATCACGTGCACACGCTTCTATCTTTGCCAGCAACATTGAGCATGTCAAAGGCGATTCAGTTGATTAAAGGCGGATCATCGAAATGGATTCATGACAAATTTCCGAAGTATCGAAAGTTCTCGTGGCAGGAGGGCTACGGAGCATTTACGGTTGGTGCGTCGCAGCTAACCAGCGTTATCAAATACATCAACAATCAAAAGGAACATCATCGAAAGCGCACTTTCGAAGAAGAGTTTATCGAGTTTCTTGATCGGTATGGAGTCGAATACGACCGGCGTTATGTGTTCCGATGATTTCAGCCGTCCGTTCCACGGACTCCAATCACCGTGCATTGCATTCCCAGCGCTGAAGCGCTGGGCTATTTTCACAACGTCCGCTCCGCGGACTCGAATGCGTTACGAGTTCTGATGCAGCGGGTTCGCTATTGCGTCGAGCTCTTTGTACAGTTGGTCAAGATACGCACGCAGCTTTTGGAGATCGTTAGTCCAATCGCAATCTGCCAGGTTGAAGCTTGCGGCCAAAACCCTTAAAACGCGCTCCATCACTCGCAAGAACCATAACGACATTCTTATGAAACTGCCAAGATCCGTTCGATAGAAGTCTAAGCCTATCGAGATCGACCATTTCGTACCGGTCATGCTCATGGAATGCCCCGCCCGGTTCGCGAACGAAACAAAATTGGCATGAGTAAGGCTATTCGCGAATTCCATACTGCCGACCAAAGGTGCCGTGATGGGGTCGTCCGCTGGGAGAATCGCCTTAGTGGCTGTAGCGTTGCGAAGTTTCTTGGCGTCTCCGGACATAAACACTTCGCCTAGCTCTGGCTTCGATTTTGAGAGATATGCAATGCCGGCACTCTCGATGGCTAAGACGCCCGGGGATTTGAGACAGATGACCTCTTAACAAATGGCCGGCAGCGAAAACGTACTGCTCGCGAGCCGATTGAAGCATAAACAACCGCAGCACGAAATCATATGTAGGAATTTCCAAGCCCGCATCGGTCTTGCGAGTGAAAGGGAAATACCCCGGCGGTGTCGTCGCTTGTAACGCAGGGAGCAAGCCGCCCAATAAGTGCGGAACGGCTTTCTCGTACAAGTCATAAATCCCATATTTCTTTAGCAGGTCTATGCTAACGGGTATGTTTACTTCATCTGCCTTCTGAATTTCAGCCAGCAATGTCTCGTCGGTCATGGACACTAATATACATTAATGAGCGCTTTGCGATTGCGCTTAACGCTATGTTATCTTCTCGGTCTTTAAAATCCTTCCAGTTCTTATCTGTAAGGCTTCTGCTTTCAATCGAAGGAGTTGACTGAAAGAAATATGGCTACGCCCAATGGAACCAGCGCGAACGGACACGTCGGAAAAGTCGTGCAAATTATCGGCCCGGTGGTCGACGTCGAGTTTTCCGAGAGTTATCTGCCGCCGATTTATCAGGCCCTGCGCATCACCTCCGACGGTTTTGAAGTTCCCGATCCGATCGATGTAATTGCCGAAGTGCAGCAGCACCTCGGAGAAGGCCGCGTGCGCGCGGTGTCCATGTTGCCGACGGACGGCATGGTGCGCGGCATGAAAGCCACTGACACCGGCGGTCCGATTACGGTGCCGGTTGGCGAGGGCACGCTTGGGCGCATCATGAATGTTATTGGTGACCCGGTTGACAACCTCGGCGACATCCCGCACCAACAGCGCTATCCGATTCATCGTCACGCGCCGACCTTCGAAGAACAGTCAACTGAACTCCAGATGTTCGAGACAGGAATCAAGGTCATCGATCTGATTCAGCCGTTTCTCCGCGGCGGCAAAATTGGTCTGTTCGGCGGCGCGGGCGTCGGCAAAACCGTCATCGTGATGGAACTCATCAATAACATCGCGAAAGCACGTTCCGGCTTTTCCGTGTTCGCCGGTGTCGGTGAACGGACGCGCGAAGGAAACGACCTCTTGCGCGAAATGGTCGAGTCCGAAGTTATCCAGTTCGGCGAGACATTCAATAAGAATCTGCACGACACCGGCGCTTTCGACATGACCAAGGTTGATATGCACGCGATCGCCAAATCAAAGGTTGCTCTGATTTACGGTCAGATGACTGAACCGCCGGGGGCGCGTCTGCGCGTGGCGCTCTCTGGTCTGACGGTCGCTGAATACTTCCGCGATCAAGGTTTGGATGTGCTGCTCTTCATCGACAACATTTTTCGATTCACACAAGCTGGTTCAGAAGTTTCGGCGCTGCTCGGGCGCATGCCTTCAGCCGTAGGCTATCAGCCGAACCTGGCGACTGAGATGGGCGAGATGCAGGAGCGCATCACTTCGACAAAGACTGGATCGATCACTTCGATTCAGGCGGTTTACGTGCCGGCGGACGATTACACCGACCCGGCGCCGGCGACGACCTTCGCGCACCTCGATGCGGTAACCGCCCTGTCGCGACAGATCGTCGAGCTGGGAATTTATCCGGCGGTCGATCCGCTGGCATCGTCTTCGCGCATTCTCGATCCGCGCATCGTCGGAGAGGATCACTACAACACGACGATGCAGGTCAAACAACTTCTTCAGCGCTACAAAGATCTGCAGGACATCATCGCGATTCTGGGTCTCGACGAATTGTCGGACGAAGACAAGCTCGTGGTTTCGCGCGCGCGCAAGATTCAGAAATTCTTCTCGCAGCCGTTCCATGTGGCTTCGCAGTTCACCGGCCGCGAAGGCAAATACGTGAAGCTCGAAGACACGATCAAAGGCTTCAAAGAGATCATCGAAGGCAAGCACGACGAACTGCCCGAGCAGGCGTTTTACATGGTCGGCACGATCGAGGAAGCAGTGGAAGCCGGGAAGCAGTACCAAGAATAGGTCAGAACCGCCTGCGGTAGCGGGCGGGCCTAACTTTTACGCAATCGTACGCTCTGGCCCACCCGCTACCGCAGGTGGTTCTGACAAATGGCCGATCAACTCCAACTCGAAGTCGTCACTCCGGAACGCCGCGTGCTGTCGGAACAGGTAAGCTCTGTCACTGTCCCGGGACGCGCGGGCGAGATGCAGATTCTGCCGGGACACGCCGCGCTCATCGCCGAACTGAAGACGGGCGTCCTGTCATACAGTCAGGACGGCACGACTCATCAACTCCACGTTTCCGGCGGCTTCATCGAAGTGAGTGACGATCGCGTCTCAGTGCTCGCCGAAATCGCCGAACGTCCGGAAGAGATCAACGCCGCTCGCGCACGGCTCTCACGCGAACACACGGAAAAGCAATTGAGTTCATGGAGCGGAACTGAAGAAGATTTCGAAAAGGCCCGCGCTAAACTGGAACGTTCAATGGTGAGATTGCAATTGGCTTCCTCTGGACGCTAGAAGGTCAGTACCACCTGCGTCAGCAGGTGGGATAAAGAGTTCACTTAATTGACTGTTTGACCCATCCGCTCACGCGGATGGTACTGACTGTTATCGACTGATCGCCTCAAGCATTTCCCGCACAGCTCGATCTAATCCAACAAACACCGCGCGCGAAACAATGTGATGTCCGATGTTGAATTCGGATACTTCAGCGATGCGCGCAACTGCCCCGACGTTTCGGGTGGTCAGTCCGTGTCCCGCTGCGACGTGTAGTCCGTATTGAGCCGCCAGCGCTGCGCCTTCGCGCAAGCGGCGCAATTCATGATTCGCGCGGGCGGCGCCTTCTCCGTGTATGCCTGACGCGCCGAGTGTCGCTTCCGCGTAAGCTGCCGTGCACAGTTCTACCTGTTGTGCGTTAACCTCACGGGCCGCTTCAATCTGTTCCGGATCGGGATCGATGAACAGGCTGGCCATGATGCCGGAATCGCGCAATTTATTG
>DASXTE010000210.1:0-5949 GCA_036505595.1 Pyrinomonadaceae bacterium
GTGCTGCCTGAGCGCGGTTTCGATTTCGCCTAACTCGATGCGGTAGCCGCGAATCTTCACCTGATCGTCAACGCGGCCGAGGTATTCAAGATTTCCATCAGGCATCGAGCGCGCTAAGTCACCGCTGCGGTACATCGTTCCGAAAGCATCAGCAACGAAGCGCGCCTGCGTCAGATCCGGCCGATTGAGATAGCCGCGCGCGACGCCGGCGCCGCCAATGAAAAGCTCACCCGTTTCACCCGCGGCCACCGGCTGCATGTTTTCATCTAAGACGTGCAGTTGCGTATTCGCTATCGCGCGACCAATCGGCACCGGCCCCGCCTGCGGATCGTCCCCTGTGACTTCGTACACGCAACAGCCGACAACAGTTTCCGTCGGGCCGTACTCATTGATCAGGCGCGTCGCGGACGCGTACTCACGCCAGAACCTCAGACCTTCGAAGTGCAAGGCTTCCCCGCCGATAATCAGCGCGCGGACGCGACCGGCGACTTCGCCAGGTGGCAACAACTCGGCGAGCGCGCGCAAATGCGCGGGCGTGATTTTGACCAGGCTGTAATTGGTGCGCGCCAACAATGCTTCGGCCAACGCCTCGATACCATCAGGCACGAGAAATACGCTGCGGCCGGCCAGCAGCGGCGTGAACAGGCTGGTCACGGTCAGGTCGAATGAAATCGAAGAATGGACCGGCGCGCCGCAGCCATTCGCCACGTCGTACGCTTCAGTCGCCCAGCGCAAATAATTCGCGAGACCGCGATGCGTAATCATCGCGCCCTTCGGTTGTCCCGTAGAACCCGACGTGTAAATGACGTACGCAAGATTTTCGGACGCAATTTCGATCGTGAGATTCTCGCGCGAGTTCTTTTCAATCGCCTCGCAATCGGTGTCGAGACACAGTTGCGGCCCATCGTAACTGGGCAACGTGTCCATCAACTCCGATTGCGTTAACAACACGGTGACGCCCGCATCGCGTAACATGAACTCGATGCGCTCTTGCGGATATGACGGGTCGAGAGGAACGTAAGCGCCGCCGGCCTTCAGCACCGCCAACAGTGCGATCACCATCCGTGGCGAACGATCGAGGCAAATGCCAACGAGCGAATCTGGACGAACACCCAATCGCACTAACTCGTGCGCAAGCTGATTCGCGCGGTCGTTTAGTTCGCGATAAGTGAGCTGCGCGTCACCGCAGACCACGGCGATCGTGTCAGGCGCGCTTTCCGCCTGCGCCTCAAACAACCGATGCGCGCAATTCGCCGAGAGCAACTCCTGTGACGTATGTTTCGGCCCCCGATTGAGACCAATGCTCATCGGCGGCTTTGGTAGGGTCCTCTGATTCAGGTTCTGCATAAATTGGATTTGATTCAAGCGAGCGAGGTGGTTGCGCCGCGTCCATACAATGCCGCAGCTTCTCAGCCAGCAACCGCACGTTCGGCTCTCTGATAATGTCGCCATGATCGCCGGGAACCTCGTGCACATCGAGTTCAACGACGAGCTGACGCCAGCCATCTTCAACGTCGTACGACGCCGTCATGTCCGTAGCCGAGAACAACGTGGCACGGCCGGGATACGTTTGCGGCACGTATTCGCGACACGCCATGAACGTCAGTTCTTCGATGTTCCGCAGCACCGGCGGCAGCGGCCGGCCCACACGTTGATATAGTTTGTAAGTGTAACGATAGGCTTTATGTTTGAGCTTGGCTGGCGCGTACTCGAGCTTGCGCGCGATGTACGCAGCTTGTTCCGAAAATCTTAGCTGTTGCAGATTGTTCAAGTGCGCCTTCACACGTTGGAGTTGGCGCTGCCTTCTTCCAGCGAAAGTGTTTCCGCGCGGCAACAGTTTGAAGTAACCAGCGGGGTAAGCGTCGAGCAAAGCAAGCAACGCAACCTCCTGCCCGGCGGCTTTCAATTGGCAAGCCATTTCGAACGCAATGCAACCGCCGGATGATCTGCCGCCGATTAGATACGGCCCTTCCGGCTGAACTTCGCGCATCTCGTTGATGTAGTGCGCGGCCATCTCACGGATGCTTGTGTGCGGCTCCGTTTTTCCATCGAGCCCTTTCGCCTGAAATCCATAGAACGGCTGATCGGGACCGAGATTTCGCGCCAGGTCGTGGTACTCCAAAACATTTCCGCCCACGGCGTGGACGCAGAAGAAAGGGCGTCGCGTGCCGCCGCTTTGAATCATCACGAGCGACGACCAGGGCGCGGGCCAGCCTTCGTCGCGCAGAACGCGCGCAAGCTGCTTCACCGTCGGCGCCTGAAACAAAGTCGCCAACGGGAGATTGCGGCCGAAAGCTTTTTCGATCAGCGCGAACAGGTGAACTGCCAACAACGAATGACCACCGAGGTCGAAAAAGTTATCATTGACGCCAATGGGGCTGACCGGCAAAACTTTTTCCCAGATTTTGGTGAGCTTGAGTTCGAGCTCGTCGCCCGGCGCAACAAACTTTGAGGTCACGGCGGTATCGGTTGCTTCAGGCGCGGGCAAAGCACGGCGTTCAATTTTTCCATTTGGCGACAGCGGCATAGAAGCCAGACGTACAAATGCGGCGGGTATCATGTAGCCGGGCAACTTGTGGCAAAGGAAATCGCGAAACTCCGCGACGTTCGTGTCGCCATTAACCGGGACGAAATGGGCAACCAATCGTTTATCCCCGCATTCGCCTATCGCCACTGTGACGACGCATTCGGCGACGCCGGGATGCTCGCCCAATGCGGCTTCAATCTCTCCGAGCTCTATTCGAAAACCGCGAATCTTAACCTGATGATCTTTGCGGCCGACAAATTCAATGTTTCCGTCGTGGAGGTAACGCGCCACGTCGCCGGTTTTGTATAACCGCTCGCCGCGGGCCCACGGATGCGCAATAAACTTCTCTGCCGTTAGTTCGTCGCGGTTGAGATAACCACGACCAAGTCCGTCGCCACCAAGATACAGATCGCCCGGTACGCCGATCGGAACTGGGTTTAAGTGCGCGTCAAGAACGTAGGTTTGAGTATTGGAGATCGCGCGACCGATGGTGATTGTGGTGGCGGCTGGCGGCACCGCCTCGATTAAATGCGCGGTTGCGAAGGTAGTGCTCTCTGTCGGGCCGTATACATGCACCAGACGCTGCGGCGGTCCGTGCGTCAGGATCTCTCGGACGCAAGCTGCATCTACCGCTTCACCGCCAAACATCAACTGGCGCATGGTGGCAAATGCATCTGGTACGTCGCGCGCGATTTGGTTAAAGAGCGCGGTTGTCAAAAACATCATCGAGATTTGACGCTGCCTGATCGCTTCAGCAAAGCGTCGTGGCGACAACGTAATCTCTCTGGGAATGCCGATAAGCTGGGCGCCATGCAGCAGCGCTCCCCAAATCTCGAACGTGGCCGCATCAAACGATGCGTTCGATGCCTGCGCGATCCGATCGGCCGGCGTTATCTCGACATAATTCGTGTTGAAGATCAGACGGTTGACGGCTCGATGCGTCACCGCCACACCTTTTGGCGTTCCCGTCGAGCCCGAAGTGTAGATGACGTAAATCAGATTCTCGGCCGTCGCGAGATTCGCAGGTGCCTGCTCGCTGAATGAACTGATCGATTCCCAGCTATCATCTAGGCAAATCGTCGTACCATCGGTTTGCGGCGCGTCGGCGATCAGATTTTTCTCTGTCAACAACACGGGCGCCTTGGCATCGGCGAGCATGAACGCCATACGTTCTTTCGGATAAGCCAGGTCGAGTGGCAGATACGCGCCGCCCGCCTTAACGATTCCAAGCAGCGCTACGATGAGTTTCGCTGACCTTTCCAGGTGGACACCAACCATCGTGTCAGGGCCAACTCCCAGCGTGCGCAGGTAGTTGGCTAGCTGGTTTGCCCGCCGGTTAAGCTCGCTGTAGGTGAGATGCTCGTCGTCGAAGACGACGGCAGTCGCGTTGGGCGTGCGCTGGGCCTGCTCATCGAATAATTCATGCGCGCATTTGTCGGCGGGATAATCCGTCTTGGTACTTGTCCAATCGCTCAGCAACTGCTTGCGTTCTGCATCTGTGAGCAGCGGGAGTTCTGAAATTTTCTGCTGCTGGTTTTCAACAATGCCGGCAAGCAGAGTTTCAAAGTGTCCCATCATTCGGGTGATCGTTTCTTCTTCAAACAGATCGGCGTTACACTCGAACTTGATGAAGAACTGCTGGTCGCGTTCCGTGATGTCGAGCGTGAGATCGAAATTGGTGGTGACGTTATCAACCTGCACGTGGCTGGATTTCAGGCCGCCGAATTCAAGTGGCGGAAGTGGCTCGTTCTGCAAAACGAACATCGCCTGAAAAATCGGGTTGTGCGTGAGCGCCCGATCAGGTTGCAGCTCTTTAACTAACGTCTCGAACGGAAAATCCTGATGCGCGTAAGCGCCGAGGGCTGTCTCTTTCACCCGATTGAGGAGTTCCTGAAACGTCGGATCGCCCGAGGCGTTCACGCGCAGCGCCAGCACGTTAATGAACAATCCGATGAGCGGTTCCGTCTCGGCCAGGCAACGGCCGGCGATCGGCGAACCGACTACGATGTCTTCTTCACCGGTATAGCGATGCAGCAAGACTTCGAATGCGGCAAGCAGCGCCATGAACGGCGTGACTTCGTTGTGCCGGCACAGTTCATTGATCTGTTTCGTCAACGCGCGCGACAACGTCAGCATCTTCGTTGCTCCGCGATAGGCGCGATACGCATGCAGATTTGAACGTGGATGATCTGTCGGCAACTCGAGCACCGGCGCCAACGTCGCAAACTGCTTCTTCCAATAATCGCGCTGTGACTCGTAGACCGATCCTTCGAACCATTGGCGGTGCCAGACGGCGTAGTCGGCGTACTGAATCGATAACTCTGGCAAGGCCGGTTCGCGACCGGCCGCGAATGCTTCGTACATTTCCATCAGCTCGCGATCGAAGATTCCCATCGACCAGCCGTCGGTCACGATGTGATGAGTTGTGACCAGCAGAATGTGCTCTTCTTCAGTCAGCCTGAGCAGCAGACTGCGAATGAGCGGTCCTTCAGCGAGATTGAACGGACAGCGACCTTCGGACGTCAGAATTCGTCTTGCTTCTTCTTCGCGCCCGGTCTCGGGTAGATCGCATAAATCGATCAACGGCGTTTCCAGCAACAGCGACTCAGCGATGACCTGCATCGGCTTTCCGTCAACTGTTTGAAATGTTGTGCGCAGCGCTTCGTGACGCGCCACCACTGCGTTGAGCGTTTCGCGAAGAGCTTCGACTTTCAGTTTGCCGGTCAGCCGCACCGCCTTCGGAATCTGGTACAGCCACGAATCCGGCATCAGTTGGCTGAGGACCCAAAGCCCCTGCTGGTTGTGCGATAGCGGGGCGGCGCCGCGTTCGGCGCGACGCGGAATTTTTGGTTTGGCGGACAGCTGGCTGCTGCTGCGTTTCATTAGCTTTAGCTCAAGCAGCGCGCGCTTGGCGGGCGACAGCGCGGCGAGCTGTTGCTTGAGCCTGTTTTCTGCGGTCGGCACTCCCATATGGACTTGGTTCACAGTATTAGAAAGGCCAAATTAGGGCAGTTTTCCGTGAAAAGCGGCTCTAGCGCTGAAAGCTTGGCAATGGGATTGTGGGTTTCAACGCGGGAGCGATTTCGACATGATTAACCGGCGAGCGCAACCGTAGACATTTCTTCGCTCAAACGGCGGTGGGCTTCCTCTTCCGATAGCTCGTCGAGTTCTGAGAGCAGCAACATCAGCTCGTCTTTTTGGCGCTTGGCGGCCTGGCGTTCGCAGACGATCTCGGCTAGTTCAGCGACCGTCGGGGCTTTGAAGATGTCAACCAGACTCAACTCGATGTCGAGAGTTCTTTGCAGCTCAGAGAAAACGCGCGCGGCCAGCAACGAGTGGCCACCCAGTTCGAAGAAATTGTCGTGGATGCCGGCGCGCGAAAGTTTCAGCACGCGGCACCAAACCTGCGCCACGACTTCTTC